>CAZCKO010000032.1:0-26036 GCA_964499275.1 uncultured Rhodospirillaceae bacterium
AGAAAAAATGACTTATCAAGATATTCGGGCTTTTATGCGACGTCATATAGTACGAGAGAATTTAATAGTTGCAGTCGCGGGCGATATTTCACCAACAGAATTGAGTACCAGTCTTGATCTGGTTTTTGGAAATTTACCATTAATTGGAAAGTCTCAAAAACTGCTAGAAACTATTCCGAAAGCTAAAGGAAAAATTATTATTATAGATCATAAAGTACCGCAGAGCACAGTCCTGTTTGGTCACTCGGGTATAAAAAGAGATCATCCAGACTGGTATATCGCTTATGTAATGAACCATATACTTGGAGGCGGCGGATTTTCGTCACGTTTGATGTCAGAGGTGAGAGAGAAGAGAGGACTCGCATACTCGGTGTACAGCTTTCTCAACCCTTTCGATCATGCATCGTTATATATGGGAAAAGTGGCTACAGCTAATCAACGCGTAAATAAGTCTATTGAGGTCATACGAGCGGAGTGGGCTAAATTTGCAGAAAATGGTGCAACAAAAGTAGAAGTTTCTGCTGCAAAAACTTACCTAAATGGTTCTTTTCCGTTACGCTTGACGTCAACACGCGGAATTTCAAGGCTTTTACTTGCCATACAGGTTAACAATCTTGGTAAAAATTATTTTTATAGGCGGAAACAGTTGATAAACGCCGTTTCGTCCAGAGACATAAAGCGAGTAGCCAAATCACTCCTGCGTCCAAAGAATTTAACTATTGTAATTGTTGGAAAGCCAAAAGGTATTGAATTTGTTAACCAAAGGAAAAAGGCAAATCTTGAGTAATGCCAATCAACTCTATATATTTTTTGACTGAAAAATCTATAGTTTTAATTTTCTTCCATCGTTTGGATTTCTTGCATTTTCAGCCATAAACTTCCGCCAGGCGATTACGCCTGTATCACTCTGTGATAACTGTTCTCTATCAGAACGAACCCCTTCTACAATCTTTTTGTCCTGGTCTGAAAAAACCCAGTCATGCGCCCACGAGTGCCAAGCTACCCATCGGATCCTATCAAGAATGGTAGTTATTTTTGAGCGCCGCCGGTAGGCGTTCACAGAATAAAATAATGTTTTTTTTGAATCAATAGGGGTTACCCACCGGCACATAAAATAATCACCGGACGGGCGACCGACTAGTGTTACCGCTGGAAGTCGCGACATATGTCGGTATTTTATACCGTATAGTTTTGTTGCTTGGGAGGTTTGCGGATCTAGCTCTTGCCCTCGCCCAATCGGATTTAGCTTTCGCCAAAATGCTTCTGAAGGTGGAGGAAATTTACCTAAATTAGGATAATCCGCCTCGGTGATTCCTTCACGTGCTGTGTAGCCGAGACCCTTTCCGTCTTCAAGTTTAGTCGTGGTCACCTTGCTAGCAAATGGAAAGATGGGTTGAAATACTAGTTCGGGTGAGTTGCGGTGTAGAAATGGAGCATGTAAATCGTAACAAAGATTATCATTTAATGGTCGCCAATTACATTTGTATGTTCTCCATGTAGCAATAGTGTGCCACTCGTGAGTATCGGATAAACATTCGGGGAGGTCTTCCTCAAGTGGGACAGCGGCCATATCACCTATAAACAACCAAACTATTCCCAAATGTTCACGAACGGGATAAGTTTTTACTCTTGCGCCCACTGGTATATTGGTTTCAGGTCCTTCCATCAATTTTGCTATGCATTCCCCAGTTTCACCGGAATATGTCCAACCGTGGTACGGACATGTCAATGTATTCGTATCTGGATAAAGACAGCTACCTTCCGATAATTTGGCTCCACGGTGAGCGCATTGGTTATTTAGTGCGAAAGTCTTTTCTTTGTTACGGAAAAGAACTATCTCTTCACCGAGTATTCTAATTGCCTTTGGTCGGCGTATTTTTAAACGCCACGCAGCAAGAACAGGGTACCAATAATTTCGGAGGCCCATTTCGGGCAATCCTGTTTCCTCATAAATATTAGCTTTGGAGAATGTTGTCGAATTCATTGAACAGTAAATAATCTGGGTTCATAGCCTTTTAGGTGTTTATAGCGTCAAACTTTCAGAAAATACCCTTCCTTACCAAATTTAAACCAATCAGTAGCAATATAATATACAGCCAAATACGAAATTTTTCTTCCGAGACTTTATTTCGAATTATCCAACCAAACCACATACCTATAGCAGTCGGAATAAGGGCCAAAATCGATGCGATTAAAATGTTACTTTGTAGACCTCCTTCTCGAAGCAATGCGAATGTTAAAATTATTCCCGTAAATAAAAATTGAATTCCAACCGCTTGAACGAAAATGTCCTTTTTCATTTTCAACATTTGATAATAAATTGCTACCGGTATGCCAACTGCACCCGTTGTACCTGCTAAAAAACCAGATAAGAGCCCAACAAATGGGGCGACAAACGGTATGGATTTTTCACTGATGCTTAATCGAATGGTAAAAAGATTGTTAAGCGAATAAATGCAGACAATTATACCGAGGCCGATAAGTAAATATGTTGGATCCAGCCGGTATAAAGCATAAGCGCCGATAAAAATTCCCAGGAATGCAGCCAACAACATTCCCCAAAACTTTTTTATCAATTCGAGAAATCTACCGCCCTGAATCGCTTGCAATAAATTGGTTGCTATGATTGGGATTACCAGCAAAGGGATCGCAATCTCAAGTTCAAGAACAATAGTCATTAACGCTATAGCCGTTAAGGGCAAACCCATGCCGACAACGCCCTTAACTAAGCCGCCAAAAAAGAATGCTATCCCAACCGTAATAATTACATAGGTTTCCACATTAATTTCCTGAATATTTTCTAACGAATGTCGTTAAACTGAACGTGATGGTGTGTCGAAGATTAACAACGGTATATAAATTGGACAATTTATCCACTGGTTATTTGATGAGTGCCTTTTCCTGATTCGCAAGGCTGGTTTACAGTGTGAAGAAAGGCTAGGTCCATGACATCCATGTCTTATGATCATCAGACTTCTAATTGTTTCTCCGCGGCTATTGGTTTTAATGGCCTTAATCAGGACGTTTTTGAAAATTTTATAGAGGAAACTCGACCAGCTCTTGAAAAGCTGCGTCAACAATACGCTGACAAAAGTTTGCCTTTCCTACAATTGCCGGAACGGACTGACGATCTAGATGTTTTATATTCCGTCGCTGCTAGATATCGCGATCGATTTGAACACGTTGTGATTTTGGGTACTGGGGGATCGAGTCTTGGGGGACGAGCTATTTGTAGGTTAGCTGACACAGGTATTGGACCATGTGCAGAGGTGGCAAAACTTCATTTTTATGACAACGTCGATCCCTATAGCATTTCATATATGCTGAGCAGTTTGCCGCTTGAACAAACAGGATTTCTTGTAATTTCTAAATCTGGTACGACGGCTGAAACAGTGACTAATTTTTTGGTATGTTTAGAGGCGGTCAGTAAGTTAGTTAAAAAGGATAAATTAGCGGAACACTTCACTGCGATTTCGGAACCTGGCGAAAATATACTTCGTCGACTTGCGATAAAAAATGGTATTTTGGTTCTTGATCATGACCCGAGAATTGGAGGGCGTTTTTCGGTTCTGTCTTTGGTTGGGTTGTTACCGGCAATGATTTTAGGGTTAGAGGTTGAAAAAGTACGGGCAGGCGCCGCAAGTGTTCTTGATCCGATTTTGACAGGTGAGGATCCTAGGAATGTTAAAGCTGCTGTTGGTGCTGCAATCGCGGCAGGATTAGCGACCGAAAAGAATATTCTATCTACAATAATTATGCCTTATACCGACCGGCTAACAGAATTTGGTTTATGGTTTCGTCAGTTATGGGCTGAAAGTCTCGGTAAGCAGGGGAAAGGAACGACGCCGATCAATGCCCTTGGCGCGGTTGACCAGCACAGCCAGCTTCAACTTTATCTTGATGGCCCCGATGATAAAATGTTTACGATTATTATGATGTCGTACGCTGGAAAAGGCCCGTTGATTGACCCTGTATTTGCCAATGACGATGCCCTAACGCATTTAGCAGGTAAATCAGTGGGTGATTTAATGGAGGCTGAACAATGGGGAACGGCCAGAGCGTTAATCCAAAATAATAAACCGACACGGGTCATTCAATTAGAAAGACTGGATGAGACAACTTTGGGCGCATTAATGATGCATTTCATGCTTGAAACGATTATCACGGCACATCTTTTCTCTGTTGATCCATTCAGTCAGCCAGCCGTTGAAGAAGGAAAACTTTTAGTTCGACGGTTTCTCAGTGGTGAGGAATCTTGATATGAAAATTCGTCTTTTACCAGAGGGAACAATAAATCGTATCGCTGCTGGTGAAGTGGTTGAACGGCCAGCTTCTGTTGTTAAAGAGCTGGTGGAAAATGCCATAGATGCTCAAGCCCGGAATATTGAAGTCACGATCAGATCAGGTGGTCGGAGTTCTATTATTGTTAATGATGACGGTATTGGTATGTCGCGTGATGATCTTTTACTCTCTGTAGAGCGTCATGCAACGTCAAAGCTTTTGGACGACGACCTATTTCATATCTCCACGCTTGGATTTAGAGGCGAGGCCCTGCCGTCTATCGCTTCCGTTTCACGTCTTAAGATTGAAAGTCGCGCTCGTGGTGCTAATGAGACTTGGTCGATTGGAGTCATAGGAGGGAAAAAAGAGACAATCCGGCCTGCGTCACTCACAAACGGTACGCGTATGGAAATTACGGATTTATTTTTTGCCACGCCAGCTAGGTTAAAGTTTTTAAAGACAGATCGAACGGAGGTTAACCATATACTTGATATAGTCCGTCGACTAGCTATGGCAAATCCGATGGTTAAGTTCTCCGTATCGGATGAAAAACGAAAACGTTTGAGGTTTGATAACGTCCAAGGTGATATGACCGATGTGAGGTTGTCACGCTTGTCTGAGGTAATGGGGCGTGATTTTGCTGAAAATGCCTTAAAAATAGAATCAGCGAGAAAAGAGATTCGATTGACTGGGTATGCTGGACTGCCAACTTTGAATAAGGCTTACGCCCGATCACAATATTTGTTTGTAAATGGAAGGCCCGTTCGAGATTCTTTGCTGATAGGAGCTGTTCGGGGCGCATATCAAGATTTGTTAGCACGCAATCGTCATCCAATGGTTGCCCTTTATTTGGAGATCCCCCCCTTATTTGTCGATGTAAATGTTCATCCGATGAAAACAGAAGTTCGTTTCAGAGATGCCGGTTTAGTAAGAGGTTTAATTGTTGGGGCTTTGAAACATGCTCTAGCTGATGCAGGGCACCGGACATCTACGACTGTGGCTAATCAAACCTTGGGAGCCTTTAGAGCTGAGGGACAATTGGGAGCTGAAGTGCCATCTCATCGGTCTTCATCACATGGTCGATTGGTGCAGAGTGCAGCTAACTATTATTCGCCAACGCTGGGAATTGATAGGCCATCTGCACCCCCAGCCGAGAGCTACTTAAATTCATCATCTGAAAGTGTAGAAAAAATTGTTTCCGGCTCGTTCCCTCTCGGCGTTGCACGAGCTCAATTGCATGAAACGTATATTGTTGCACAAACTAATGATGGGATAGTGATTGTTGATCAACATGCGGCACACGAAAGACTGGTTTACGAGAAGATGAAGCAGTCACTAGAAAATGGACAAGTAGCGCGACAGGGTCTTTTGATCCCTGAGGTTATAGAACTTGAAGAATACCAATGTCAGAGATTGGTTGAACGGATTGAGGAATTTGGCGATCTGGGTTTAGTTCTCGAGGCCTTCGGACATGGCGCGGTGGTAGTTCGTGAAGTGCCTGCGATTCTTGGAAATGTCGATATCGTCGGCTTGGTGAAGGATTTGGCTGATGATTTAGCCGAGCTGGGTGAAGGCTTGACACTGAAAGAATGCTTAGAAGGTGTATGCGGAACCATGGCTTGTCATGGAAGCGTGCGTTCAGGCCGTCGCTTGAATCAAGCAGAAATGGATGCGATACTTCGGCAGATGGAGGACACACCACATTCGGGGCAATGCAATCATGGACGCCCAACCTATGTCGAGTTAAATCTCACTGATATTGAACGTCTCTTTGGTCGCCGTTAAGATCACTGGCTTGAGAGTACAAAAATAGAATTGTTTGGAAGATGCCTGATACGAAATTTCACAACGTCCAGCTGTCACAGTCTACTATAGAGCATATCCTCCGAAGGCGTAATGGCAAGTTGCATGCCTACAAAGAACTTGTTCCGTCGAAGGCGGCGCTTGTTGTTATTGATATGCAGAATATTTGGCTTGAGGAGGGGATGACCGCCTATTCCCCTTATTGTGCTGGCGCGGCCCCTGCCATCAATAAGCTATGCAAGGCAATGCGGGCAGCGGGTAGTAAAGTTTATTGGGTGCGTGCAATTTATGGTGATGATGCGCCTAAAACTTGGTCGGCTTACATGGAATATCTCAGCCAAAATGATGTAGAGAGGATGTTGGAAGGATTAACTGATGGTCGTCCTGAAGCTGAAATTTGGGACGGAATGGATGTTCAGTCGGAGGACATAATATTAAATAAAAACCGTTTTAGTGCCTTTATTCAGGGATCATCGGATCTTGAAAGATTACTTCGTGCTGCCTCTATAGACACCCTGGTTATAACTGGTATCGCGACTGATGTGTGTGTCGAATCAACAACACGTGATGCACACATGCTGAACTTTCGAACTATGGTTGTATCGGATGCGACCGCAACGCGGTCAGATGAGGCTCATAATGCTTCTTTAAGTGCAATGTTTAATCATTTTGCGGATGTTTTTACGAGTGAAGAGATAATCGGAATGTTATCTAATATTAAGACTTAAATTCCGCGATTGTATAAATATTTAATTACCAATTTCCAAAAAATAAAATTTTGGCATTTCCATATACTCGCTCGTCTAAGATTCTGAAATTTAATGGGGTATTAATTTTCTCATATCTTGCCATTTCAACGACGGTTATGGCATTAGGGGCAATCCAACCGTTATCTGTAAGAGCTGCAATAGCCAGAGCTACCAAACCTAGTCCGTAGGGTGGATCCAGAAAAATTAATGAGTAGGGCTGTTCAGTCGGACCGGGGCTTAGGCAGTCGATTGAAAAAATTTCAACATTATTACTTTCCCTAAGTGCTTCAATATTTTTACGGCAGCAATTTAAAGATGCTTCGTCATTGTCTATCGCTGTTACTTTTGATGCGCCTCTCGATATTGCCTCAAGCCCCATAGCCCCAGTACCTGCAAATCCATCGAGCACGTCCGCTCTTTCAACCCGGTTTCGTTTTCCGATTTCCTCCCTCCCCTGGGTAAGAATATTAAATATTGATTCTCTTACACGATCGCTAGTGGGCCTTATATTCCGTCCAGGAGGAACGAAAAGTTGACGTCCTCGATACTTGCCGCCGACGATCCGCATTAGCCGTTCTTATCCAATTGTAGGTTAGTCTTTTTTAGGTCACTTGATTTCTTTTTATCTTGCACCCGTTTAATTTTGATTTTTTCTAAATTGATTCTATCGAAACTTGTATGTTTTGAAATGGTGCGTTGGTTTATTTCTTGTACCTTATTACGATTTAACTCACCAAGTCGGAAGGGGCCAAAGGAAATACGGATTAGTCGGTTTACCTTTAAACCAAGGTGTTCCATTACTTTACGTATTTCTCGGTTTTTGCCTTCCTGTAATGATACCGTAATCCACGAATTGTCCCCGCGTTGACTATCAAGATTTGCCTTTATAGACCCGTAGCGGATGCCGTCTACAGTAATGCCGTTCGATAATGAAATAAGCCGGCTTTCATCGAGAGGTCCATACACGCGGATCCGGTATTGTCTTACCCAACCAGTAGAGGGAAGCTCAATGTGACGTGCCAGCATACCATCATTTGTTAGAAGCAAAAGCCCTTCAGAATTCAAGTCTAGTCGCCCCACCAGCATGACACGGGGTAAATTTTTTGGCATTTGATCGAAAACTGTTGGTCGGTTTTCTGGATCCTTATTTGTCGACAGGATACCTGCCGGTTTGTGATAACGCCATAATCGGGGACGCTGGGGTTCGGATATCTTTTTCCCGTCGATAGTAATCACTGTTTTAGATGTAACTAGCGTCGCCGGCGTTGATATATTTACACCGTCGATGGCTATACGACCCTTTGCAATCCATCTTTCTGCTTCACGGCGCGAGCAAACGCCAGCACGTGAAAGTCGCTTAGCGATGCGTTCCACTTTAAGTTTTTGATCGGACATATTCAGCGGAGGCGTTTAAAAAGGCGTCAAATATCATTTTGTCGCCAGCGTCAATTAAAAATTCGGGATGCCATTGAACTCCAAGGCAAAATCTTTTGCCGGGTAGTTCTATTCCCTCAATCACTCCATCCGGGGCGGTCGCGTTAATAACAGTATTTCCAGAAATAGTCTTTACTGCTTGGTGATGTGCACTGTTTACAGACATTGTTTCTTTTCCCACGATATGATGCAAAATTGTATCGGCTTTAACGGAGATTGTGTGCCCTGCTTCATCTCGTGGGTTAGGTTGTTCATGAGGTAGAGGGTTTTTGATTTCGTTCGGGATGTGTTGAATAAGCGTGCCTCCTAGTACGACGTTAAGGAGTTGTTGGCCGCCACAAATACCTAAAATTGGCATGTCCTTCTTTAGAGCTTCACTGGTGATCGCAGTTTCGAATGCGGTACGCTGGTCCTTTGTAATCACTGTTTCATGTCTTTCCTCTGCGCCAAAGAGTGCTGGATCTACATCGAATGCTCCGCCGGTAATAATTATTCCATCAATTGTATGTAGAAATGTATTGACCGCCTCAAGTTCGTGAACCAATGGCACGGGTAACCCGCCCGCTTGAGAAACAGTATCACAGTAGTTTTGTCTCACGGCATACCATGGAAACTTTGAATATCCACCGGACGGTTCTGAATCGAGCGTTATGCCTATGATTGGCCTTTTCATATCTTCACATTAAAATGATCTTTGACTTGGTCAAGAAAAAGGACGCCAGCAGGCGCCCTTATTATTTTTTAAAAACGAAAATTTATTTTTTTGATTTCTTTTTGTTATATCCAAGGACAGCAGCTGTTCGCTTGAGAATATCTTTAGGTGTTTTCATCAGTTTAGCAATATTGGCTTCCACTTGTGCACCGCTTAGGTGGTCGAGATCCATTTTTCTTTTTTTAGCATCGGCTAAGAATGCCGGGTCTTGCATGGTTGCATCAAAAATCTTCCTGAGGGCATTCAAGCGATCATTGGGTATCCCCGGTGGTGTCCCAACAATCCTTGCCATTGCAACCGGTACAGATAATAACTGTGCTATTGGTTTGTAGCTGCTTGGAACGACGTCAACTAACATCGGGACACCCTTTACAGCAGGGTCTGGGTGGGGCTTTAATCCGGCTTGAACAAGAGGGCTAATTTTGTTGGTTCCAATCCATTGCGGCCTAATGACGTTCCAGCTTTGCCAGGAGCCGCCACGAGCTTGAGCTTCGCCGGCTTCCATTGCATTAGTCATTTTGGCGGTGCCGCGATACCCGGTAACGATTTTGAATTTAGTACCTATCGCCGAATTAAGAAATTTTGGAAAAATATAGGTCTCAGAACCCTTGCCAGAGGCAGCGACAACTATTTCCTTTTTCTTTGCATCTTCCAGTGTTCTTGCAACGTTACCCATGGCGACAACCATACTGTTCAAGGCTGCCATATTGCCAATCCATCTCATTTTGCTCATATCAAATTTTATGCCACGCGGTCTTATGAGCTGAAAAAGCGGATGAGTCCAAAATGGAGTAATTATTGTGGTTCCATTCTTTGGTGCGACATTGTAAACGTAGTTAGATGCTTTGACGCCACCAGATCCAGGCATATTTACAACGATCGCATTTGGTTTTCCGGGCAACCTAGGGCCCATATGTTGAACTAATGTTCTCATATAAAGGTCGTACCCACCCCCTGGTGAAGCACCAATGTAAAATCGGACAGTCTTACCGTCATAAAATTTTGATACGTTATCAGCCTGCGTCGTCGACGCTATCAGCGTTCCGAGTGTTATCATCGTCACTAACGCCGAAAAATTCTTCAATATTTTCATATTAGTCTCCCCCTAATACTATGAATTTACTTTTTTTACTGTAAGGCCTTAGTCTGGGCGAAACTTTCATAGTTTTCAATTGATAAATAGACTGCGGCGTTCAAATACAAATTTATCATAACCACTTGCGCGTTGGTTATGACAACAGCGATACTGCACTGACTTAAACTAATACTGGGAACAGATTGGCTATGGCATTTTCAAGCTGGCGAGGCATCATTGGTATTATCAAACCAACTATGAGACCGGGTGGTCTCGAAGATATGATTAGAATTCTGCCTGAGGGTATTGGCGTTATTCCACTGTTCAACAATATCACCCGAGGAGATCGTGCGGAGTTTAAAGAGGTAATGAGGGATTACGATGAGAAAGTCGCAATTTTAGCAGAGCAGGGGTGTGATGTAATACACCCTGAAGGTGCCCCTCCCTTTATGGTGCTTGGCAATGCCGGCGAAGCTAAAAAGATTCGTGGCTGGGAACGGAAGCATAAAACCCAAGTTTTCACTTCGGGCACGAACCATGTTTCTGCCTTGCGGGCTCTGAAGGTTAAGCGTTTTGTTGGTGCTAGTTATTTTCAGGGAGACATTAATAAAACGTTCAGAAATTATTTTAAGAAAGAAGGTTTTGATGTCCTTGGCATGGAAGGTATTGATATTCCTTTCAATAAGGTACAGACATTGTCGTCTCAAGAAATTTACACTTTTATAAAAAAACTAGCGCTAAAGCATAAGGGGGCTCAAGGTATATACATGCTTGGTACGGGCTGGAAGGCCTTGGATGTAATCCCAATGTTAGAACAAGATCTTGGGATTCCCATCGTATTTCCAGTAACTGCAAGAGTTTGGGAATTTCAAAAAAGGTTGTCTATAAATGAACCCAGAGAGGGTTACGGGCGTCTCCTTGAAGAGATGCCTCCGATGGTAAAACGGAAATCCTAAACTGTAGTACTTTAGTTTCCCGATCTCATTTTTTATGACAAGCCCGGTCTGTTCACACAGTCAAAAGTTCATGGAGATTGCCCTCTCAGAGGCTGAAGAGGCGGCCCAAAGAGAGGAGGTGCCTGTTGGGGCGGTAATTGTCGATAGCCAAACCATGCGGGTGCTGGCGGCTGCAGGCAATAGAACCGAAGAATTCAATGACGCTACCGCTCATGCAGAGATGTTAGCATTACGTGAAGCTACAAAGGTTTTTGGAGCCAAACGATTAATTAATTGTGATTTATATGTAACCCTTGAACCCTGTACAATGTGTGCCGCCGCTATTTCAATGGCCCGTATCAGGCGCTTGTATTATGGTGCTTCTGATCTAAAAAGCGGAGGGATAGAGAATGGTATTAAATTTTTTAGCCACCCCTCCTGTCATCACCGGCCCGAAGTATACGGCGGTATAGACGAATTACGGTCACAAAAACTACTGAAAACATTTTTTAAATCAAAACGGTAAAGTCACTGGGCAAATCCAAAATTTGGTTGACTGTTCAAACTTGCCTTAATTCATGCGGAATTAAAGTCGGCCCGTTATTTAGTTTTACCTCACCAGTTTCAAGGTTGTAAGTCCGCTGTTTAAAGGTACCAGCCTTCTGCGCGCGCACAATAAACGCCATGCTGTTTTCAGGCCCACCATGTTCCTGGTGAATATTACCTGGTGAAACGGAATCCACGTCGCCCGGTCCAAGGTTGTGGCAGCTGATTTGTTTAAGGTTTGCTGGCCCCGTATTTCGTGGTCCATCATCCATTCTTGAATACCGGTACATAGTTTCCTGGCCTTCGATGAGTCCGTAGAGTGTCCAGACGTCACCGTGATCATGCACACTTGTTACCGAATTTGCCTTGCGGACTGTAGCATTAAATACAAATCCATAGTCAGGGTCTTCGTAAAACAGAAGATTTTTAACCTTTGGTGCTCCTTCCACGGTAAGCGGCCAGGTTTTGGAGCTTTTCCTTAATTCCGGGTCAACCAGTAAAGGACCCATTGCGGTACGAATCTTATCCCATAAAATATCAGGGTTTAAATGCTGAGAGTAAAGAGATCTTATTTCATCTACAAATTTGCATGCGGCAGGGAGTTGTGGCTTCTCCATAGTAAAATCTCCAAATAGCCCTCTTTATAGTGCCAGTATTCAGAACTATTTTCTACTGAATGTTTTTTTATGATTATTTCTATTGCAAATTTTAAATTTTTCTAACTTTAACGACCTAATCCTTAAAACCGTATTCTTTCCATCGGGCATTTACCTTATCCATGTCTTCCTTATGGGGAATGACCATGGCGGGATAGCGCTCACCGTTGTACTGTTCTTCGGGCTCAAAATCGAGATTTACAGTCGCATCAATGAGTACTCTACACCATTTACCAGTACCATACAGCATTGGATCGCGATCTTTCAGGCGGGTGGAAGGGTCAAGTAGTGATCCCCAAGAGCCCGGGAAAAAGACGATATCGTTTTCGTCTGCATTGACACGGTATGCGAAGGCCCAGTCGATTGCACCGTAATCATGAATGTCGATATCTTGATCTACGACCCAGATGTGCTTGTAACGTAGATGTGACGAATTTGACCCCCAAATTGCAGCAGCAGCTTGCTTCGCCTGACCTCGATAAGTCTGATTGATTTGAATAAATAATGTTGTACCGTTATTGGCGGGGGCACAGTGCACGTCAGTAACCCCGGGCACCCCTGCTCTCTCCAGGACATTCCAGGCTACACCAGCGCGTTGGACAGAGCTCATGATACTGTTTTCGTTCAGCATTTTTGGCAAAGTGCCTTCAAGTGTGCCACGAAAGATGGGATGATCTCGATGAGTTATGGCTGTGACTTTGGTTACATGCTTTGGTCCTTGGTCGCCACCGAAATAGCCGGTATATTCACCAAATGGACCTTCCATTTCGAAGGTAGCTGGGTCGGGGTCAATAAAACCTTCGATTACTAGTTCAGCGCTTGCCGGGACCATCAAATCGTTAGTTTCGCATTTTACGAGTTCCACTGGCTTCCCACGGATCGCACCCATTACATCATACTCTGAAACACCAGTGGGGACCGGTGCTGACGCACAAAATGGTAGGCAAGGCTCCCAGCCGTAAACATGTGCAACCGGCATTTTCATGCCCCGGTCGGCCCATTTTTGGAAGTGAACCCCCCAGTTTTGGGCACGCCAAAGTAATACAGGTAATGTGTCTTTCTGGCCGATCATCCCTCTATAGATGCCGAGGTTGTGAACGCTCGTGTCTGGATCCATAGTTATTGTAGCTTGGAAGGTATTTATATATCTTCCGCCGTCTTCACGGTGCCACTTTGGTACTGGAAAGTCGTATAAATTTATTTCGTCACCAGTTACGATATTTTCTTTCACAGGACCAGTAGAGACTTCAGTGGGCGGAACACGTTGACCAAGATAATAGCGTGTCGCTTGAACCATATCGGTGACTGGCGCGTCTTTTGGGAGACCCAAGGTCATAGCGATACGAGAAAAATTTGACATGCCACCCGTAAAAAGTTGGCTACAGCGAGCGTCATTACCGTTATAACCACTTATATTTTTAAAAAGTAGTGCCGGGCCATCACCGGTACCAAATGCTTTTCGGGCAACAGTGCCCAGCTCACAGTCCCAATCTACTTCGGCTTCAATCTCATTCAGTTCGCCTTCGGCCTTGAGCGCATCAATCCAGGCCCTTAAATCTCCGAAAGGGCGTGGTTGAAGTCTATTGGAGACACCACCAAAGGTATCAATATCGCTGTCTTTTCCGGTCATTTATAAACATTCCTCATTTCCATACGGTACCGTATGGATCTAAATATTTCGACTATGGATATACGTCAATCACTTAATCAAATTTATACAGGTTTGAGTGGATCGCCCCACTTATCCATTCCAAGCTGTGCCCAACGGTTACGAATGGACTCAGCGTCTGATTCATCGGGGTGGATAGTTGGTGGGTATCGCCGCCCTTCTGAATCCGGTTCGTAATCCAAATTGATAGTACAATCGAGAAGTACCCGATGCCATTTTCCGGTTCCAAATAAATGGACATTAGAATCACGAGCACGCACGCTTGGGTCAAGTCCTGCACCCCAATTTTCGGGATACACGACAAGGTCGCCTTCTCCAGCGTTGAAACGCCATGCCATTGCCCAGTCAATTGCGTCATAATCGTGAACATCAATATCGGAATCAACGACGGTGACATGCTTGTATCTAACATGGGAGGCGGAATTACCCCATAATGCGGCGGCTACCTGTTTTGCTTGGCCACGGTATGTCTGCTTGATTGAGACTATTGTGTTAACGCATGCTTGAATGGGCATCCCAAAAACGTCAATGACACCAGGAACTCCTGCTGATTCTAAGGCATTCCAAGCTGTTGCGGAGCGTTGTATAGAACTCATGATGGGATTTTCCCCATAACTTCCTGGGATTGCACCCTCGACACAACCCCTTAGGATTGGTTGGTCGCGGTGTGTGATACAGGTGACTTGTGCAACATGTTTCGGCGATCGATCGGGAGCATAATAACCTGTAAACTCAGCGTAAGGGCCTTCTGCCTCAAAAGTGGATGGGTCCGTCGAAATCCAGCCTTCAATGACAATCTCTGCGTTGGCTGGAACCTGCAGCGGCACGGTTTCACAATCCACAAGATCGACTGGCTTGCCACGAATAGACCCCATTATATCATATTCAGAAATTGATCGCGGTATAGGAGCGCCACCGGTAAAACCCATTGAAGGTTCCCACCCAATAACAAATGCAACTGGCATTTTATCACCACGCTCCATGTGCTTGGCGTAATGGGTTCCCCACCCCTGAGCACGCCAAAGAAGAACCCCAATACGGTCTTTATCCAAAACCATACCTCGATAGATACCAATATTATGGACATCTGTATCCGGGTCTTTAGTCACACAACCGGCATATGTCAGAATGTATCGTCCACCATCGCCGCGATTCCATTTCGGTACCGGAAATTTTAGAAGGTCAATATCACTCCCTTTTAGAATATTTTCTTTAACAGGGCCGGTTTTTACCGTTTTTGGTGTTACTTGCTCATTGAAAATTGTGCGGCAAACCTGAACAAGATCACGAACCGGCGTATCTCTTGGCATACCAAACATCATGGCTAAACGAGAATAACTTCCCTGACCACCGGTGAAGACTTTAGAGGATAAAGTGTCTGGAGTATTATAATCCTTAATATTATTGAAGAGGAAAGCAGGGCCGTGGCCGGTTCCCTGACCCATCCGGATAATATTTCCTAATTCAATGTCCCAATTCACCTCTGCGTCTATTTCTGCGATCTCGCCTTCTTTTCGTAATGCATCTATCCACCCCCTTAAATCGCCAAATGCGACGGGAGTACGTTTTAGTTCCTGTTTTGTTTGTTCTGTCATCTGAGAGGTCTTTCACTATTAACTATTAAAAACGATGGGTTATGTACTGATAGATGATACAATCGACGACGTCCAGCCGAAGACAATGTTGAAGTCTCGGGGTGGAACGGTTAGCGTATAGATTACAAAAATGGAATCTATTACAACGTATAAATATGCCTAATTATCTCGAAACAGATCAAATTGAAGCCTATAATCGAAACGGTTTCGTCGGACCCATCGATCTACTCACCTTGGACGAGGCAGCAAAACTAAGGCGAAAAGTAGAAGAGGTTGAGGCGAAGATGGGTACGCAAATACAGCAACGCTGTAAAATAAAAGCGCATCTGCCCTTTACATTTTTGTGCGATATAGTTTCACATCCCAGATTACTCGATGCCGTAGAAGATATTATCGGTCCAAATATCCTGTGCTGGGGCTCTAGTTTTTTCCAAAAGGAGGCCCACGACCCTGGTTTTGTCTCTTGGCATCAGGATTCGACCTACTACGGTCTGGAACCTCCTGACACGTTAACAGCATGGTTAGCAATTTCCGATAGTAATCTTGAAAGCGGCTGTATGGAGTTTATTCCTGGCACGCATAATCAAGGCATTTATCGTCATGAAGAATTCAGGTCAGAAGAAAATCTTTTGTCGCGTGGCCAGACAATAGTTGATATTGACGAAAGAAAATCTCAGCCAATGATCCTTAAAGCCGGACAATTTTCGTTCCATAAGGAAGATTGCGTGCATGGTTCAGCTCCGAATAATTCTAATGATAGGCGGATAGGGCTTTCTATACATTATGTTTCACCATCAATACGTGAGACGGGATTTCCAGGTGCCTCGGCTATGCTTCTTCGCGGTGAGGATACTCAAGGGCATTGGGGCGTAGATATGTCGCCTGAAACAGATTGGGACCCTAGGTGCCTTGCTGAACTTGACCGTGTAGCAAAACTCTATACGCAGGCACCAGAAGAACGAGAAGTCTCGGCCTGATGGCCTTGTCAATTGGGGAGCTAAAAAGAACCCAAATCATTGGTCAAACTCTTTCCTGGCGAGAAGAGGGAGAAGGTGAGACTCTTCTTTTGTTGCATGGAATAGGCGGCAGTTCTCAAAGCTGGGAAGGACAACTTTCTTATCTTGCAAATCAGTATCGAGTGATTGCATGGGATATGCCGGGTTATGGCGGCTCAGACCCTTTAACTGTCAACAAGCCAACCTCAGACGATTACGTTGACTGTTTAGAGGCACTTCTAGATTTTTTGGGAGTTAAGAAAGTACATCTTCTGGGGCAATCTATTGCCGCATTAATTGGTGCGAGGTTTTGTGTGAGAAATCCAATAAATGCACTTAGCTATGTTTTTGCGCATGGCTTGATAGGATTGGGAGGGCTTGATTTAGAGGAGCGGGAGAGAGCAAAGAACGGACGACTTGAGGTTTTTGAAGCTCTTGGACCTAAAAGGTTTGCCTATGAAAAAGGCCCCGCGATTATGGGGTCGCAAGTCTCTGATATCGCTCGTATTAAAGCGGTTAAGATCATGGCGCAGGTTAGTCCTAGTGGTTTTCGACAGGCCGTTGAAATGCTGAGTACTTCAAACTTTTTTTTAGACGCCCCCTCAATGCGGTTACCCTCTCTAGTTCTTTGCGGGGCTGAAGACCCGGTCGCCCCTGAAAAAGTGTGTCGTTCTGCCCAGCAAGCGTTACATGATGCAAAATTTTTTCTTTTTCCGAATGTCGGTCACTATTCAGCAATAGAAAACCCAATGTTATTTAATAATTCGATTTCGGAATTTTTAAATAATATTAAGTGATTCAATTGGAAAGAAATTTTAGACAAGGTTTCTCTGTTTAATCTTTTAGTATTGTGGGTGACTTAAAATGAAGGTGCTTAAATAACGGGTCGTTCCTTGACTAATGATTGCCCTTTCTCAAATATTTCTTCAGGCCAAGGAACAGATTTGCGTGTTTGAGTATCAAGAGATACGCACACCTGATCGTTAATTGCACAGATTTCATGAGAACAGGAATCTAGCATTACACCCCATACGTGCAGGCTTTGAGGTGTGAAATTAATAAGACATGTACGTACCTGAATTAAATCACCAGGCATAATTTCACGTTTGTATTCAAAATTTTCTGTCACCGCTGCCATCCCACGATCATTTTTTCTCATAAAGTCCGGGGTGATACCTGCTGTTGTGAAAGTGAAATAGGCTGCTTCGTTAAAAGCACGGCTGTAATAACGTACGTTCGCGTGCCCCATATGATCCGTTTCCATGGGGTAAAACATACCTTGATAGGCAATGTTCAATTCACTGAGGTTTTCTGGCGATGTCATGGTAAAATGATAATTTACTTCGGTTTAAACGCCGCGACTATAACCTTGGAGCTATTTGTGTCAATTATGTTCCCATTGAAGCTTAGAGAATGGCAGATTATTCTATTAAAATCAGAGTATCTTCCGATAAATTAAAGGTTCTAATCGTGATCAAACAACTTGGCGTTTCAGCTAATACCCCATGCGCTCATCCAATTATGAGACAGATAATTCTCGATGCCTATCCCAACGCTAGGCTTGTAGACGATGAAAAGATTACTGATGAAAATCGGTTAATAGAGTTTTTAGATGGGTGTGATGCAGCGATTATAGGTTTTGAGCCACTAACGGATAAAGTTTTATCGGCCTTGCCGATTTTAAAGGTGGTTAGCAAATTCGGTGCAGGCTGCGAAACTATTGATTTCGATGCTTTGAAATCACACGGAACGTTTTTTGGTTATACTTTTGGGGTAAATAAGTTATCTGTCGCTGAGTTAGCTTTGAGTTTTATGATAAGTGCGCTCAGGTGGATAACACCACTTAACCAGTCTATGCGTGGTGGTGATAGACCACGCTACCGTAATGGCGAACTACTAACTGGTCGAACGGTCGGCGTTCATGGTTGTGGTAATATAGGGAAAGAAGTGATCCGTCTTCTGCAACCTTTTAACTGTACTATCCTCTCCTGTGATATTAGGGATTACCCAAATTTTTTTTCCGAGTATGGAGTTCTTCCGGTCTCCTTCGATGAACTACTAGAACGTTCCGAAGTAATAACTTTACATTTGCCAAAGACACAAACGACGCGCGGCCTTTATAGCCGTGATATACTGGAACGTATTCGCCCCGAAGCTGTACTCATTAATACTTGTCGAGGCGAAATCGTTGATGAAGAGGCTCTAGCTGACCGGCTTGCGGATGAGTCATTGCGGGCCGCCTGCTTTGATGTTTTTGCCGTTGAGCCGGCCGAGAATGATCGCCTGTTAAATTTACCTAACTTCCTTGCAACTCCCCACATTGGTGCGAGTACAGAGGAGACGAGGGTTGCTATGGCACAGGCTGCGTTAAGAGGCTTAGAGGAGAATGAGCTCGTTGACCCAGAAAAATATTATGACAATTGACTTAGACGACCGGCGAACGCCCACCGTCTACATTAATCGCGGCACCAGTAATATATCCCCCAGATTCGGACGCTAAAAATAATGCAGTGCTGGCAAATTCCATAGTGTCCCCTATACGGCCTAAAGGGATATCACGCGCGTCCACCATATCTTGCAGAAATTCTTCGTAAGGCTTTTCTGTCTGAGATTTGGCATAAAGGCGTTCCCATTGACCAGATTTGATGAAGCCCACTAACAAGGCATTTACGAGTACGTTGTCCGGTGCGCCGGTGTTGGCTAATACTTTTGTAAGAGAAAGTCCGGCAGCCCGCGTAACCGCTGTGGGTGCGCCATTGGCACTGGGGGCTTTTGCACCAATATTAAGTACATTGATTATTCGTCCCCATTTCCGTTGTTTCATGGCGGGAAGAGCTAGCCGACATAAACGGATTGCGGCAAATAGCTTGAGTTCAAAATCGTTTTGCCATTCTTCATCGGTGATATCTAGGAATGGTCCAGCCTTAGATGTTCCTGCATTATTGACTAGGATATCAATCTTACCCAATTCGTTCTCAGCTAAATTGAACGCCTCTTCTGTTGCTATTGGATCCATAAGGTCGCAAGAAATATTGACGATTTTTCCTGGGCCGGAGGCCACAAGTTCCGCTTTCGCCTTTTCGAGTTGCTGAGGATTTCTTGCTAAGATCGCAATATCGGCACCTGCCTCCACAAACCTATGGGCCACTCCCTTTCCGAGGCCCTGGCTTCCACCTGTAATTAAGGCAGATTTGCCATCTATTCTAATTTCCAACTGAACATCTCCCTATTAATCAGTTATTATCTTTAAGTGATTTTTTTTATTTTCACGCTCAATTGCTCGCCAACCAATATCACGTCGGCAAAAGCCGCCTGGCCAATCAATGGAGTTGACAACCTCATAGGCTTTATTTTGGGCATCTACAATGCCATCTCCTAGGGCTGTAATGGCTAAAACTCTGCCCCCGACCGCAGATATTTCTTTTCGTTCATTCAGTGCCGTACCAGCGTGAAATACTGATACTTCTGTTTCTGTTTTAAAAATATCTAGCCCTCTGATTATACTACCCTTTTCATAGGAACCGGGGTATCCATTAGCTGCCATTACCACCGTTAAAGCGGTTTCGTCATACCAGCGCAAATCAAAATCTTTTAACACGCCATCGGTCGATGCAATTAAGGCGGGTAAGAGGTCTGACATTAACCGCATCATCAATACCTGGCACTCGGGGTCGCCGAAGCGAACATTGTATTCGAGAAGTTTGGGTTTATGATTTTCAATCATCAGGCCGGCATAGAGGACCCCCTTATAAGGCCGGCCTTCTGCTTTCATACCTTCTAAAGTTGGGTTTATGATTGTCTCCATGATTGTTGCAGTCATGGACTCCGTAACGATAGGAGCTGGAGAGTAGGCACCCATGCCGCCCGTATTGGGTCCGGTGTCACCGTCTCCCACTCGCTTGTGGTCTTGCGCCGATGCCATTGGAATAGCCGTATTGCCATCACACAAAGCAAAAAAGCTGGCTTCCTCTCCTTTAAGAAATTCTTCGATCACGATTTCTGTTCCTGCAGTACCGAAGATTTCTTTATCTAGTATGTCTTCTATTGCTTTATTTGCTTGCTTGATGGTCTCTGCGATAATTACACCCTTGCCCGCAGCAAGGCCATCTGCTTTTATAACTATCGGGGCTCCATGCTCCTTAATAAATTCCTTGGCTTTCATTGAGTTAGTAAAGCGACCAAAATTTGCAGTGGGAATTTCGTGACGCGAACAAAACTCTTTCATGAAAGATTTTGAACCCTCCATGATTGCGGCATCCGCACTCGGCCCAAAAGACTTAATTCCTACTTCTTTCAATTTGTCGGCTAGGCCGGCCACTAATGGGGCTTCAGGGCCAATAACAACGAAATTAATTTCGTTGGAATATGAAAATTGCACGATTTCCTCAACGTCCTCTGCAGAGATATTGATACACTCTGCTTCTTGTGCAATTCCTGCATTGCCAGGAGCGCAATATAGTTTGCTGACAAGGGGCGAACCAGCGATAGCCCAGCATAGTGCGTGTTCCCGTCCACCACCGCCTACGACTAAAACTTTCACTTCTTTTCTCCACTTATGTTGTCCAGTACTTACCAGAACCCTAGTATAACAACTCCCGTTTAGCATAGAATGTGAGTCGCTATGATAGACAACGATACTCAAACCAAATTCCCCGACGGTTCCATCGTTAAAGAACCTCAGGCGCTTGAACACAATATTAACGAATTTTCTGTTGGTGATATAGCCAACGCAATCAAGCGTACTCTTGAAGGGGCTTTTGGGAGAGTGCGCGTGCGGGGTGAGGTGTCTAGGCCAAATTATCATGGCTCCGGACACCTCTATTTTACTTTGAAGGATGAAGATGCAGCAATCGATGGTGTTTGTTGGCGTGGTTCAGTCGGAAAACTTGGTCTTAAGCTTGAAGAAGGTATGGATATAATTTGTAGCGGCCGGATTTCGTCATACCCTAGAAGTTCGAAATATCAAATTGTTATTGATTCGGTTGAACTCGCAGGTGAGGGTGCTCTATTAAAGCTTCTTGAGGACCGTCGTAAGAAACTGACTGCAGAAGGCCTTTTTGATCCTGAGAAAAAAAAACCTTTACCCTTTTTACCGAATGTAATCGGTGTCATCACCTCTCCTACAGGAGCGGTAATACGTGATATTTTGCATAGGCTTTCCGACCGTTTTCCTCGTCGAGTGATTCTTTGGCCTGTGATGGTGCAAGGAGAAGGGGCAGCAGCACAAATTGCATCGGCTATCAAGGGGTTCAATGTATGCCATGCTTCCGGGGATATACCAAAACCTGATTTGCTGATTGTAGCAAGAGGAGGGGGGAGCCTTGAAGATCTTTGGTCTTTTAATGAAGAGATTGTTGTTAGGGCCGCCGCCGAGAGTAATATACCCCTGATCTCAGCAGTTGGCCATGAAACCGATACGACTTTAATTGATTTTTCTTCGGATGTTCGCGCGCCAACGCCTACGGCCGCTGCAGAAATGGCTGTTCCTGTGCGCGCAGAACTTGAAGCACAAGTTCTTCAATTGCAACAACGCCTAAACTCTGGCTTGGAGCGGAGTTTGGAAGATATGAGATTAAGGCTCCAAGCCTTGGTTAGAGGTCTGCCACAGCCAGATAATTTACTTGAGGAATCAGCACAACGCCTCGACAGAGAGACTGATCATCTTAAAGTGTCAGCAACGAATCGTTTCAATAACTGTGTGCAAGTGATTAACAGTCTGAACGAGCGATTACGGCACCCCTATGATGTCATAAATTATGCCAGGGAGCGGCTATCACAAACCTGTGGTCGTTTAAACCTGGCAATCTCGATAAAGGTTGAAAATTGTTTAAACCTATTAGGGATGACAGACCCGGAATCTCGATTGCAACTTGGTATTTCCCGAATAATAAAAGCTAATGGCGAAAGACTTGGTTCACAAAGCAGTCTATTAGAGAGCTTGTCCTATAAAGGAGTTCTGGGGAGGGGATTTGCCTTAGTTCGTGATAGTGCTGGTAAACCTGTAATTCGTGCAGTGGACGCTGCCCCCGGTGAAACTATAAAAATTGAATTCTCCGATGGTACGCGAGGAGCTATTTTTGATGATGATGGTGGAGTTCCAAAATCTAAACTAACTCGAAAAAGGCCATCATCAAAGAAGTCCAAGTCTAGTTCTGGTGGTTCACAGGGTTCGCTATTGTGACAGCTACGATTTTGTCTCTTTTTTTGGTGTTGATATTTAATACGCAGTTATCGGCTCTTGAGTTAAAGGGCCCTCTGACTCAGGGCGGGCTAATAATGGGACTTACCAAGCCGTCCAGCATAGTGAAGGTTGATGGAAAAAAGTTAAAAACATTGCCAAATGGTAGTTTTGTTTTTGGCGTTTCACACGATGCTGCTTCAATCATAAGGTTAGAGGTCAGGCTGTACGATGGTCGAGTTGAGAGACGATTATTAAAAATAAAAAAGAGGACCTATAAAATTCAAAGCATTACAGGATTGCCCAAGCGCAAAGTCACGCCAGAGAAACGTGATTTGAATAGAATTAAACGAGAACGGGATTCATTGATAAATGCGCGTCTCTTAATAACCCTAGCTGATGACTTCAGAGAAGGGTTTGTTTGGCCTGTTCGTGGTCGAATTTCGGGAGTTTATGGTAGTCAACGGATACTCAATGGAAAACGTCGCGCACCGCATTTGGGTATCGATATCGCTGCCTCTTTGGGGACTCGGGTTGTAGCTGCTACAAGCGGCACTGTATCGTTTGTTCATCAGGGTATGTTTTTCGCAGGAAAAACCATTTTAATCGATCATGGTTTGGGTGTAGGAACCATTTATATTCATCTTGATAAGATAGTAGTTGATAAGGGGCAAAAGGTTCGTAAAGGTCAGTTAATTGGACATGTAGGAAGGACGGGTCGCGCAACTGGGCCACATTTACATTGGGGTTTAAACTGGAGGGCGATACGCCTTGACCCTTCTTTATTGGTAGGTCCAATGTCAATTAAAAAAGAATAAAAACTTTATTAATCAGTCTTCAGGCCATCTGCGGTGAAGCCAGCAGAGCCATTGTGAAGGATCTTCAGTGGCCCACTCTTCAATCAGATTATTTATATCGCGCATCATTTTTGAAACATTACCATCTGCGGGTTTGTTGATTGCATCGTATACCTTTAATTCAAAATTACACCCATCTTTACGAATGATTCGTACTGGAATTGCATGACAATTATATCGCATGGATAACTTTGCTACCGCGGGGGCGGTCATCGCTTTACGTCCAAATAGTTCGACAGGAATTCCATCATTCATTTTCTGGTCTACCATAATCCCTAACCGGCGACCAGCCTTGAGGGTTTTGATAACTTCCTTGGCTCCTTCTGGACCCTTTGGGATAATTTCTGCATTTTTTAAACCTCTAATTTTCCTCAGCATTAGATCTACAAGTTGATTATTTGCTGCGCGATAAACTTGTAAGTAAGGTGTTCCCACTTTTTGGGCGGTAAATGCTAAAAGTTCCCAATTCGCAAAATGGCCTGTGAAAAAAATACAAGGTGTGCCATCGATTTTGACAGGTGTTAAATATTTCTCGTTTAATATTTTCACACGATCATTGGTAATTTTTTTTAAGTGGGGTAATTCTGCTAAAACTCGCCCTAAATTGTCCCACATGCTGTAGGTAATTTTCTCGATTTCTCTACTGTCTAAATCCGGAAATGCTCGCTGAAGACTGTCAACCGCTCTCATTTGGTAGCCTAGTCTTGGCCCGATCAACCGACCAATATAACCACCTAATCTGGACGATAAATCTACCGGTAGTAGGTAGAAGATAACAAAAATCAAAGCTACTGCGAGGGCTTCCAGAGGGTAACTGACAATTCGAAAAAGGCGCCGCAGTTCTGGGGACTTTTTAGCCATCTTTAAGAACTCTGGAGATGATAGTTTCCCTTTCTCGAATATGTTCCCATTCCAAAGCAATTTCGATTGTTTTAATCATAGGTTGCATTTCTAATGGTATACGAACGTAGTCTTTAGTAGTTGTAACTGGTATTGCCGATAATTCAGATGATAGTTTCAAAATCGATTTAATTTCATCTAATTTAAATTGGTGATGGTCTGGAAAGTCAAATGTGTCGACCAATTCGTATCCTAGTTCTAATACGCTTTCGTAAAATTTTGAAGGACGCCCGATACCAGCAAACGCTAATATTTTTTGGTTAGTCAATTCCTTATTGGGGTAGGCCATAATTTTTGTTCGATAAATAGGGCAGGTGTTGCCAATAAAGTCCACAATACCGTGTCGATCTTCTCCGATTAATACTACGGCATCACATCGGCTGATACCGGTCTTCGGTGTTTCGCGTAGTGGGCCAGCGGGGATGACTTGACCGTTGCCAAAACCGTAACCACCATCAACTGTTAAAATCGAAAATGATTTTTTGATTGTTGGATTTTGAAAGCCATCGTCCATAACAATGATTGAAGCACCATTTTTTATAGCTTGCTTTGCGCCCGCAACACGATTACGTGCAAGCCACGTTGGCGCCTTAGAAGCTAAAAGTAATGGTTCATCACCGACCTGAGGCACTGTGTGGACATCAGGATTAACTTTTACGGGTCCAATTAACGAACCACCAAAACCACGTGTTAAAACATGTGGTCTATGGCCGGATGCGTTTAAAGCTTGGACAAAATCAATAGTCAGTGGAGTTTTTCCGGCACCCCCAGCCGTTATATTCCCAACACATAATATTGGAACAGGTCCAGACCATGGGGGTGACGCCAATGCCTTTTGAACAGCAGTGCCAGAACGCCATAACACTGAAAGTGGAGACAATAATTTGCCTGCAATACTCGGTTTATGCCAGAAACCCGGTGCGCGCATCATGCTAGTTCTTACTTCGTATTGAGGATGCTGCTTTAAAAGAATCTAAAAATGGCGACAGCTGGTGCATAATGGTTTCAAGGATCCCGCTTTTATTTTCTGCAATATTTGCTGCAGCTATAATTTGACTCCGACGCCTTTCTTCGTCGGCAAGAAGCGCAGAGACAGCGTCTGCCAACTCCGAATTATTTTGGATAACGATAGATCCATCGACGTTAGCAATTTCATTTGTGATCGTGGTAAAATTGTCTGTTGAAGGCCCGTGTATAATTGCGCAATCAAGTTTGGCCGCTTCTAATAAATTTTGCCCACCATGTGGAATAAGTGTTCCCCCGATAAATGCAATTGGTGAAAGCCGGTAGAAGAGGCCTAACTCTCCTACTGTGTTAGCAATATAAATTTCCGTTGCCGGTTGCACAGTATGGTTCTCGCTCCGCAATGAAATCATTAATCCCCGATTTGAAAGTGAAGCAGCAATTTCCTTACCCCGAATCGGGTGACGCGGAATTATGACTGTTAGTAAGTCAGGGTAGTTGGAGGCGATTGAACAATGGGCATCAGCAACAGCGTCTTCCTCTCCGTCGTGGGTGCTCGCAGCAATCCAAAGAGGACGCTTACTTATAGTATTCCATAACGCCGTAAGTCTGCGGTCATCTACTGGTAAGGGGTCTGCGGCGAATTTTAAATTTCCTGGAACATTAACATTTTTAGCGCCAAGTTTAA
>CAZCKO010000033.1:0-25244 GCA_964499275.1 uncultured Rhodospirillaceae bacterium
ATGCGATGGGCGCAATTGTGCCGGCACGAATTGAATTTACCAATGACGTTTTTGATAGGGCAGATGTCATCGCCGTCGATAACCTTGCAACCATCAAAAATATGTCGGCTGAGTTCATCAAATATTACGGACAAGATGATAATGCCTGGCTAAATGTCCGCACTGTATCAGAGTTAATCAAGGAAAATACTGAACGACCACCAGACGCTGATATAACCCTTTTCAAGGCAATGGGCATGGGACTATCCGATCTCGCACTGGCAATCGATATATATAAGCGTGCCCGTTCAGAGGGGCGCGGTACCACGTTACCAGACCGGATAAAGACACCACCGCGGCTCCAATAGGAGGTTGGGCCAGTAACTCCAAAAATTATTCTATTTCAATTTTTTGAATAACCACATCTTCCATGGGTACATCACCCATCCCGTCTCGCTGACCGGTCTGAACGCCCTCTATCTGGCGAACCACTTCCATTCCGGACGTAACTTTGCCAAAAACAGCATAACCCCAGCCCCTTGGACTTTTATCCGTATGGTTCAGGAACTGGTTATCAGCCGTATTGATAAAAAACTGCGCGGTCGCAGAATGCGGGTCATTAGTCCTTGCCATGGCCAAAGTACCTACTAAATTCTGCAGTCCGTTATCTGCCTCATTTTCTATGGGATCCCGGGTATCTTTTTTGTTGAGCCCAGTTTCAAAACCACCCCCTTGGATCATGAACCCTTCGATGACCCGATGAAATATTGTCCCATTGTAAAAGCCGTCTTTCACATATTTGGTAAAATTCTCGACTGTGGCTGGTGCTTCCTTAGGTGCAAGCTCAACCTCGATGACACCTAAACTTGTTGTTATTTTCACGCGCTTAATCCCTTCTGCAGCAAATACCCCAATTGTGAGTGAAAGGGCCAATAAGGCAACTACGGCTGCAATAACTTGTTTATACATTTAGAACCAATTCCCAATAGTTTCTTAAAGTCACTACTTTAAGGTTACTCCAACATCAAAAATTACCCAACCACAACGGTATCAGAGCCCGTAAAGGGCCCGCGCATTATCCTCTAAGATTCTCCCTGCAACTTCGGCGGTAACCTTTCCGTCTGAACTTAGCTTTCGGAGGGCCTCTATCTCAGTTGAGGTGTCCGCGTGCCCATAATCCGTCCCGACTACTAATTGGGTGTCTCCTGCATATTCCAGCACGTATTCGAGATCGTCCGTCACCTGGCACGCCACCCAAATATTATTGTCTGCCATGATTGTTTCCGAGATATCTTCACCCCTGCGGGCTAAGCGCAAGCCAAGGTCATTTAGCGCATAGGGTATCCATTGAGCACTAACTTCTACAAAGGCCCAACGGAGCTTGGGAAACATCGAAGGAATACCTTTGAACAATAGCTGGTGGAATGTTGCCACCAATGGCAACTTCGCCTTCGCAAACCCGCTATCTTCACGATACATACCTTCTAACAAAAAGCTATTATTGCCGGCATGAAAACAAATTGGTAGATCCAACTTCTCTGCCATTTGGTAGAGGTTGAAAAATTTTTCTGAAAAAAGCGGTGTATCATGCTCAATGCCATGCATATAGACACCGCAAGCCCCATTATTTTTTCCAAATTCAAGCTCCTCGCGACATCTGTCCATATTGAGAAGGTGAGGCATCACCACCCATTTCAGGCGATCGGGTGCCTGTTTCCAAATACTGACGAGCCATCGATTATATGAGCGGATCAGGGCGTATTCAACTTGAGGCGTCTGGGTCCAAGGTCTCAAGAATACGGTGGGATATAAAACCTGAACATCAATGCCCAGCTCATCCATGTGTTTTAGCCGACCGACAATGTCTTCCATTTCGCGTGAGGTTTTAGCAGTATCAGCACCTACATTTCCCTCCTTTGGTAGCATTCGATTATCTAAAAACCAAAATTCCCTTTGATAAATCCCCACTTGGCTTGAGACAGCCCTGTCATCTTTAGACTGCACCACCAAAGGCCGATATTTCTCAAATTCTGGGTCAAGAAAATCAAAAGTGGCTTCACACTCAACCACATGTGCATCGGCATCAATTGATCCCATTATTTACTCCCATTTCCATCGGTTAGTTAGGCAGAAATACAATACAGAAAATCTTTCAATAGAAATACCCGAAGTATATTTGGCAGCGAGACACCAATAAGGTATTAAGGGTTTCTAAATTTCATGGTTGAGGTATCTGGAAAATGGGTAAACGGCCAAATTTTGTTCTCATCATCACTGATCAGCATCGCGCAGATTATTTAGGCTGCGCTGGTCACCCCGTGTTAAAAACACCAAACATTGATTCTATCGCAAAATCTGGCGTTCAGTTTAACCGGTTTTATGTTTCAAACCCGGTCTGTATGCCAAACCGTGCCACACTCATGACGGGTCGGACGCCCTCCGCCCATGGAGTTCGCCAGAACGGTATCCCTCTCCCACTTTCATCCAATACCTTTGTCGATATGTTAAGAAGTGCCGGGTATCAGACGGCGCTGGTTGGTAAGAGCCACCTTCAAAACTTCACTACTTATCCCCCCTTGAACCAAGATGATGAAATACCAGCGGGCTATACACCGCCACAGGATAACCTCAAGGAGGCACAAAAAGACGCCTTTCTGGATGGGAACTATAAACAGGAACGACCTGACTTTTGGGATAGTCCTGATGCAAAACTAGATCTTCCCTTTTATGGATATGAGCATGTGGATTTGTGTTTTGGTCACGGGGACGAATGTGGCGGAGATTATTACTGGTGGCTCAAAAGCCAGCGTGAAGATGCCGACGCATTGATTGGACCCGAAAATGCATTGCAACACGACTACTCGGTTTTACAGGCCTGGAGGACCAAAGTACCAGAAAATCTCTATCCCACCGCCTGGATCGCTGATCACGCTGAAAAATATATTGTCGATTATGCTCGCTCTGATAAAGACAGCCCATTCTATATGGTCGCTTCCTTCCCCGACCCTCATCACCCATTTACGCCGCCTGGAAGATACTGGGATATGTATAAACCCGAACAGATGGAAGTTCCGAATGCATATAACGTTAATGACTGGGAACCTCCGGCTCATGTGCGGGCCTTATTAAAGCGTCGAGATGAAGGTTTGCCGCCGGAAGACGGTATTATGTCCTACGGAATTAATGCGCAGGAAGCATTGGAGGCAAGAGCACTCACTTGCGGTATGATTTCAATGGTTGATGACGGTGTGGGTAAAATCTTATCAGCGCTAAAAGCAAATGGCCTCAATGAAAATACAATTGTCATGTTTACCAGTGACCATGGGGACCACTTGGGTGACCACTGCCTGCTTCGCAAGGGCCCGGCACACTATAGTGAATTGGTGAGGGTAGCCTTTCTGTGGTCGGATCCCGAAAGCAGCATAGCTGGAGCACAGACTGAAGCAATTTCGGGAACCATAGACATATCTGCCACGATCCTCGATAGAGCCAAGGTAGCCCCCTATAATGGGCTTCAGGGGCGGAGCCTCTTGTCAGTTACAAACAAACCCGAAACTACCGGCCCCCGGGATGCAATTTTAATTGAAGAAGATAACCAGCGAATTTTACCAGTGCTCGGTAAAGATCCCAAGGCGCGCACATTAATTACCCAAAACTGGCGTCTTTCAGTTTACCATGGCCATGAATGGGGCGAACTATATGATCTAGAGAATGACCCCGGAGAACTCGACAACCTGTGGGATCACACCGCACACCAGGATATTAAAATGTCATTGCTTGCAAGACTTGTTCAGGAACAGATAGCGTTAAATGATACATCACCATTGCCGCTTGGCCGGGCGTAAGGAATTAAAAATTGGATACAGTTGCCAAAGAAATTTTGCGGTTCTGGTTTGGTACTATCGACCTCAAGGCACCAATGGAAAAGCGCGAAATTTGGTTTCGTTCGACGCCGGACTTTGACAAAGCTTTAGTCGACAATTACACCGAGATACATGAACAAGCATCCAATGGTGACCTTGACCATTTGAAATCCACCGCAGAGGAATGCTTGGCTCTGATTATTAGTCTCGATCAGTTCCCGCGTAATATTTATCGTGGATCACCACGCGCATTTTCTGCGGACCCGATAGCCCGAAAAGTTACTAAATATGCGCTTGCTAGTGGATTTGATAATGGATTGGGGAAATGGCCACGAATTTTTATGTACCTTCCACTCGAACACAGCGAAGTATTTGCTGATCATGAGATTGCTCTTCCACTTTACAAGGCGGTAGCGGATAATAATTCGATAAAATCTGCACAAGGCCACTACGATACAATTGAAAAATTTGGACGCTTTCCCCATCGAAACGCAGTGTTAGGTCGTAAAAACACACCGGAAGAAGAGGAATACATGAAAAATCCTCCAACCTGGGGAAAAACCGCTGCCGAGGTTAAAGAAATGGAAAGGCAGAAAAAAACTTCTAGCGTCTAATATTCGAACCGCGTTTCGGTAACCCAAACTCGCGATGACATATATTAGCAAGGATTGCCACGCCTTCCCGAATCTCGTCTATTGTAGGGTTGCCAAAGCAAAGTCGCATCTTACTTTTGCCTGTTTCAGGGTCTGCTACCCATTCTGCTCCAGGGTTAATCGCAACGCCCTCATCGATTGCGACTTCAGATAATTTCATTGTGTCAATACTATCTGGCAGTTGGACCCATACGAAAATCCCACCTTTAGGTTTTTGTACATCGGCGACGGTCCCAAATTCGGCTGCAATCGTATCCAACATTGCTTCACATTTTCCTTTGAGAACTTTACGTAGCTTGGTGACATGCTCTTCAAATCGCGTGGGGCAATATTCCCCGAGAACCATTTGTTCCAATGCTCCGGAACCACCATCCCGTTTAACAGCAAGCATCTGCGAGAGGATTTCCCATTCAGCCACCAGGTATCCAACCCGTAATGCCGGTGCAATGGTCTTGGAGAATGTTCCACAAAAAATCACCCGGCCATCATCATCGAGTGCTCTGATTGCCCGCGGGCGTTGCCCATCAAATGTCAGGTCTGCATAACAATCATCTTCAAAAATAGGAACGTCGAATTTTCGGGACAAATTCAGAAATTCCAACCTTCGTGCCTCCGGCATTACCGTACCAGTTGGATTTTGTACCGTGGGTACAGCATAAAGGTACTTTGGTTTGACACCATCGCGTTTTAAATCATCAAGAATATTACTCAAACTATCCATTCGGATACCGTCTGCATCAAGGGGAGCGCCTATACCTCTTACACCAAGGCCCTTTATTCTCTGAATGGCACCCTGATAAGCCGCTTCCTCGATGATAACCGTATCACCTTTTGTAAGTAGCACATCGTTGACAAGGTCCAGGGCCTGCAGAGAACCAGATACGAGCAAAATATCATCGGCCGTCTCTTTCATGCCCGTGCTTATATTGAGATAATTGGCAAGAAAATCACGTAACGGTAAATATCCCTGTGGGCCGCTTTCCAGACTATACGTCGCCAACGTTGACCCTTCTTTTTCGAGGACGCTGGCCGCTGCAGTAACAAAGTCCTGTGTTGGAACACTTGCCCCGTCATTGTGACCACCAATAAAATTATATTTGGGAAATCCTGACCAGCGCTTTTCAGTCGGGGGTAATCCAGGCCGATAAACTGTTGAATAATCAAAAACCATAAATTTCTCCCTGGGTTTGCCAGTGTTTTGACATAGGCTAACGGCTGGCGATTGCTTCCTTATAGAAACTAAGATCAAGATATTTGTTTATATCGGTTAGCGGCTTCCCCTGTGGCGCATATTGGCTTCGAACTTCAAGCACTGTCTTGAGACCCTCCATATCAACTGTCCCCATTGGGATCAAACCGGTTTCCGGCACTAGAAGTTTTTCGAGGGCGGGGGTTACCGCTTTATCTGGCATTTGCGGCATATTGGCTCCTAGTACTCTCGCGGCCTCCTCCTTATTCGACGGAACAAACGTCCAATCAAGGGCGTCGAGATAGCCGTTAATAAACGAGATCATTGTGGGACGATTTTCATTCGCCCAGCCCCGCATCGCACCAAACATTTGACCCGGATAATCTTTAAATGTCTGCAAACTACTTTCAAGAATAGTGTATCCGCCAGCCCGCGCCTGACCCGTAAAGGGCTCAATTAAAAGTGTGCCAGCATATTCACCTCGTTGTACTGCTTCCCAACGGTGTGGTGTCGCACCAACCGAGACTAATTCATAATCCTCCGCTGTAAGACCCGCTTTATCCAGCATCCGGTAAAGCACAAATGCAAACCCCGTGGCCAAAGCATCCATTGCCAGAGATTTACCCTTTAAATCTGCAAAACTCTCGATTCCTTTAGCCACTACAAAAGAAAGCTCAATTTGAGTTGAACCCATGAAAACAAAGAGGTCGGGATCGCGGTCTAGTTCTACCTCTCCTGCACCTTCCTGATAGGCAATGAAGTTATCCACGGCACTGCAAGCTATATCAAATTCGCCACCGACCAGTTTTTGTGCTTGATACATTGAGCTTGGTGTGCGCTCGAGATCAACTGACACACCCCGTTGTTCGAAAAACCCTTTATCTATTCCCACGAAAAGCGGTAACAGTCCGGTCCCAGGGAATCCAATTAATCTAATATTTGGCGTCGCCATTTTTATTGTCCTCTATAACTTGCTATTCACCCGCATGGCCTCCCAAATCTTCAGAGGTGTTAGCGGCATTTTGATATGCTCTACCCCATAACCCTGTAGCGCATTAACTACAGCATTAGTTATAACTGCTGGGGCCGGTGTTGTACCACCCTCCCCACCAGCCTTTACACCCAAGGGATTGGTAGGGGATGGCACTTCATTTAGAGCCGTTTTAAAATCAGGAAAATGATCCGCCCGCGGCATACCGTAATCCATAAAAGACCCACAAAGAGGTTGGCCATCAGGGTCGAATACACATTCTTCCCACATTGCCTGACCGACACCTTGGACAATGCCCCCATGGGTCTGTCCATCCACGATCAGCGGGTTGATCGCGCGACCGACGTCATCCACCGCGGCATACCGGACAATTTGCGGTACACCGGTTTCTTCATCAATTTCAATTTCGCAGATATGGCAGCCATTGGGAAATACCGGCGTATGCATCTCATTATCTTCTACCACCGACAATCCATCCATAAGATCGTCGGGTAAATCCAATTTATCTGCCTCAGAGCTAAGCCCAAAAAAATCAAGCCTCCGATCGGTTCCCGAGACAGCAAAAACACCATCGGAGAATTCTATATCTTCGAGAGAGGCTTCAAAAACGTACCCAGCAATTTTCTTTCCCTTCTCAATCAAAGCCTGCGAAGCTTTGACAATGACCGTCCCTGCCATTCTCATTGATCGGCCGGAATGGGAACCACCCCCCACCTTGACGATATCTGTATCACCTACGATTACGTTTATTTCTTCTATTGGCAGTCCGAGCCGTTCCGCAGCTACTTGGGCAAAACTGGTTTCGTGCCCTTGCCCACTTGGCTGTGTACCAATTACTAAATTAAGTCTTTTTTCTTGAGTAGAAATATGAAGTTCCGCCTGTTCAACTGGTGTCCCAATTGAGCTTTCTACATAGTGAGCAACGCCGCGACCAAGAATTTTCCCACGCAACTTGGCCTCGTTTTTTCGGCTTTCAAAACCATCCCATTCACTAAGTCCCATCACCATATCCAAACTTTTTTCATATTTTCCACTGTCATATTGCATTCCAACAGCATTTGTGTACGGCATTTCTTCGTCGCGAACCAGATTCTTACGGCGGAGCTCGATCGGATCAAAACCCAGAACCCGCGCTGATTTTTCAACCAAACACTCGACACAATAGATAATTTCAGGCCTTCCAGAGCTGCGATAGGCATTTGTCGGGGGAGTGTTTGAAAATGTCGCGCGCGACCTTAAATGTGCTACTGGTATCCGATAGGACCCTGTGATGATCCCGGAACCCTTGGAAAGTGGAGAAAGCGAAACACATTTAGCGCCAACATTGCTTATGTTAGATGATCTTAGAGCCTTAAATGTACCATCTGAGTCTAGTGCCAGTTCCATATCGACTATAAGATCACGCCCTTGATAGTCGCTGACAAATGCCTCCGACCTTTCAACCGTGAGTTTCACAGGTCGCCCAACTTTTCTTGAGGCCCATGCAACCAGTGGAAACTCTACAAAAAGCCTATTCCGCGTACCGAAATTCCCCCCAACATCGAGAGCATAAACCCGCACTTTATTATTATCTACGCCCAACACCGATGCGATTTCCCGTTTTTGACGCACCGTTCCACCGCTTCCAGCGTAGATAGTATATTTATCCGCAATTGGATCATAATTACCGAGCGCAGAGCGTGGCTCCATGGGCACCCCAGTAACACGAGGAATATCGAAAGACATTTTTACAACATGATCAGCCTTTTCAAAGGCCTCTTCAGTAGCGTCTTCATTACCAAAAAGAGTCTCAACGAAAATATTGTTGGGAATCTCATCGTAAAGTTTTGGTGCTTCAGGGGCGACTGCCGCCCGAGTATGGGTTACCGACGACAACACATCATAATCTATTTCGATAACTTCAGCGGCTTCCGCGGCCTGTGCTTTAGTCTCCGCAACAACCATGGCCACTGCCTCCCCAACATAACGGGCCTTATCGGCTGGCAATACGGTGTTAATGCCTGCAAAACTATCATCTCCAACCCTACCACCTGGGCCATGTAGTTTCATATCAAATTGGGTTGATGGGAATGGACTGTGCGGGATTTGACCGAGCCCGTCAGCTTCACAATCTTCACCAGTAAAAACGCCTAATATACCCGGGTATTTCCTCGCTTTTTCAGAATCAATCCCTTTAATAACCGCATGTGCAAAAGGACACCGAACCATCACCGCCCAGCATTGGTTGGGCAAACTATGATCGTCACTAAACTCTCCTTCACCGACCAGTAGCCGATGATCCTCCTTGCGCCGGATTGGTTGTCCTATTACTCCATCCATCTCTTTTCTCTGCTGCCATACGGTAGCGTATGGTCATCCTTTTTTGCCTGATCTCTGCCTACGGGTCAACGGAGTAAACACCCTATCACCGACCTCCAAGATGCGCCGCCAGCCAATCCGCTGTTTGCGGTCTAACGCTGTAGGGTCGGTTGTGGCAAACGTGGTTCCCATCCTCAACAATAGACACCACCTTAGGTCCTGAGACATCCGCAGCTAGTTGATTTGCGGCCTCTACAGCGGTTATGCGGTCCAGCCCGCCCGCAACAATGTAAATTGGACACGTAATCCCCTTTGCACAATTTTTGAGTGTCAAAGTCTTACCGTTGGCATGGGCTTCCTCGAGATTCTTTGCATGAGACCGAATTCGGAAGACCTCCTTATTCAAATCTGACTTTTTATCCCAATTTTCTGCCCAGTCATATGCGCCAGAAATAGAAACACAAGCTTTAATTCGTTTCTCAAATGCGGCAGCTCTTGGGGCATAATAGCCTCCGAGGCTGACACCAAATATACCTACTTGTTTTGCATTGAGGTCAGGGCGGCATTCTATCCAGTCAATAATCGCCGTGGCAACGGATTCGTAGTCTCCGCGAATAGGCAAATCATATTCGGCCTCACCCTGCCCGGGTCCATCGATGGGCAGGGTTGCCATTCCACGTGCCAAAAGGGTTGGTGAGTAACCAAAGATCTCTTCCTTTGTGGCTTCTAATCCAGGCACTAGTATCACAACAGGCGGTTTTTCTACACCGGGAGGTTTCCTTAGGTTGCCATAGAGCTCTGCTCCTTCAAAAGGGATTGCTACCCGCTCACCGGGTGGTTCCATATGGGGTAGCGCGAGGCGATGGCAATCTATCGCCTTTTCATGAGTAGCCCGCATTTTATCGGGAAACTGAACAGCCATAAACTTAGCAAAGTGATACAAAAGAGATGCTGTAGTAAGATGCTCCGATGCACTGAGGCCGTTGCCATTCTCTAAAGCATCAAGGCCCAGTGCCTCATGCACTTCCGCACGGGCTGCCCATCGAGGCAACCAATCCTCCCACTTTTCAAGACCTACTGTCGCTTCCTGAAAATCAGCAAGGGGTACACCGCTAGTAATAAATCGCGGCGTAAAATTGCTAATTACCGTATCAATTTCTGGTGCACGAGCCATTTTGCCCCCCCCCTAACTCTGCTTAATTCTCTAATCTTCAAAATGCCTCGTCTGTACCCCCCTGACAAGGAACAGACCATAGGATACGATTTATACAGGAAAAAAATTGAGGCGAAACGTGATTACAACACACATTACGAATATTGGTGAATTTTTTACAGGCGATCTTGATAAACCAACGTCGCAGGTTACATCATTGCTCATAGAGGGTTCGTGCATCAAAAGCTTTAACCCCCCCGCTGACGTGTCTTCGGATATCACAATTGACGCACATGGTAACGCAGTCCTACCCGGTTTAGTTGATGGGCACATACATCCGGTATTTGGAGAATGGACCCCCGCACAAGACTCAATTGGATGGATCACCAACTATATGCACGGGGGGAGTACAACACTAATTTCTGCTGGGGAATTACATACGCCCGGACTCGATTACGAAAACCTCACCCCGGACCTGGTCACCTCGCTCGCAGAAGTTGCAAAAGCCACAACGGGTCGTATTAGATGGAGCGGCACGAAGGTGCACGCCGGAACATGCCTTTTAGTCCCAGGGATGGAAGAAAGCCATTTTGACCGTCTGAAGGAGGCAGGCTCAATACTTGTCAAATTCATCTTCTTCCCCTTAGAGGAAAACAAGGACGAGGCAATACGTTATACCAAAATGGCAAGAGAGCGCGGATTGCGCACCAAGGTGCATACGGGCGGAGTATCACGCTCCGGCTCGAGCCGCGTTTGCGGTTTCGATACCTTATCATGGCTTCAGCCGGATATCGCCGCCCATGTCTCTGGCGGACCAATCCCCATGTCCGACGATGATCTCGATTTGCTTATCGACAATACAGAATTTGCACTCGAAGTTTGTTCCTCCAACAATTATCGTTCAACCTACTTAGTAGCAAATCGACTAATGGAAATAGGCCGACTGGATCGTTTGACGATGGGAACAGATACACCAGGTGGTACTGGTGTTATCCCCCGGGGTATGCTCCGCAATATTTTGTTTTTGTCGTCAATGTGCGGGATGGACCCTGGCCAAGCTATTGCTGTTGCAACGGGGAATACCGCAAAGGCACATGGCCTCAACGTCGGGGTTTTAAAGGAGGGTGCACCGGCAGATTTAATTATTGCCGGGCCCGTCAAGGGTTCCGCTGGTTCAACGCTTTCAGATGCTATTTCCCACGGTGATCTACCCGGCATTTCCTTTGTATTGATTGATGGAAAAGTAGTGATTGAAACCCGCAGCCAACAGACACCACCACCAATGCAAATAGCACATTTTTTAGATACCCCGGGCTGCCCGTTCTGTTAACCAAATTAGAGGGAACTGACCATGGAAGATGTTACTAATACTATACGCGATCTTGTCATTGCGAACCGTATCCTGGCACGTGAGGGAGTAGTTGATGCATTTGGACATATCAGCGTTCGTAACCCCAACAATCCAGAGAGTTATTTTATTTCGATATCACGAGCTCCTGAGCTCATTACGATAAACGATATTGTTGAGTTCCGCCTTGACGGCGAACCCATCGGCAACTTGGAAGGTCGGACACCATATGGTGAGCGTGCTATTCACGGGGGTATTTATGAAATTCGCAAGGACGTGAACTCGGTCGTTCACAACCATTCGCAGGAAGTTGTTCCATTTGCCGCTACCAACACGCTTATAAGACCCCTTTTGCATATGAGTGCGCCCATAGGAGTCCACATACCGATATGGGATATTCGAGACAACTTTGGAGAAACAAATCATCTGGTAGTCACAATGGACCAAGGGCGCGACCTTGCGGCCACCCTCGGTGACAACGCTTCGGCTTTGATGAAACGCCACGGCTGTGTTTGTGCTCGTCGAAACATTCGTGAAGTAGTCATGACAGCGGTATATCTACAAGCTACGGCAAAGATGATCACTCAGGCTATGATCATTGGCGGAGAAATTGATTATTTAACTCCTGGAGAGGTTGACCTTTGTAATGTCAATCAACTTGGTCCATTAGGCCTTGATCGTGCATGGGAATATTGGGTAATGCGCTCAGGTTACGAAGATTAACAAGTTTTCAGGAGACAACGGATGCGAGTGTTAAAGGTTTTTAAAGATACCGAGGTTGTCATAGCTGATCTAGAGGTAGACCTTGGAACGGAAGTCCGTTCTTCACCAACACTTTGTGCCCGGCATCATGGAAAAATCATTCCACTCAACACTCCAGATGGAAGACCAATTTTAATGAATGTGGAAAATGCCATAGATGGAGATTAAGGATCCTCGCACAACCTCTGAAGCAACAAAAAGTGGCGTAGGAATATCGGTTCCTCGATGGGAAGATCACCGGCTTCTAACGGGTCAGGGACGTTTTACCGACGACCACAATATGAATGGCCAGATTTATGCTGCCTTTGTTCGAACAAAACATTCCCATGCAAAGATTAAAAAAATTGATCTTTGGTCAGCAAAAGTCATGGAAGGGGTTGCCGCTGTTTTTACTGCTAAGGATTTGGAAGAGGACGGTGTGAATGTCCTTCCTTCAGACGTAATCAACCGCGGACCAATATATCCCAATAAGGATGGGTCAATTATGGCAGATCCACCATATTTTCCTCTGGCAAGGGAAAAAGTCCGCCACGTCGGAGACCCGGCTGCAATCGTATTGGCCAACTCGCCCGAGACAGCCATAGAAGCAGCAGAGGAAGTCATTATTGAATACGCCCTCCTCCCAAGTGTTAGCGATACCACGGCTGCTCAATTGGATGGGCAACCACAACTCTGGACAGAAGTCCAAAACAATACCTGTTTCGACTGGGTTGCGGGTGACGAAACCGAAACCGACAAATCCCTTGAAGAAGCAACCCATAATGCAACCATCGAGGTTATCGACAACCGGGTCGTAATTTGTTTCATGGAACCCCGCGGAGCTCTCGCTTTTTATGACAACCACACCCAACAGCATACACTTCATATTGGTTGTCAGGGTGTTCACGCTACTCGGGACCGGCTTTCCTATATTTTAGGAGTAAAACCAGACCAAATCCGTGTTATATCCCGTGATGTTGGAGGTGGATTTGGCTCACGTTCGTTCACTTATCCAGAATATCCAGTAATCATGTGGGCAGCCAAGAAGCTCGGAAGGCCAGTGAAATGGCTCGCTTCGCGATCAGAGGACTTTAACAGTGCCAATCAAGGTCGTGATTATTTTTTACGAGGTACACTTGGCCTAAATGCCGATGGAGATTTTATAGCTCTCAAGGTATCTGGTATTTGCAATCTTGGGGCCTATTTGGCGGGAAGTTCACCATTTACGGCATTACGAAACGTTACCCGTTTGCTTCCTGGTGTATACAAAATTCCAACCTTGCACCTTAACCTACAAGGGGTTTTCACAAATACCGTACCCGTTGCCTCCTATCGGGGTGTAGGGCGCGTGGAGGCAATATATACCCTTGAGCGATTAATCGACGAGGCCTCGCGGATCACGGGATTTGATCGTGTAAAATTGAGGAACCGAAACTTAATATCGCCAAACTCCATGCCCTATACCACCCCGGTGGGGTCCACCTATGATAGTGGTGAATATGCCAAAAATATGAGCACCGCGTTAAAAAATGCTGAATGGTATGACTTCGCAGATCGCCGCGACGAGGCTGCTAGTCGGGGTAAACTGCGGGGTATTGGCATTTGTAACTATATAGAGGGTGCCGGCGGAGTTCCCAGAGAGTATGGCCGCATAACAATCAGAGAAAACGGCACAGTCCAACTTGCTGTAGGGTCTGTGGCTCAAGGCCAAGGCCATGAAACCACAATGCGTCAAATCATCGCTCAAAAACTGGGTATCCAAGTTAACAGTATTGAAATGGTAGAGGCAGACACCGCTCTCATAAAGGATGGTGTTGGAACGAACGCCTCTCGCAGCATCGTCCGGGCTGGTCCGGCCCTGGTTAAGGCCGCGGACAATGCCATACAAGCGGGGTTAGGCGCAGCCGCTGATCTGTTAGAGGCTTCGCCAAAAGATGTTTCTTTCAAAGATGGCTACTACAATATTATCGGCACTGATCGCTCGGTGAGCATGTTTGACGTCGCCGGCTCTATCTCCTGTTCAAGTTCTCAACATAGTGCAGCTGGTGCGTTTGGAGGTGATGCGGTTCACGACAGCGATGAAATTACATATCCGAATGGTTGTCATGTATGCGAATTAGAAATTGATCCCGAAACCGGAGAATTGGAAATTATTGCATTTACTGTGGTCGATGATGTCGGTCGGGCGATAAATCCCATGATCGTACGTGGTCAATCGCAGGGAGCGATAGCACAGGGAATAGGGCAAGCGCTATTTGAACACACGGTCTATGACCCCGAAACAGGTCAGCAACTCACGGGGTCATTTATGGATTACGCTCTACCCACTGCTCGAGATCTTCCATTTATTAACGGAACCCTCAATGAGGTTTACAGCCCCACCAATACCCTGGGAGCAAAGGGGGCCGGCGAAGGAGGTACTACTGGCGCTCCTGCTGCGGTTATTAACGCCGTGCTGGATGCTTTAGCACCCACGGGCGTTCAAAATATTGATATGCCAGCGACGCCCCAACGAATCTGGCAGACAATTCAGAATTATAATTCGGCAAATTAAAATAAGGTCTGAATATAAGATGTTTGAGTTAGAAACTTCAGGAAACTTTTAATGGTCCCTCACCACGCTAGACCATCCATTGACCTCCTTCATGTCAAACTATAGGACTGATGAAAGAAACGTTGGAGTGAGAACTATGAAAATTTGTAGATACAACGACAACAGGTTCGGCATTGTGAGGGATGATGTTGTTTATGATGTCTCTGACGTTGTTAAGTCGGAATTGCCCCCATACCGCTATCCTCTACCAATCGGAGACCAACTTATTGCCAACCTAGAGGCCATGAGACCAAAACTGGAGCAAGCTGCCGACACTGCCCCTGGCAAACCCGTTAATGAACTAAGTTTTTTAAGTCCTGTTGCAAATCCTACCAAAATCATCGGTGTACCACAAAATTATGAAGATCACGCTCAGGAGGCAACGGCAGACGCAGGCATTTCGCAGGGTTTGCCTCGTCGTAAAATGGAAGATCAAGGATTATTCCTTAAAGCAAATAGCGCACTCACAGGCCCGGCTGAGGGTGTCGCCATCAGATTCAGTGATCGCCGAACAGATCATGAAGCTGAGTTGGGAGTTATAATTGGCCGCAAGGGAGGTGACATTCCCCATGACGAGGCACTTTCCTACGTTGGGGGGTACGCTATTGCCATGGACATGGTGGTAAGAGGGAAAGAAGACCGTAGTTTCAGAAAATCAGTCGACACCTATGCCGTCCTCGGGCCGTGGCTTGTGACTGCCGATGAAATTGATGATCCAGGGAAGTTAGATTTTGTCCTGACAATAGATAATGAAATTCGACAACAGAATAACACACGAAATTTAATCCTAAATCTCCAAGGACAAATTGCATGGGCTTCAAAATTTTACACATTATATCCCGGCGACATTATCATGTCAGGCACCTGTGCAGGGGTCGGTCCTGTCAAACCAGGTGATGTTATGCACCTGGAATTTCAGTATATTGGCGCTATGGACGTACCAGTTCGCGCTCACGAGACCTATTAGGTCGACATGAGGTCGAGTTTGAAGGGCAGCTCCATGAGCCTGACCGCGTCGGCGTTGATAATAATCAATAGTAAGGGACCATAAATTTGTCCAAGGCGATCAGAATTCATGAGTATGGCGGTCCGGAAGTCTTGCGCTATGAAAATCTCGACATTGGAGACCCAAATGTAGGCGAAGTTAGAATTCGTCATACCGCTATAGGTCTCAATTTTGCCGATATTCATACCAGAAATGGGCGTTACCCCCTTACAAAATTACCAAGCGTAATCGGTGGCGAGGGCTGCGGAGTGATTGAGGCATTGGGCCCCGGCGTCACAGATTATTCGATAGGTGATAGAATAGCGTATTCAAGTGGAGGTCACTCACTCCCCCGGGGTTCATACTGCGAGCGGCGCGTCATGAGCACCGAACGTTTAATTAAACTGCCGAATGAAATTAGTGATTCTCAAGCCGCCGCCGTAGTGACAAAGGGTTTGACCGCACAATATCTCATTCACGACTGCCACCCAGTCAGTGAACGAGACACTATCCTCGTGCATTCCGCTGCCGGTGGTGTCGGAATGATCATTACGCAGTGGGCTCGAACAACCGGCGCGCATGTTATAGGCGTGGTCAGCTCAAACGAAAAAGCAGATTTCGCTGCCCAGTATGGCTGCCACGATGTTATCATCAGTACCAGTGAAAACATTCCCGAACGTGCGCGAGCCCTGACAGATGGCGTTGGGGTAACAGCGGTGTTTGATGCGGTGGGAGCTGATTCTTTCGAGGCCTCACTCGCCTCTCTGCGGCCCTGCGGTAACCTCGTTACATACGGATCTTCTTCTGGTCCAGTGCCGCCTTTTGATATTTTTCGGCTAAATGAAATGGGGTCACTCAGAATTACAGCTGGAGCCTTTTACTGGCATATGCAGACGGGCAATGAAATCAGAGCGCGAGTAAAGAGCCTGTTTAACATGGTTTCCAGTGGTGCCGTTAAAATTGTTATCAGCAACGAATATTCTCTCGCCGATGCCGCTGACGCGCACCGAGCGATGGAATCACGTTCGACATTAGGTATGACTATCCTGATCCCATAAACGTGAGGAAAAAATGACTTTTTCAAGCTGGCGAGGCACTGTTGGACTTATCAAACCGACCATGCGGCCTGGTTCCATGGAAGAGACTGTCCGGCTGCTTCCCAAGGGCGTTGGGTTGATACCCATCCACCAGAATGTACAACAGGGCTCTGCGGACGAATTTAAGAACGCAATTCAGGGTTATCACGATAATGCCCTTATTCTTGCTCGCGCAGGCGTTGATTTAATTCATCATTCAGGTACACCCCCCTTTATGATGTTGGGCGTCAAGGGTGAAAACAAAATCATCCGGAAATGGGAGCGGGAAATGAATATTCCCCATTTCACAGCAAATCAAAATATTACCCGCGCCCTCAAAGCCGTCGGAGCAAAAAAAATTGTTGGCGTCAGCTATTCAAAACTTCAAAACGAACTCACCCGCGATTACATGTTAGAAGCTGGGTTCGATGTTTTAGCCATGGAACCCCTACCAGTACCCTTTGAAAAGGCTGGCGAAATACCGCCAGAGCGGGTTTATACTCTCGTCCGCAATACCTTTCTCGCCAACCCTAAAGCCCAAGCTATTTATCTACAAGGAAACGCTTGGCGATTACTCAGTATCGTAGAACAAATGGAACAAGATTTTGGCATACCTGTAATAGAAACGTGCGCTGCCCTTTGTTGGGAAATTCAACATCGTCTACATATTCGAGAACCCCGGAAAGGGTCCGGTATACTATTGCGCGACCTACCCAAACTCCAAAACAGCTAAGCGGGGGCATCGGTTCGCCTACCGGAGCTATCTACAAAACCTTTAACGCTTTTCAATGGCTGTCCAAGTAGCCGCGCCTCTAACCAATCAGCCAAGTAATCCTTTGGGTTATCACCTAACGCCACAGAGCTAGCATCTGCTACTGAATGATTAGCACCTTCATAGACCACAATTTCCTTTGGAGCGGTTATAAGATCAAATACATTATAACTATGCTCGACTGGGCTCAATTGATCCTGCTCCCCAGCCAATATCAGGACGGGACAGGTAATCGCTGGAACAAATGGGCGGAGATCAATGGTCTTGGCGAATTTATCAAATTCTACCTCATCCTCATAATCTGCCATCCACATATACCTCAACTTAAAGGATGGTGAAGCCATATTAAAAATGGTATCGCAGCCGGGCTCGTGACAAACTCCGCTGACTGCAACGCCCTTTATGCGGTCGCCAAGGGCAGCTGCCCACTGCAAGCCCCAATAGGTTCCAAAACTAGTCCCCCTTACCATAAGTTTACCTGAATCAATAGCCGGATGTACATCAAGCCAATCAGCCACTATTTTCGCGGCATCCATATGGTTAGAATTTGTCACAAAGATCCCAAGGGCGACACTCTCTGCTTGTCCAGGCCCATCAATACTCAATACCGCGATACCGCGCTCCAAGTAGGAATCACCATACATATTTACCCCTGTTTCCTTGCTTGAATCCATACCAGGGATATTCACTACGCATGGGAATGTTTCTCCGAGCTGGGGTTTTCTTGGCAGATGAAGGTAGCCGGGGAGTTCTTTTCCCTCAAACGGTATCCTTACCTTTTCAACTGGATGGGGAGCGTATTCGATAAACTTAGAAAAACAATGGTTCATCTTATTCTCTAGATGCTCTAGCTCTTCATTAGTTTCAAAGATCGGCCAACGCCCAGCCGCCCAAAGCAACGCTGCCGTCATATAGCTCTCTCGTGCCGAAACAAGGAGACCTGATTCTTCAAAAGATAGTGCCTTTGCCTCTCTTTTTTTTGCAGCATTGGAAAATTCGCGAACAAAATCTCCAACCCGTTTGATTTTTGAGCCAACTGTCCTAAATTCTGCTGCAGCTTGGGCTCCTCCTGGGGCTGCACCGTATCGGAGACGACCCTGATCCCATTCGACCCCTACCGTGCGGATGACCGCGTCCAGGATCCAGCGCTGTTCCCGCCAACGCGCCATGCGTCCATCTGCTTTTGCTGACATACTTTTCTCCTGAATTGTCTTTAATAAAAGACGCTACGCTTAGAATAATATACCCGCAAGGGCTGGCCCAAATAATTTCCATTATTGTTGGTTGATACAGCTGAAAACCCTGTATTAATGATGGACGGCCAGACGTAGCTATTTATATTTAAGGCTTAAAAATATTAGGACATTTACGATGAGAAATTTAACACACTGGATTAACGGCAAACATATCAAAGGGTCCTCGTCTAACGTTGCTGACGTCTATAACCCAGCAACGGGCGAAATTCAGTCTCAGGTCCCTCTTGCGTCAAAGGAGGAGATTGAAGCAGCGGTAACGGCAGCTAAAAACGCCCTTCCAGAGTGGTCAGGGACCCCTCCCCTGACACGCGCAAGAATCATGTTTAAATATAAAGAGCTGATAGAGAAAAACGCTGACGATATTGCCGCTATTATAACCTCGGAACATGGGAAAGTTATTTCTGATGCCCATGGCTCGCTCACACGTGGCTTGGAGGTGGTTGAATTCGCATGCGGCATTCCTCAGCTTCTGAAAGGGGAATATACCGAGCAGGTCGGAAGGGGAATCGACGCCTGGACATTTCGACAACCTGTTGGTGTCTGCGCCGGAATCACTCCCTTTAATTTTCCGGCCATGGTACCCATGTGGATGTTTCCCGTAGCCATCGCCTGCGGGAATACATTTATCTTGAAGCCATCAGAAAAAGACCCTTCCTGTGCTTTACGACTGGCAGAACTCGCTAAAGAGGCTGGCCTCCCGGATGGTGTGTTAAACGTTGTTAATGGTGACAAGGTGGCAGTGGATGCAATTTTAGAGAATCCGGATATTGCTGCCGTTAGCTTTGTTGGGTCCACACCAATCGCAGAATACATTTATTCAAATGCTGCGAAAAACGGGAAGAGGGTCCAAGCGCTGGGCGGCGCTAAGAATCACATGGTCGTCATGCCAGATGCCGACATGAACCAAGCGGCAGATGCTTTGATGGGTGCCGCATATGGTTCAGCCGGCGAACGGTGTATGGCCATTTCCGTGGCCGTCGCGGTGGGAGACGCCGGTGACAAATTGATGAATTTACTAAGACCAAAAGTCGAGGCTCTAAAAATTGGCCCCGGAACAGACGCCAATATGGATATGGGGCCGCTCGTTACAAAGCAACATCTAGATAAAGTAAAAGGATATGTGAATATAGGGCTAGACGAGGGAGCAGAGTTGGTTGTAGACGGCCGTGATTATTCTTTACAGGGATACGAAAACGGATTTTTTATGGGTGGCTGTCTGTTTGATAATGTGCGGACAGAAATGCAGATCTATCGGGAAGAAATTTTTGGCCCGGTTTTGTCGGTTGTCAGATCACCCGACTTCAATGATACCGTGAAGATCATTAATCAACATCAATTCGGCAACGGGGTATCTATTTTTACCCGAGACGGTGATGCTGCACGAGAGTTTACCAATCAAATTCAAGTCGGAATGGTTGGTATAAACGTTCCAATACCGGTGCCCATGGCATTTCATTCCTTTGGTGGCTGGAAAGATTCATTATTTGGTGATCTCCACGTACATGGTCCTGAGGGTGTTCGATTTTATACCAAGCAAAAAGCTGTCACCTCACGTTGGCCAACCGGTATACGCTCTGGCGCCGAATTTACAATGCCAACCGTAAAATAAAGGCTAAACCAGGTTTTATCTTCAACTTCACGCTCATAAAGATTATTATTTAATGTCTTCCTGCTGCAGACATTGAAGGTCGAATCTTATCATCTTTCGCTTGGCGAATACCATCTGGTAAGTGCCACTCAGAAAACCTGTTGATCCGATAATTGTGCGGCTTCCAATCTTCCGTGACATAATCTGAGTCGGTAAAATACTCGATGGCGCCACCACAAGGCGATTTAAAATACCAAAAATACGCCGAGGAAATAGGGTGTCGACCTGGTCCTACCTCAGTCTCCCACCCCTTTTTATCAAAAGCCACACCACCACCAAAAACCTCGTGAATATCCCGCACTTCAAATGCGGTATGATGATAGCGTTTATTACCGTCTGCACTCCAAATCATAAAAAGGTTGTGATGTTGGCTTTTGGCAGCGCAGCGGAGAAAAATTGCCGCCCCACCAGCATAACGATCTGACAGCCAAAAGCCCAAACGATCTCTATAAAAATGTTCAGCAGCTTTTAAATCGGGCAGTACGAAGCCAATATGCCCCATTCGAATAGGGCGCGCGTCATTATAAAAGGTACTCATTTCATCGATGCGTTCAGCCTTATCGAAAGAGTTTATTTTTGTGCGTGCACCATCGACCTTTGTGCGGGGACGCCATAAACGGAAGCCCACGCCAATCCCGTTAGGATCCAAGCAATGTAGCGTGCCATCTTTATCTTCAACGACCTCCCGATCCTTAGATAATTCCCGTTGAATAGACGCTAGATGTTTCTTAGATGACACACCCCAAACCATCTCCCGAAAATGCATATCAGGGGCGGCAGCCGGGGGCAGACCTTTTGAATTAGGAGTTTCAAGCTCAACTCGGCTACCGATCTTAGTTTCAAATATAGAATGGTTGGGGGTTGCCTTGATCTTGCGCAAGCCCCAGTCACTATAAAACTTCTGCGCCTCTTTCATATTGGGCGCCGCAAAAAGAGTTGTATGAAGACCTGTAAAAGCCATGTTGCCCCTCAACCATTAACCTGTTTGTAAAAGAGTCTTGTTTCCTAAATATAGGCTAAGGGACCATTAAGGTAACGGCAAGGGATTGATGCGTTTCGTTTATTTAAAGCCTCCCTCCCCGTAATGGGTTCGAGCAATAAAACGCTGTAATCCCAATTTTGTATCCCAAACTCGCTGGTGAGCGTCCATCAAGTATGGAAGCGCAACTTCGCGATTTTTAACCACGTCCTCATATTCAGGAATAAAGCTTTTCATCAAATCGGATACCTCTTTTCTTAAATCTTCTTCATTGATCGTCTGAACAACCCGGTCTTTCATCACAACTATTCCATCTATAATGACCGTATCAATAGAACGACCCGTTTCGCTATAAACCAGTTGCCGGGCTGCGCTGTTGTAAGGGAGATAGGCTGTATCATTCATATCAATAAGCATCATGTCTGCCTTATAGCCGGGTTTTAGTGCTCCAATCTGGTCTTCCATACACGCAGAGCGCGCGCTGCCAAGAGTACCATGCCTAAGAGCCTCCTGACTTAAGGGTGTGCCAGGCGTTGGGTCACTAACAGATCCAAGCATGCAATAAGCTTTCATAGCCTGAAACATATTTTGTACATCACTACCCGAGCAATTATCGCAACCAAGCCCGACACGCATGCCCGCATCACGCATATCTCTCATTGGCGAGATTCCGCTTTTTAACTTCATGTTGCTATTGAAACAAAGAATTGCCCCGGCATCTGCTGCGGCCATCTGGTCCATTTCCTCGCGGGAAATCCAAACTGAGTGCGCAATATTAAGTCGATGATTAAGCATTCCTGCGGTATCAAGATACTTAATAAAGGAGCCCCCATATTCACCATACATCTCACGTGCCATAACTACCTGACCGCGCGTCTCGTATACATGAATATAAATTCCTAGATCATGGCGTTCAGCTATATCAGCACAGCCTGAGAGCAATTCTATCGTGCACCGCTGTGGTGCAAAGGGACCCACCGCCCAATGGGTAACACCCTTGGCGGGTCTCCGCCGAATTTGCGTCTCCAGCATGTTAAGTTGTTCGCTCGGATTTCCGGCTTCGGTACCCATCATTTCCTGTATTTCTGGAGGTAGTAAATCTCGATAGCGAAGCATTGCTACAGCAGGAATATCAAAAACCATCGGTGAAAAAATGACCCGCTCGCCGATTTCCTCGTAGGCATCAAGAACCACGTCTATATTTTCTTCCGTCATGGGTATAAGCCCAAGCATATCTTGGACGGTTGTGATACCGCAGCGCATCGACTCAAGTGCCCCGACCAGAGTACGCAGGCGAATTTCCTCACGTGACCGAAATGTTCCCATGGGCAAGGTGTAAAGTAACCAGAATTCTAATGGTAGATCCTCAAATAGACCACGACACAGTGTATCGTGTGAATGATAATGCGCATTGATCAAGCCCGGGACCACGAGATGGTTAGACGCATCCAAGATTTCTGCGTTAGCTATTTTTTCCGCCGCCAGATCATTTCCGATAGCTGAAATTTCATCACCATCGATTAAAATATCGCCTTTGACAGGTTTGTGCACGTCACCGTCATGGTCATAAACTAGACCACCCTTGATCAGCATTTTTTGCGTCATTTTTCTGCCCTTTTCACTTCAACCAACAGGAAGCTATCATGCACACTGTATTGCTTCAAACCTCTCTATCAATAAGTGGAAAAATGCCTAAACCAAACTTAAATAAATATAGTGCCACTGAAGTCGTAAAAATGATCGCCGAAGGATCCACCACTTCAGAGGCGGTGACACAGGCATGCCTCGAACGTGTCGCCCGACGCGAGGAGACAGTGAGAGCGTGGGCCCATATTGACCCGGAGTATGCCCTGGAACAGGCACGTATTCTGGATAATACACCTATAAAAGGAGTACTTCACGGCCTACCAATAGGTGTAAAGGATGTCATCGACACCTCCGACATGCCGACACAGATGGAATCCATCATATATGAAGGATATCAACCTAAAACTGATGCCGCATGCGTAGCAATCCTGAGGGCTGCGGGTGCAGTCATTTTAGGTAAGACTGTTACATGCGAATTTGCTGGTTCTCATCCCGGAGCAACCACTAACCCACATAACCGCGACCACACCCCGGGTGGTTCCTCAAGCGGTTCGGGCGCTGCCGTTGCAGATTACATGGTATACGGAGCATTTGGTACGCAAACCGGAGGTTCTGTTCTTAGACCAGCTAGCTTCTGCGGCACGATAGGTTATAAACCAACCTACAACCTGATAAACCGGTCAGGACTAATGTTCGCTGCCGAAAATCTTGATACTATTGGACTTCTGACACGCTCGGTTGATGATGTGGATCTACTCATGAGCGCCCTCTTGAATCGACCAAAGTCAAAAACGTTTCCTGCCGACGCCAGACCAAAAATAGGGCTGTGCCAAACTCATCACTGGGACCTCGCGCAACCTGAAACCGTGGACGCGATAGATGATAGCGTCCATCGACTTAAATCTCTCGGGGCTGAGATTATTGATCTCACATTGCCCGCATCGTTTGCCGAACTGGCTAAGGCCCGTAATACGCTAAATGATTTTGAACGCAGCCGTGTAATGGCGGACTTATGGCAGAATCACCGTGACCAGCTAAGCGATAAAATTGCGCGACAGCTGGAAAACGGCACAATGATGGAATATTCAAAATATCTTGAAGCCGTAATAACAGCAAATAAATGTCGTGCAATGCTTGATGATGTCTTTGGTGATCTAGATTTTATTCTGGCACCAGCGGCTACAGGGGAAGCACCAGAAGGGCTCGGCTATACCGGAGATCCACAATTTCAAGGTTGCTGGACTATTTTACATGTTCCGACAATCTCGGTGCCTACCCATGTAGGGCCAAATAGCCTGCCAGTTGGTATCCAGCTCATCGGGAGGCAGTGGCAAGATGAAATATTACTCGGCTGGTCGCGTTGGCTTATGAATCAATTAGGAAGCTGGCGTGGTTAACCAGCTAGATATGTGGTCCTATCATCATAAAAAAACAGTCGTATAATGATATAACACGCTTCTCTATTCATATTTCATGTATGTAGACCAGATGACGATGATCTCATCAGGGGTCGTCGTCAGTTAATTTATATCAACAACCTCAATGATTATTTCCAGAGATATAATTTATCACCTCTGAATTCGAATGAATTAAGCATTTTCAAATAAGTAAGAATCCTCGACTTAAAAATGGGAATAGTGTTTATACATTTTCAGGGCTTTTTTTGTATCCCTACCTATTTTAAGCTAGTTTGAAAACCAAAACAGGTGGGCAGAAAATGGAAAATAAAGATATTGTACTTAGTGGTTATCAGGCTTTTTCTGAAGGCGACTTAGATTCTCTCAGCAAAATTTTTCACGAAGAAGCGGTAATCACAGTTAACGGCGATCACAAACGGTCTGGTAATTACAAAGGCTTCGCTGATTGGAGAGATAATTTTTTAGGGCATTTACCTAGCGATTACCCCAACTTTAATTTAGAAATACAACATTTAGTTGCGGAAGACGATCGTGTGCATGTTTTCGTAAAGTATACTGCCGATAATCTCAATGCTAATGGCGTCCATATGTTCTTATTAGAGGGAGGTTTGGAAAAAGAATTTATAATTTTTGATGATTCCCAAAAGATGGCAGCCGCTCTTGAAGGCTGAAAAGGTGTTGAGGACTTCAGCACTCTTGCACACCCCAGAAAATC
>CAZCKO010000034.1:0-4433 GCA_964499275.1 uncultured Rhodospirillaceae bacterium
CGGGAACCAAAACTTCTGGATGAGGTTTTTGACGGGGTTTGGGCCAGATGTTAACATAACGCATCGGATAGCATGGCCCTTCATGCGCAAAGGGTCCATCATCCGTCCAGCTCTTTACGATAAGATCTATGGCCTCCCAAAGACGCCGCCGCCCCTGCGGGGATGGAACATTGTAATTAAATGCCTCGGGGCCACCACCAACCGCGAACCCGGCTATCAGACGACCATTCGACATATTGTCAATCATCGCATATTCCTCTGCGACCCTCATCGGATTGAGAAAGAGTGGTGGCAGATTTCCTAGGACAACAATTTTTCCGTTTTTTGTAATTTGGGTAAGGGCTGATGCCAAGATATTGGGGGAAGGCATTAACCCGTATATGTTTTGATGATGTTCATTTAAAACCATACCGTCAAAACCTAATTCATCAGCATATGCAAGCTGACCTAGATATTCTTGATAAAGCCCCCGAGATTTTTCACCGTCCCACAATTTATTTGGTACAGTTACCCAGCCACTATCATTCTTTTCGTCAAAATCATCTGGCAAATGCGGGTATGCCATGAAATGCCAGCAGAACATCCGGACAGGTTGCATTCTTAGTCCTCTCTTGTTAGGAACAGGGTATTGGTCGAATTCTTATCATGATACCTCAAACCACTTGGGGCAACCCAAGTCTAAAAATTCAATAGGTTTTTTTAAGCCTCTGATTCATATGTCAGATGCCTCTTTTTTTGGGGTTTGTCGGGACAAACAATATCACCAAAGAAAGAGTTTTAAATTTATCTTAATTTCTATATAAACACCGCCGATTTAACTATAACGAAAGTTAACAATGCGCAAATTGGAAGACGGGCCGCTAGTGTCTACTGATTGGCTAAGTGCCAAATTAAATGAACCAAGTATTAGGATCATTGACGCCTCGTGGTATCTTCCCGCTATGAAACGAAATGGGTATACAGAATATCAAAACCTACATATTCCCGGTGCCTTTTTTTGGGACATTGACGAAATTGCGGACAAGTTGAACAACCTCCCACATACATTACCATCAAATGACCAATTTCAGGCACAAATGAAAGAACTAGGAATTGGAGATGACACCACCGTTATTGTGTACGATGGCATGGGACTTTTTTCGGCTGCTCGGCCTTGGTGGATGTTAAATTCATTCGGTCACGAAAACGTATTTGTTCTGGATGGAGGGTTACCCAAATGGATAGCTGAAGGGCGACCTCTGAATAAAGACCTTCCCGAGACACGATTGACATCATTTACCGGAACAATAGACAAACATTTTATCCGAACAGTAGAAGAAGTCTTGGGAATTACTGACAGTCAAAATGAGCAATTGCTTGACGCCCGTGCGGAAGGTCGGTTCCTGGGCCGGGAACCGGAACCTCGTCCGGGTTGTCGGATGGGCCATATACCAGGTTCCAAAAACTTACCATTTGATCACCTGATCGACCCCCAAACCAAAACCTTATTGTCAGGGTCATGTCTTAAATCACGTTTCTCAAATGCTGGAATTGATATCGACAAGCCATTAGTTACCAGCTGCGGATCTGGCGTAACTGCTTGTGTTTTAGCGCTTGGAATGTATGCCCTGAACAAAAAAAATGTCTCCGTCTATGATGGCTCTTGGTCAGAGTGGGGCAGCGACGAAAATTTACCAATTGAAACCAACTGAAAATTTCAATTTCGACCAACTTTCCACTCTGGCTCTGCAGTGCCATGCATGTAACTATTGGCCTATATCAAATCTTTTTTAGGTTAATTTATGACTAAAAAACAGGACACCATAATAACTACCGCGGGAAGGGACCCGGAGAAAAATCATGGCTTCGTGAACCCTCCTGTTTACCATGCATCGACTATCGTTGCTCCAACCCTCGCAGAATTTCGTGAACGCCGCACCCGTCGCTGGGAACTCGATGTGTTCACATATGGTCGGCAAGGCTCACCCACACATCAGTCACTGGAAGTCGCCACAGCTGAACTTCTTGGGGGCGACAGGGCGGTATGCATGAGTTCCGGTTTAGCTGCCATTAATGCTGCGATGCTTGCCTACCTTGAATCCGGTGACCACGTCTTGATGGTCGACACTGTTTATGGCCCCACACGGAACTTTTGTGAAAATTTTCTTGGTCGGTTTAACGTTTCGACGACCTATTACGACCCCTCCGTTGGCCAAGGAATAAGAAATCTCATTCAAGATAAAACTAAAATTATTTATACGGAGTCGCCGGGCTCGCTAACATTTGAACTTCAAGATATACAAGCCATATCTGATGAGGCGCACAAAAGGGGGTGTATTGTAATCATTGATGACACTTGGTCTAGCGGTGTTTTCTTTAAACCGTTCGAGCACGGAGTAGATGTTTCGGTTATAGCTGCAACCAAATACATAGTCGGCCACTCCGACGTCATGATGGGAATTGTGACCACTACAAACGAGCACTGGCAACGGGTTCGTCAGTCTGCCGCCAGCCTTGGAGCAAATTCCGGACCCGACGATGTATACCTGGCTTTGAGAGGCCTTCGTACCATTGGAGTCCGTATGCGTCAGCATCACGAAAATGGTTTAAAATTGGCGAATTGGCTCGAAGGTAGACCAGAGGTGGACCGTGTCTTGCATCCGGGGCTAACCTCAAACCCATACCACAATTTATGGAAAAGAGATTTTTCGGGCGCATGCGGGTTATTTGGTGTTGTTTTAAAGCCTTACAAGGAGGAGGCTATAGCAGCGATGTTAGATGGTCTAAAATTATATGGTATGGGAGCAAGTTGGGGGGGCTTTGAGAGCTTAATACTCCTCACCAACCCTGCTGCCACCCGCACCGTCGGCAAAGAAAAATGGGAAAATGACGGGCCCACATTACGAATTCATGTTGGCCTAGAAGACACGGAAGACTTGATTGAAGACCTTCAGGAAGGATTTGAGCGTCTTAACGCAAACAGCTAAATTAAAATTATGACCGAACATTTCAAAACACCGACAGATGCCATCATCAAAAATGTACTAGAAGTCATCAAATTTGATGACAGGGGGCTGATTCCCGCAATCGCCCAAGATGATGAAAGTGGGAAAGTCCTGATGATGGCGTGGATGGATAGCGAGGCCATCAAGGAAACACTCAAAACTGGTATGGCCTGTTACTATTCTCGATCACGATCTAAACTTTGGCGCAAAGGGGAAGAATCTGGACAAACACAAACTATCAAAGACTTCAGGATAGATTGTGACGGGGACACAGTCTTAATTGTTGTCAAACAACAGGGGGTTGCCTGCCATACCGGTCGTCATAGTTGTTTCTTTAAAACAATAAACGAGGATGGCTTTAAGATTATTGAGGAAGTTTTGATTAATCCCGATTCTCTGTATCAAAAATGAATACGGATAATGGCCCAGAAGACGCGATCCAGGTCTCCCTTTTAACGGGGTGGCTGGGAAGCGGAAAAACAACCCTTTTAAACGCACTGCTCAGACACGAAGACATGTCCGAAACGGCAGTCCTGGTCAATGAATTTGGTGACATCGGCATTGACCACGATTTAGTCGATACCGTAGACGAAAACATGGTTGAACTAACTACCGGTTGCTTATGTTGCACGGTGAGTGGAGACCTGAGCAGGTCCCTGCGCGAGCTTTTCCTTAAGAGGGTTAAAGGAGAGGTGATGCAATTTAAACGGGTTCTTATTGAGACCACCGGATTGGCAGACCCCGCCCCTATTTTACATACTCTCATAAGCGACCCCATCATTGCGTCACGTTTCTTCTTGGATGGTGTCATTTCGACTTCCGATGCCGTTTTTGGGAGTGGACAACTTGACCGCCATGAGGAACCCCGAAAGCAGGCGGCAGTGGCCGATCGTATAGTCATTACTAAAATTGATATGGCTGAAGAACACCAGTTGAACAGTTTAGAAACTCGACTTAATGCTCTTAACCCCACCGCAAAAGTATACCGAGTTTCAAACGGAGACATTGAACCCGCAAAGTTATTCGGTTGCGGCCTGTACGATCCCGAAAGTAAAACTTTTGACGTACAGGATTGGCTTCGTGAGGAAGCTCTGAAGAATCAACAGGAGACAGATAAACACGACCATGGGCACCATTCACACGATGATCACCGACACATACACGATCCGGAACGACACGGAGACGGAATATCTTCATTTTGTATTCGGTATAAAGAACCCATTGAATGGCCTGCATTTGTTGCATGGATACAAACATTAATAACGCATCGCGGAGAAAACCTCCTAAGAATAAAAGGGATAGTTAGCATAGAAGGGGAAGAACATCCCCTAGCCATCCACGGCGTTCAGCACATTTTCCATCATCCTGTAAGGCTACCCGAATGGCCAAATGATGATCACGACACTCGCATTGTATTCATCACCAAGGATCTTAAGGAAAATATTATTC
>CAZCKO010000034.1:4533-24270 GCA_964499275.1 uncultured Rhodospirillaceae bacterium
TCCTAAGCGTTCACGATCATGTTTTTCCATTAAGTTAAAGTCTTCCGGTCCCAATGGAATAACACCAGAAGGGTTCACATTAGGCATGTTTCCCCAGTAACCAGCCTTTATACCGGCCATGTCAGTTATCTCGGCAATCCCTGGATACTGGTACAACTCTTTTAAATAATTCCAAAGATTGTGTTGATCACAAATCCTAAATTTAGAACATTTAAAGTGACCATAATAAACCACGTCAAAGCGTATGAGCGTCGGATATAGACGCCAATCTGCTTCAGTGATCACGTCGCCACAAAGATAACGCCGGTCAGCCAACTCACTTTCCAGCCACTCCAAAGTTTCAAATAACTTTTGATAAGCTTCTTCATAGGCCTCTTGGGATTTGGCAAAACCACAGCGATAAACGCCATTATTGAGAGTATGATAAATACGGTGGTTATTTTTATCAATTTGATCCCTTAGTGACACGGGGTATAGGTCAATTGAGTGATCTCCCCACTCATCGAATTCTGCATTCAACATTCGAATAATTTCTGAGGACTCATTATTGACAATTGTCCTATTCTTCTTATCCCAAAGAGTTGGCACGGTTACCCTGCCGGTATAACCAGGATCGGCGGACTGATAGACTTGATGTAATTCAAAAACTCCGTCGATGGGATCCAGTCCATTTCCTATACCCTGGGAGTAGGCCCAACTGCGCGTTTTTGGTAAATCAGAAAGAGAAATACTGATAATCCCCTCGAGCCCTTTTATTCTTCGAATAAGCTGTGTCCGGTGCGCCCAAGGACAGTTGGGCGCCAAAAATAAATGATAACGACCCTTTTCGGCAAGAAATTCTGAGGATCCATCGGCTTTGATATAATCCCGAAACATAGAGTCTAAACGAACAAAAGTTCCTCCACTCCCTACCCTGTACTTTTCATCGTCGTCGACCCATTTTCCGTCGATCAACATTCCCATACGTAAGCCTCTAATGATTATTCAATGGCATCGCTACTAATTACCTTTTAGGCGGCAACAAATATAGAGTCTTCGTAATTTCTGTTTCCAAGGTTCCCTGTATCAAAAATTTTACTTTCGGCAATCCATCTCTGCGCGCTCTCAAAAGTTTTTCTTGAGTAAACTTCAAATACAATTCTCTCCCCTGGACCAAATAGCCGCGTATCCATTCTCTCCTTATATTTTTCAGGAAACTCATTTTTGTAATAGTGGGTATACAACTCTGGGCGAAGATCAATGTCTGTCTGTGCTTTTTTTAACGCTGAAAAATATTTTTTTATTTCCTCTACATCGGCGCCCTCAGACACCATAGATGCCATCATAAAAGATGTATCCAATATTTTTCTATAACCCAACTGCTCCATAAAATAATATGGACCACTAAAAAGGCTTGCCGCTGGAACCTTCCCTTCAAACAGCAGATCCATCCTGTTAAATAATAGCCCATCTGAGAAAGATAACTTGATTTGTTCAGGAGACAGAAATTGTTCGAGTGCCTGAATTGTGGAGTAATGGCTTCCTGATTGATAACCAACCGAAATGGGAACATTGGCTAAATCATCTGGTTTGCTGATGTCCGACCCTGGCGCCACAAATATTGCGCAGGGAGCAACCGAGTATGCGTCTGCATATAATTTACCATGCCCCGAGGCAGCAGCTACATTCACAGTCCAATGACAAGCGGAACTGATATCGCAACTCCGTCCCTCCTCAAAAGTCTGATAGGCCCCAACTTTGTCACCTAAATCATGTAACTTGCCATCTTTTCCGACTAATACGTTATCCAATTCATGGTCCAAGCCAACTTCATCAAAATAACCTTTTTCGATGGCTATCCATTCATGCAAGCGCATATGAGGTGCAATTATAAATTTGCTCATAATCCGATTCCTTGAATGTTAAGACCCCTTAATCAAGACATTCCATTTGGCACATCAAGGTTAAACAACCTGGCAGCATTAAGACCCAAGATTTTTTTCTTGTCCTCTTCACTCAAATTCGGCATATCCCATATCACGCTCGGGGTATCAAAATCCCAATGAGGCCAGTCAGAAGCATACAATAGAGAATCGGAAGCATTAATCATTTCAAAGGTATTTTCCAAAGCCCTGGGATGATCGGTTTCAAGCGGCTGGCTGGTATAAAACATCTCCCGCATATACTCGCTTGGCAACCTTTTAAGCAGTGGCGCCTCTGATTGCCTCATTAAATATGTGTGATCCAAGCGTTGCATCAACCACGGAACCCAGGCCAAACCCGATTCAATCCATATGGTTTTCAATTCCGGAAATTTTTCAGGAATTCCATTCCAAACCCAATTGGTCATGTGTACTACGTTGCACCAAACAAAACTAAGGGCATGCATAGCTCCAAATTGATTAATCTGTTTGGTCCACTCATCTGCCCAATAATAACCCGCATGGAAACCGAGGGGCTTACCAATTTCCTGAAGCAAACCGTATAGTTTCATATAACGATTATGGTGAACGGGCTTGTGTCGAACGGAGGTAATCATGAAGCCAATCACACTGTCGTTATCAGCAAACTCTTCTACCGTCTTACAACTAAGTTCGGCGTCTCCAAATGGAAGATAAATCATGGCCCCGAGTTTTGGGTCATCATTTAAAATGCGTTCCGCAAACCAGCGGTTATAAGCAGTCGAAAGTACCCCCTCCATATGATATTGCGGGTGTGTACCTAAATTCAACAACTGGGTCGGAAAAACTACCGTATAGTCAATTGACATTGTCTCGTAGGCGCGCTGTGCCAATATCACGTCTCGATGAATGGATGTGTCTTCGACAGCCTCGCCACGCTTGCCCTGATGTATAACACGACCGCCAACATCCTGGTACCGAAGTGCCAAATCCCCGTTAAGACCATATGGAGGCGAGCCCGTTCGGTTGGTCAGATGATCAATGGCCTGAAACTTGAGGACTTCATCCTCAATATATTCTGCCATCTCACCCCAGCTTTCGGTCTCAACGTGGTGCGAATCGATATCAACGATATATAAATCATCGAAATTACGTTCGTTGCCCATCTTCCGGGCCCGCTCAAGGATATCCCGAGTATCAGAATTAACTGTAATTTCTTTTACTGATAATTCACGGGGTGTTTCAACGCCACTGTCCATATCCATCTCCAATCAGATCAAGAGTTCCCAAACACTATATCCTTCACGCACAATTCCTACCATACCCATATAATGACAAATTATTTTTAAGTCAGTATCAATAAACATAAGAAATTATATAGAGGATCCAAATGTCCCTTAACAAAAACCTAGAAGAATTGATTAAAGTTTCTGCGCCGCTATGGGCTGGTGAGGCAGAGGTCGTCCGCACCTATTGGGACGCACCCATTCGTACATTGGAGACTGACCTTTTGTGGCTCCGCCGCCAATGCTTTAAAGAATTTAACGGGAAAGGGCTCGGAGAGCACAAAGACCTCGGAATTTTTTTAGGACCACTAACAGAAATAATTGAGGCATTTCCAAGGATAGACAGGGGAGTAACTCGGCAACACGTTGCCGAGTTAATTGAAACTATTCACGACGAATTTACCCATTACTGCCTATTCGCAGATGTGTATGATGCAATAAGAGATAAAGCCACACCTCCTCTCGATCCACACATCTTGGAAATCTGGGAGGAGGATAAAATCCTGACAGACATGCGAATTGAACAAAACCATGCCCACGGAAAAATTGGTGTAAGAGCGAGCCACTTTACGGAGGGTGGGTATTGCACGCTATTCAGAGAGGGAATGCGCTTAAAAGGCCGGGGCGGCACCGACGACTTGATCGCACACGCTTGCAAGGTCATCTATGAAGACGAATTTGGACACATGTTAAATGGTATTTTAGGCCTCGAAGGAGAGAATATGTCACAAGCAGACTACGCGCTCATGACAGACCTCGTTGTACAACAGCTACGCGCAAGAATTAAAATGCGAAACGCTGAATTCAGTTTCCCGCTCAGTGAAGAACGGATCGAGGCAATTTATAACGGTGAAATTGAGCCGGAGCCATTTGATTTTCAGAAGGCAGTAAATATCATTGGTAAATCTGAATAATGTTCCAAGTCAAATATCCTCTTGAGGAATACGTTTAAGGATTGGCGTGGACACCCCTTACAAGTTTTATGTATTCTCTTAAAAATTTGTCTCTTCGAAAGGATGAGCCATGGCGACAATTATTGAAGATAATCACAACTCGGTCACCGCTTCGGTTCAATTCAGTATTCACACCGGTGAAGTGCCAGTCTCACTGGTTAGGGAACCGGGAGAAGGGTCGGATACCCGTACTGGCGTGTACGAGGATCAGGAGATTACCATTTTTGATGCTCGACCCATTGCAGGAAGCCTAACCCTAGAAAAACAGGGTTTTATTCTGCGTAACTATGATACCGCCGTAACAGATTTTTTTATTGAAGAGCAAGTAAGATCGATTTACTACCCCGAAATGGAAGAAGTCGTGAAACGGGAAACTGGGTGCAGCGATGTACTGGTTTTCGATCATACTATAAGAATAGATGACAGTGGAATGGCCCAAACCCGTAAGGTCCGTAATCCTGTGAAAAATATGCATAACGACTTCACTCGAAAATCGGCACCACAAAGGGTCAGAGACTTGCTTCCTCACGACCAGGCAGAATCAAGATTAAATAAACGTTTTGGCTCTATGAATGTCTGGCGCCCTCTAATAGGTCCTGTGGAAACGGCACCACTGGCAATTTGTGGTTGGGATACACTCCGCGAGGAAGATCTCTTGGTTGCCGAGCGTCGGTACCAGGACCGAATAGGAGGAGTGCTCCATCTCACCTACAACCCCGACCAACGTTGGTACTATTTTCCAAAAATGACAAGCGATGAAATAGTTTTGTTGAAATGTTTCGATTCTTTAGAGGACGGCACCGCTAAATGGACTTGCCATGGTTCGTTTCAGCCACCAAATATTCCAAAGGATGCAACGCCGAGGCAGAGTATCGAGATCCGTACCCTGTATTTTTACGACGATTGACTGACAAAAATTTAAAAGAACCACCTAATAAAATTGATAGGCATCGAGCTATTCGGCTCGGCGCTTTTTGGATGATTGTTGCAGCAATCTCTTTCACCTCTATGCTATTTCTCGTTCGATATCTAGAAGGCCGCTATCCCTCTATTGAGGTGGTGTTCTTTCGAGCCCTCGCCGGGTTGGTCTTTGTCTTTCCAATTCTTTTTAGACAGGGACGAGACGGCCTTAAAACAAAAACATTTGGAATACATGTTTCAAGGACCCTATTTGCTCTCGCAGCAATGTTCTTTTTCTATTACGGGATCGCTTATGTCCCAATGTCGGACTCAACAGCGTTTACATTCATTATACCATTATTTGCAACTCTGGGGGCCGCCCTGTTTTTAAAAGAAAAAGTTGACCTTCCCCGCTGGGCCGCCACTATTTTCGGGCTCATTGGAACGCTGATTATCCTCAGACCTGGTTATGCAGAGATTTCTATTCCCGTTCTCGCAATGTTACTCTCAGCTATTTTCTATGCCGGGTCCTGGCTCAGCATGAAGGTCCTTACCCGCACAGAATCCGCATCACTGATAGTATTTTATATGAACGTGATGATTGTTCCTCTAGCCCTGATACCAACCTTGATTATGGGCACAATGCCTAATTTTCCTGACATGTTAATTTTAATTGGGGTGGGCCTCACGGGTTCGTTCGCCCACTTCTGCCAGGCTCGTTCCTTTGGTTCAGCTGATGCAAGCGCAGTTATTCCCTTCGACTTTCTTAGACTTCCTATGGCTGTCGCTTGGGGCTGGTTTTTCTTTGCGGAGACCACCAACCTATGGACCTGGATTGGTGCAGTGGTGATTTTTGTTAGTACCTACTACATTACCTGGCGTGAATCTCGGATTGAAAGTAGAAATTAAAACGAAAAAGAGTTTAATAAATCCTTTGTCATATTCAAACCCTAAACCCGAGTCAGACACGTCACATGTTCCCTGGCATCTTCAGGCCGCGGTTTATGGGATTGGCCTCTTCAGCACGACAATGTTTTATCTTGCCTCTGTGGTCGTCCCCCTTTGGGTCGTAACCATCGAGTCGTCACCACTACTAATAGGTATTGTCCTGGGCTCAAGGCACATTTTACCATTATTTCTTTCTATCCATGGAGGAGCATTAATGGATCGCCTGGGTGGGCGAAAGGTTATGGTTTTCTTTGCGATTATTGGAATAATTGTACCCCTGCTTTTTCCCTCAATGCCGTGGATTTGGGCGGTACTTATCCTCCAAATGATTGCGGGGCTTTCAGATTCGATGGGCTGGCTTGGGGCTCAGACACTCATTGGGCACCACATGCGGGGAAGCACAATTTACACCGCAAGACTCAGTTTCACCTGTCGTTTTGGTCCACTACTTGCTCCCCCGGCAATAGGTTGGATATGGGATACCTACGGGTCTTCCTCGGCCTTTGTTGGACTTAGCGTCTGGGGTTTGGGTATGCTGACATGTTCGCTTATGTTACCGCGTCATGAAAACAAACAAACAGAACGTATTACTCCCCGTCACACCTCCCTTCAACTAAGGGATCTCCTTCCAAAATTAGGAGATTATGTCGACGCCTTTCGTTTACTTTCGGTGCCAGCAATCGGATTAATCGTTATGGTGAGTATGCTTTCTCATGTGGGTTCCTCCGTTCAAAGTAGCTTCTACGTTGTCTACCTCGGGGGACAGGGGTTCACCGGAACCGAAATTGGTTTTCTTTTAACAGCGGCCTCTATAGCAGCTGCCTTCGGCGCACTCTCCGCACATTGGATGGCAAGACACATCAAACCCTACTGGTTTGTAATGGGCACTATTCTAGCAGGTGTGCTGTCTGTCGCAGTCACACCAGCGCTGGGGGTCCTTTGGCTATTAATGATAGCCTCTTCGGTGAGAGGAGCTGCGAACGGTGCCACTCAACCAATTGTAATTTCGACTGTATTAAGAGCGGTTGATGTTGAAACAAGAGGAATGGCGGCAGGCCTTAGGGGGACTTGCAATCGGGTAGCGTCTATAGGTGCACCAGTAATTATGGGGGGGCTTGCGGAGATAGCCGGCATAGAAGCCAGTTTTTATATTGTAGGGGTTATCGCTACAGTGCTCATGGGCGCCCTAGTTGTTCACGTAAAAAAATCACCGGAGTTAGCCGCTTCAAACCGGATTTACACAGAAGACGAAAAATTTTAAATCACGATCTTTTTAAAAACATTTAAACTTCTCAATAGAAGAGGTTTTCTTGTGGTGTGAATAATGTGAAACTCCTGTAAAATAATATTTATAATTCGTCAAAAATTTTGTTTAAACGTCAAAAAGGGAAAAGACATGTTAAAGCAATTTACAAGTTTTGTAGCTGTTGCTTCAGTTTCTGCCTTCCTAGCCATAAGTCTCAGTGGCTGTGAAGAAAAGAAAGAGGAAAAAGCTCAGGAAGCGGCACCCCCAAAGGCCGCATCTGCTCCGGCTCCTACTCAATCCACTTTGGAAAAGGTTAAAAGCCGTGGACATCTTCAATGCGGTATTAACACTGGATTAGCCGGTTTTGCATATACTAACGATAAGGGCGCCTGGGAAGGGTTTGATGTTGCATACTGTCGAGCATTAGCCGCCGCAGTCCTCGGTGATCCAAACAAGGTTAAGTACACTAACTTAACCGGCAAGACGCGTTTCCCGGCATTACAATCCGGTGAAATTGACGTCCTTTCCAGAAATACCACCTGGACCTTTTCTAGAGATGTCGACTTAAAATTCACCTTTATTGGTGTTTCCTACTATGATGGGCAGGGCTTCATTGGCCGCAAAAAACTAGGAGTAAAAAGCGCCAAAGACCTAAATGGCGTATCTATATGCATCCAGACAGGGACTACCACAGAAATGAATTTGGCAGATTTTTTCCGCACAAATAAAATGAAATACGAACCGGTTCCTATTGAAACGAATGCCGAAGCAAGGACGGCATATCTTGCAGAACGTTGTGATGTTTATACGACTGATGCTTCCGGCCTAGCCGCAACAAAAAGTACTTTCAAGGATGCTGATAATCACATGGTGTTCCCTGAAATAATTTCAAAAGAACCACTTGGCCCCTTGGTTCGCCATGGAGATGACCAGTGGGGCGATATTGCTCGCTGGACCCTAAACGCTCTAATTGTTGCAGAAGAATTAGGGATTAATAAAGGCAACGTCGCTAAAATGGCTGAGGGAACAAAGAACCCAGAAATTAATCGACTACTCGGGAAAGAAGGGACCCTCGGAGAAAAGCTGGGACTTGATCTCCAGTGGGCGGTTCGGGCTATCCAAACCGGAGGAAATTACGCTGAAATTTTTGAAAAATATTTGGGTGTAAATACTCCTCTTGGTCTCGCTCGAGGTCTCAATGCGCTTTATAATAAGGGTGGCATCCTTTACGCTCCACCCGTACGTTAAAAGAATTTTCCTTCCTCCGGACCAGATAATTTAGTTCGGAGGAAGGAAAACTATTGCAATTCTACCTAGGCCGTCCAAAATATTATTCTATGCCTAGTTATCTAAATTCTAAATTTAGGCAATATCTCACGAACGAGCGCTCTCGAGGCTATGCGATACAACTAATCTTGCTAGTGGCGCTAGCTGGTTTAGTTTTATTTTTCGTTGCTAACACCATAAAAAATTTAGAGATAGTCGGATTAGCAACAGGCTACGGCTTCCTGAGAGACACTGCTTCCTTTGATATAAATCAAAGAATTATCGAATATTCCTCAACTTCAACATATGGCCGAGCAATAATCGTTGGAGGTTTAAATACCATTCTAGTCGCCGTCCTCGGAATAGTGGCGGCAACAATATTGGGTTTTACTTGTGGGGTCTTGAGACTTTCAAATAATTTCTTGGTCCGATCCACTGTCGCGTCATTTGTCGAGTTTACCCGCAATGTTCCGGTATTACTTCAAATTATTTTCTGGTGGGTTGTTTTACTCACGTTACCCAGAGTGGTTGAAAGTATCTCACTTGGTGAATTTATCTTTCTCAATAACAGAGGGATAAGGCTTCCAAGCCCCTTATTAGGGCCAGGTTCGGATTATGTTTTGATATCCATTCTTATCTCCATTGCTGGTGCCGTTTCTTTCATCAGATGGAGCCACAGAGACTTTGAGAAAACCGGCAAACAGAGACCAAATTATATCATAAGTCTGGCCATAATTATTCTCATTCCCACTATTGTATATTTAATACAAGAAGCCTCAATAAGTTTCGAGGTCCCCAAACGGGGACGCTTCAATCTCGTTGGCGGCTTTAATGTTACCCCGGAATTATTTGCACTTTGGATTGCGCTATCAACCTATACAGCAGCTTTCATTTCAGAAATTGTACGAGCAGGCATCCTCTCCGTATCTAAAGGTCAAATTGAAGCAGCAAAGTCACTCGGACTTCCAAAAAATCTCATTACCCGAAAAATAATTTTTCCACAGGCTTTAAGGGTTATAATTCCTCCGCTTACGAGCCAATTTCTCAACTTAACTAAAAATTCTTCCTTAGCTGTTGCCATAGGATATCAAGATATCGTCTCGGTAGGGGATACCGTTTTAAACCAAAGTGGGCACGCCCTCGAGGTAGTCTCAATTTTTATGGTTTTCTATCTCACCCTTAGTCTTCTTACATCGTTATTTATGAATTGGTATAATGCCAAGATAGCGTTGGTGGAACGATGATAAAAAACCGGGTTAATAAAATTTCGACATTCCCTAACTTCATACATGGGCCACTTTTTTGGATCCGTGAAAACCTTTTTAGCAGTTTATGGAATACAGGCCTGACCCTGCTGACAATTTACTTTTTGTATTCGATAATTCCGGCCCTCCTCGACTGGGCCATATTTAACGCTGAATTTAGTGGATCATCAGCAAAGGACTGCCAGTCGAGTGGCGCTTGTTGGGCCTGGCTGGACCAAAGAATATTTCAGTTTCTGTACGGGTTTTATCCTCCCACACAGTATTGGCGCGTAAACCTCACCATGATCCTCCTAATACCGGCGGTAGCATACGTATTATTTGACAAACTTCCATATCTTAAAGTTGGTCGGTGGTTCGCGGTTATCTACCCTATAATTGCTGCCTTTTTACTGTTGGGTGGCTTGGGATTGCAAGGGGTAACGACGGATAAATTCGGTGGCTTCATGTTGAACCTTGTTGCAGGCCTCTCGGGTATATTTCTCTCACTTCCTCTCGGCGTCCTCCTAGCACTGGGACGGAGGTCTAAACTTCCCCTGGTTCGATGGGTATGTATTGTTTTCATTGAAGTTTTTCGAGGTGTACCACTAATCACTCTTCTTTTCGTAGCAGTGATCATTCTACAATTATTTCTGCCACCGGAAGTAACCATTGATAAATTATTCCGTGTAATGATCATGATAACTTTATTCGCTTCAGCCTACATGGCAGAAGTTATTAGAGGAGGCCTTCAGGCCATACCCCAGGGGCAATATGAAGCCGCCGAGGCGATGGGCCTAAAATACTGGCAGTCTATGCGGCTTATAGTGCTTCCACAGGCTTTAAAAATCTCAATACCGGGAATAGTGAACACCTTTATCGGTCTTTTTAAAGATACGACCCTAGTGATTATTATAGGCCTGTTTGATATTCTCGGGCAGGCTCGGCTCCTTCAAACTAACCCCGACTGGATGGGAGTAGTGGCACACGAAACATTTTTATTAGTGGCCGTCCTCTTTTTTATAATTTGTTTTGCCATGTCTCGTTATTCAATTCGATTAGAAAAGCGCCTAAACACCGATGATTAAATTGTGACCTCATGGGTAATCAACAAATGCAACAAGATACCGTCATAAAAATTAAAGAATTAAGCAAATGGTTTGGAACGTTTCAGGTTCTAAAATCTATCGACCTGGAAATAAAGAAAGGCGAAAAAATTGTTATTTGCGGTCCCTCAGGAAGTGGGAAGTCCACCCTGATTAGATGTATCAATCGCCTTGAAGAACACCAGGAAGGAAAAATTCAGGTTAACGGTATTGAATTAACCAATGACTTAAAAAATATCGAAGAAATTCGTAAAGAAGTGGGAATGGTGTTCCAGTCCTTCAACCTCTTCCCGCACCTTACGGTTTTAGATAATTGTACACTGGCCCTCCAATGGGTGCGAAAAATGCCTAAAGAAGATGCCGAGATTATGGCCATGGAATACCTGGAGAGAGTTCAAATTCCTGAACAAGCCACTAAATATCCGGGTCAATTATCCGGCGGCCAACAGCAACGCGTAGCCATAGCACGATCCCTTTGCATGAAACCCGAGATAATGCTTTTCGACGAACCAACCTCGGCACTCGACCCTGAAATGATAAAAGAAGTTTTGGACGTGATGGTTGACCTCGCAGAAACAGGTATGACAATGCTGGTAGTCACCCACGAAATGGGGTTTGCCAGTAGGGTCGCAGATAGAATTATCTTTATGGACGAAGGTGAAATTATAGAACAGAACTCTCCAGAAGCTTTTTTTGAAAACCCTGAGAATGAACGTACAAAACTATTTCTTAGCCAAATTTTAGCACACTAAAGTTTAGCATTTGATAATATGTAATTAAACCTCCTACGCGGACCCGATAGGGGAACCAAATGAATGAAGTCTATGAAAAAATAACTGGCCACTGCAACTCTTGTAAATTTTACGACACAGCACCCTTTGGACCGGTAAATTACGGAGAATGTCGTTTCTATCCACCCTCATCAATCGAGAAAATTGGTGATAATTTACCCAGAGGCATTTGGCCTATAGTTGGCTACGACGACTATTGCGGTAAATATAAAAAAACTAAAAGATAAAAAATTGGTCCAATAATTATCTGTAATCGGAACCCATCACACTACTTACAGGTTTACCCTTAAGAGCTGCTTCTGTCATTAAATATTCTTTCTAGACAATATGCTCGGCAGTGACCAACACCTGTTCTGCTCGATCTTCCAAAATAAAAACTACAACACTCATTCCAGCCATAGCTCCTGCACCAAGTATTTTTCCGAATAAACTGTATGGCAGACCTCATCTTTTAATTTATTGCCCGAAGGTTCCGCGGGTTTTTCTATACAAGTTCCGGAAGTGTCGTATTTCCATCCGTGGAAAGAGAGGCAGATCCTCGCTCACTAAAACTTACAAAATCAATCAAACTCTACCTTTAAACCCTTTATAGGAAATTTGAGGTCAAAAGGATCTTCTTTTTTTGTGAATGGCAACACCAAGATACTTGATGCTCTCAATTTAGATTTCGTTTTGGGATCAAGGTATCCCAGGTCATTTTTTCCTAGTACCATCTTCAGACCCCTACGTTGCGCCAGACAACCATAATTTGTTATAAAAAAGTTCTTGTCGCGCGCAGAAAGGTCCGACCGGATCTTGCCATTCCTGTAACGATTGTGTCGGGTCTCGGCGACAATATTTGTGCTCCCATCCTTCAAACCGCTAAATTCAAAATATCGACTTGGATATAGATTACGAGTAAAATTGAACCGAGCCTTTCTCCCCTCGCTCCCGAACAAATCAACCCTATCTGCAATCAAATCAAACCCCCCTGTCCTTATAGCGGATTTAGATAAATTCATAAGCAGCCCATTATCATATTTACATCCAGCCAGTACCCTCAACTCCGACACTCGTCCATCTTGGTTTCTCTCCCGGTTTAACTTCAGTATATCTTCAGCTGGCAAAAGAATAACGATGCGATCGCCAAAATGTTTCTGTTTCAACCCTTTTTCAATCGGCCGCCCTTTTTTCTTCCACTCAAGCTGCCTTGCTTTTTCGGCTGCCTTCCTCTTGGCCACTAAAACCGCTCGTCTTCTAGCCTCTGCCGCAATCTTTCTTTTAGCCTCAACAGCAGCTTGGCGTTTGGCTTCTTCGGCTGCCTTTCTCTTGGCCTCTAAAACCGCTCGCCGCCGGGCTTCTACTTTAGTAATACAAGTGAGTAGTGATCCAACTTTTTTCCCTTTTCTCCATGAACCTTTGACCAAGTTTTCTACATACAACGGTCCACATTTAAAAGTACCAGGTCCATGTTTTTTATCATTACTAAAGCCACCAACGTATACATGACCTCTAGGATATGTCTCAGTGCCTTGACCATGTCTCCGGTTATTTTTGAAATACCCTTCGAATATTCTACCATTGGGCCAACTATAGATTCCCTCTCCTTTTCTTTGCCCATTCCAGAATCGACCAGTATATTTGTCTCCATTTGAATAAGTTTCTCTACCCATCCCATTTTTTCTATCGTTTTTCCAACTTCCAACATATTTACCACCGCTTGAATACGTAGTGGTGCCTTGACCGTGTCTATTATTATTTTTGTATTCACCTACGTATGTGTCACCATTTTTCCAATTATAGGTGCCATGTCCGTGAAACTTACCATCCTTGTATGCACCAACGTATTTATCACCACCGGGCCACGTTCCAGTGCCTAGGCCATTAGGTTTATTATTTTTCCAGTTTCCAATGTAGTTGTACCCATCAGAAAAATTAAAAGTACCTTGGCCATTTCGCTTATGGTTCCTATAACTGCCTTTAAATTTTCCGCCATTTAGATAACTAACTTCAACAAAACCTTCTAATTTTCCTTTTACCAAATTCCCAATATAGGTCCCGCCAAACCACTTATCATTTTTTTTAAAACTCCAAAAAAGGACACCCTCTCCCTCCGCAAGAGAGTCTACACACCCTCCAGTCCAGGTAATTTTGCGGGGCGACTTAGGAAGGTGATCAAATACAAAACATTCAGTTTTATTATTAATTTCGCTAAAACTTCCTTGCCTTAGACTTTTAATTCGTTTCATTTTTATTTGCTTTAATCTCTCTGCCCTTTGCCTGGATTCCAAGGCGGCCATACGCCTGGCTTCAACTAACGCCCTACGTTTTCTTTCCACCGTCGCTTTCCGCCTGGCCTCTTCAATCGCCCGACGCCTCGCCGCCTCGTCTGCTATTCGCTTGGCCTCCGCAAGCTTCATCTTTAACTTCCGTAACTCAGAAGCCTGCCTCTGTTGTTCACGCTTCTTTGCTTCGGCAGCCATTTTCTGCGCCTTGGCAATGGCAATTTGTTTTTTCCTCTCTTCCGCTTTCTTTTTTGCATCAGCGACGCGCTTCTTTCTCGCCTCTTCAGCCTTCCTCATCTCTTTTTCTAAGGCCACCTGCTTGGCCGCCTCTAACTTTTTCTTAGCTTCGGCAATAGCAAGCCGCTTGCTGTTTTCAGCATTCTTCTTCTTGGCTATAAGTTCTTTTTCTCTGTTTAATCTTAACTGAACTACCCTATTTTCAGGGGTTGCGTAATCAATCCATACCCTATTTGTTTTCAAATTTGGACTGATGAGGTCAAGAGCATACCTGGACTTCCAATTACCAACAGTACCCGGGTTCTTGGGTATAGACAGGTAAAAGCATTTGTTTCTGGCTGTTGGTCTCGAACGGCACCACTTACCATTCTCAAGCCACCACCTTCCTGTTGATAAAAATTGTCCGTCTGCCCGTTTGATGTTGAAGGTGCCTCCGGGGTAATATGTAACGAAGTACTTCTTTCCTCGGACATTGGCCCACGCCTTGATATCACCTGAAAACAACGCTTTTATTTCTTCTTTGTTTAATTTCCCAATTTTAATTTTTGAGGTTGAACCAAAACCAGCAGAACCGTCTGCGACTTGTGATTTTGTAACTCCTGATCCAGATAAGGACTTAAGACTGGCGACGGAGCCATTTTTAAGCTGAAACTCTTTAAGAGTAAGCTTCTGGACTTCCGGCGGGCTGTTCGAGGTCGTGCTCTCCCAGACTCTATCAAGCATAAGGATTACTTTTAATTTGGGATCAATTAAGATTGTTTCCTTAAATTTTATTCCCTCTTCGGCCCAGCTACTACTAATGGTTGATTCAATGGACTCTCCAAGAACTTGGACTTCCACAGCTTCAAAATTGCCATCACTTAAATTGACGGTTCTACGTCCAACAATCTTTGCATCAATTTTCCACAACATTCCGTAATCGTCGTTCCATTCCTCTAGGACCTTGTAGGACATCGTTGTTCCTTTAGGGGAATTGAGAAACCCGCTCTTTATATTTTCCTTATCCTGAAGGAATGTCTCCAAATTAGAGTGACCGGGAGAGTATGGCTTCCCGCCATCGTGAATGAAATTTGCGTAAAGCCTGCTACCATCATCAAATTCGATTAAATTCGGGGTTATTTTGGAAATTCTATAACTAACCTTTTCGCTTTCCTGGTTGATATATACCAGCCCCTTCAGTTTGGATCTAAGAATAGGGCTCGACTTCACAGGCACCGCTCCTTTTGGCTGAACTTTAGCAATTACAGTTTTCCTGGCATCGGCAAATAAATTGCGATTGTTGTCCTTAATGTGACCATAAATCTCCTCACAGTCTAAAGGATGATCAGAAAATTTACCCTTGAATAAGGTGGTATTACCTTTGGAAGAGAACCTTCCACTAAATGCCATCATTCTGTTTTTTAATTTCAAAGTTGCTGTTCGGGGGTCAAAGCTCCCAAAAGCTCGCGTCTTGCCGCTTCTTCCTTGATCGTGTTCCCAGGTACCGGTCACTTTAACTTTGTTATTATTAACCTGAAAATTGAACTTAAACTCGTAGCTTGATACAAATTCATGCTGGCAATCGGCCTGCAGGATCCAGTCAGTATTATCTAAAAACTTAGTCGGAAACGATGTAGCCCGCACAGTCTGGGAAACTGCCAAGACTATATAAATGGCAATAATTAAACCAGAAATTATCCGACTAATTCTCATATTCTTCTCCTCCAGAATAAACCCTTATTATCATTGTGACTTAATCGAAAATTGGATGAGGGTTTTTGTCAATAAAATAAAATTACTCAAAATGTACTAGATCGTGAATTGTTCCTCTTCAGGGAATTCCTCTGCCATGAAAAGGTCAGCGGGTAACTCGGCTCCAATGCCCCTTTCGCGGGCAACCTCAATTACACGCTTGCACACTGCTGCAAATTGGATACCCATCCCTACGTTATTGCTGTGCACTGTAATTTGACTATCCCCCAATCTACCAGGAAATGAATTAGTGCATAGTTCAGAAAGTTCATTGACGTGCTCCCAAGTAATGTATCCCTTTCTGACAGGGTTCACGACCTCCGGCTGCATGTCCTGTTTAATTTGGGATAGTGAATTTACAATCAAAATATCAGCCATACGGGCTACTTCATCATCTAATTCACGCCTGGCATCAAAACGTGGAGCGCCAATCATTCCGGTTACATGCATTCCCGGTTCCAGCCACTCCCCCTTTATGAGTGGGTCGATGGCCGTGGTCGCCGTAAACACGACATCGGAACCTCGCACTGTTTCCTCAGATGAACCAACTGGTATCGCCTGCACATTAAATCTTTTCGAGACCCATTGCGCGAAACGTTCTCGCCGCTCAGGCCTAACAGAGAAAATTTTTACCGTTTTGATTTCGGGCCGAACAGTTAACAACGCTGTAATTTGGCCAACGGCTTGCTGTCCCGCCCCGATTAAACCGGCGACTTCAGCATCAGCTCTAACTAAATACTTGGCCGCAACCCCGGACGTCGCCCCCACCCTAAGTGGAGAAATCGATTCATCCTGTACAATACCCAAAAGTTTTCGTGAACTCATCTCCCACAGAAGAACCAAACCGGTCATCCCTCCACGGTACTGCTTCCGTTTTTCTCCGCCTATGACCGGAAAAGTCACATGTCTTGAGTTAAGTCGAACTGCACACACGTCTTGTGACAATACTGCTCCAGGGATGACATTGAGAAAATACCAAGTTGGCTCCTCTTTATTCGGTAGCGGAATATGCAAACGCCTGCGGTTGATGACCTGTGCATTATTATGCCCTAACTCCTTATAAGCCTCCTCCACCAGGTCAATCGCTTCTTCCATGGAAACTAATCCACGAACATCCTCGTTTTTAAGAACTAAGACTGTTTCCATTTGATAAACCCTTTTTTTTAATTTTAATTTTCTGTTATTTTTATCATAACCGAATTTATTATTAATCGTTATGCCATACACAGGGATTCCAGCAATGGATTTAGAGACTTTTAATCAGTTTCCTGACTTGCCCGAGACCCATGTCCTTGATAATAGAATTTATACCAATCAAGAAATTTTTGAACAGGAACAACACGAAATATTCAAGCATACATGGCTGTTTGTCTGTCACGAGAGTGAACTCCCCAAGGCCGGAAGTTTTAGAACGACACTCGCAGGTGGAAAGCCGATTATAATCGTACGTGGTGAGGATGGATTAATCCGTTCATTTTATAATATTTGCCGCCATCGCTCGTCGCCCGTGGTGAGAACCGAATCTGGCTGTGCAAGAGAATTTCAATGTTTTTATCACTTGTGGACATACAATTTAGAGGGAGCATGCACGGGAGTTACCAAACCAGATGGTTATAAAGCTGTAAATTTAGATAAAAATAAATTCGGACTTATACCAATCCGCTTAGAAGTTATCGCCGGGCTTGTATTTGTCTGTTTAAGTAAGGACACGGAACCCCTCGCTGAATATCTAGGCGAAATTATCGAGCCAATAATGGAGCCACTCAACTCACAAAAATTAGAGGTCTTCCATTTTCATAGAGCAGACGTCCAAACTAATTGGAAGCTTTGGCAGGACAACAACAGCGAACGCTACCACAGCATGCTGCATGTTATTAATCGTAAGACCCTGCCTTGGGTGAAAGACAAAAAAAGCCCGATGAAACTTAGGCTCAGTAAAAATGGCCACAGTGGTTATTGGTCTGATGGTGCTGCTGAGGTTGATTATGCTGCTGGGGGCTACTCAACTGTTTCCAAGGGTGTTCTTCCCGGATTAAAAGAAAATGAAATGCGGGTAATTAACTTATTTCCAGATACCATGGTGAATCTGCGGTCAAACGTCATAAGGATCGACCGAATGGTTCCCCTGTCAGTGGGTGTTACAAGGGTGGAGTGGTGGGGACTTGGCCTTAAAGCTGTCTCGGAGACTGCACGAAAAGAAAGACTAAACCATCACAACATGTTTTGGGGGCCAACTGGCCGGAATTTAGGTGAAGACGTTATTGCTGTAGAGGAACAATGGGGGGCAATGAAGTCGGAAATCGTTCGGTACAGCATACTTGCAAGAGAGGAAAACCTTAATCCAACAGACGACGCCAACCTAAGGGCATATTACAAGGAATGGGGAAGAAGGATCCGCCGCGCGCCTCACGCACCGTTCGATCCCGCGGCGGGAGATCCAAATTGACTGACACGAATTCCCCGGAAACAAAACTAATCCAAGGACTTATAGATAAGGAAACTATCTTTACCTTAATCAGGCAGACTGCTGCGTGGCTGGATAATGAAGAGCTCGACCTATGGTTAAAAACCTTTAATGACGATGCTACCTATGAAATAACTACGTCCAGTCCTGAACTCGGCTCAGAAATGTCTTGGTGGCACTCAGAACAAAAAGATCTTAAAAAAATAATCAGCGAAATTCCTGAACATGTTCGAGATAAAGCCCAACGACTGCACCTGATTTCCCCAATTTCTGCTGAATTAAATGATAACACCGCCTCGGTTCTTACTCATTTCTCCATTTATCGAACCGAGCCCAATGGGAGAAGTTCCCTTTATGCAATTGGAAAATATTTTGATGAAGTCCTCAAAAAAAAGGATACTTGGTACTATAAAAGTCACAAGGTTACATTAGACACTCGAATTCTGGAGCCCTTTACCCATCTGCCACTATAAAATGGCCTACATATCATTTGAGATTCAAATACTTAAGGTGCTGCAAAAAGCTCCCAAAGCCCTTTGCAGCACACTCATCACTTAAAAATTTTACTTTTTCTTTTTTTTCTTCTTTTTCATTTTTAGAGCCTTATCAAACCCTAACACCTCACGGAGTTTGTTAACGGCCTCTGGAGAAGTCTTCCAACCCTTATCAAGCTGAGCCATGATCTGACCTGCCGTCCTAGTTTTCCATGGCACCCTTCTCTTTTTTGCATCTGCTATCGTTATTGGGTCTTTCGTCATATTCACAAATGCCGTTCGCATCGTCTCTACGACGTTTTTTGGAACCCCAGGGGGTAGAAAAAATGACTGTCCGACCTGTAAATTTATATCCAAAAGATCAAACATTTCCCGTTGTAGATCCGTTTTCATGAGCGACCTTAGATGGGTAACATGTTTCACTTCAGGACGGTCTGGTCCCAGCTTTAAAATAAAACGAATTTTCTTATCTTTAATCCAGTGGGGCCTTACACCGGTAAATCCAGAATAAAAATTTCCACGACCTTCACCTTCCCCACGTTCAAGAGCCATATTCATGGCGCCTCCACCCTTATAGCCCAAAATGATTTTCATTTTGGTTCCCGCCACTGCGTTTATGAAATGCGGAATTAGGTAACTCATAGAGGAACGACCAGATGTCACCATTATGGCCTGTCTTTTTTTTAAGTCTTCAACTGTTTTGATTGGTGACTTATGCCAAAAGGCAATGGTGTAGGTCCTTACAGACGCGGTACCTAGCCAATTTAAATCTCTTGTTCTAAACCGGATTGCCTTTTGCCCCTTTCTTAAAAGAGGAACCATGGAGGCTCCAGGGTTCAACATAGCCAAAACCGACCCATCCTTGGGCGCAACGTTATACATATAGTTGGCGGACTTGACTCCGCCCGCTCCCGACATGTTTTGGATAAT
>CAZCKO010000035.1:0-20239 GCA_964499275.1 uncultured Rhodospirillaceae bacterium
TATAGGCCGAGACTGGCAATGTGGCACACTGCAGGTTGATTTTGTGCTTCCTGACAGGCTTGTCGCGGAATTTGTTGGGGAGGATGGACAAAAACATCGACCTGTCATGTTACATCGTGCAGTTTTGGGTTCTTTCGAGAGATTTATCGGTATATTAATTGAAAATTATGCAGGGAGAATGCCCTTGTGGTTGGCACCAACGCAAGTTGTTGTTGCAACAATTACTCAAGCGATTGATGAATATGCAATAGAGGTAGTTAAATCACTTCAAGGAGCGGGGGTTCGGGGGGAACTCGACCAGAGAAACGTAAAGATTAATTATAAAGTACGTGAACACAGTTTAGGAAAGGTGCCTTTAATATTTGTTATTGGGGCTAAGGAACTGGAAGATCGTACGGTTACTATTCGCCGCTTAGGTGGTAAAAAACAAGAGACCCTTGCCTTGACGGATGCTGTTGCTAGACTTTCGGTTGAAAGTGCGCCGCCTACCGGAAAAAAGGTAAGCGATTAAGTTTGATGGATTAATTAAATAAGGAGAAAACCCCATCCCAAGACGACCAATACAACCGCCGCAACCCCAGAAGGATGAGCGACGAATTAATGAATTAATTGAGGCGACAGAAGTTCGCCTTGTAGATCCAGATGGTGAGGTACTAGGAGTTGTTCCAACGACCGAGGCTTTGGCGAAAGCCGATGCGCTGGGCCTTGATTTAGTTGAGATGGCTTCTAATGCTAGTCCGCCAGTATGTAAGATACTTGATTATGGTAAATTGAAGTACGAGGATCAGAAACGTAAAGCCGAGGCCCGAAAGAAACAGAAAACGATTGAAGTTAAAGAAATAAAGATGCGGCCCGGTATTGATACGCATGATTATGACGTGAAAATGCGGGCAATGCATAGATTTCTAGATGATGGTGATAAAGTAAAGGTTACTTTGCGCTTCAGAGGGCGCGAGATGGCACATCAAGATCTAGGCATGAATGTGTTGAACCGCGTAAAAGATGATTTGGAACCACTTGCTAAGATTGAGCAGTACCCGCGCATGGAAGGGCGCCAGATGGTTATGGTGCTCGTACCGCGTTAGCTTTTTTAATTGAAATATGGTCTGGTTTTCAGCTAGTTCTGTTTGCTAGGGTATTGCCAAAACTTAAAGAGGCCGTTATAAACCGCGGCCCTGCAAGAGCGTAACACGTGCTTGTATAAGATTAGGCGGTCCGGCTATCATCCTATCATACATGATAAAGGATGGTGGGCATGCCGAGGCGGTCAAAACTATAATCGATCTATTAAAAGGATATTGAAATGCCCAAGATGAAAACAAAGTCGAGCGCTAAAAAGCGCTTCTCCAAAACAGGCACGGGAAAGGTTAAGCGCAACTTTGCTTATAAACGCCATTGCCTCGAAGAAAAGCCGTATAAAATGCGACGCAAGGCTCGTGGAACGACGACTTTGGCTCCTCAAGATGCCAAGATCGTTCGGCAGTATATGCCCTATCTATAGTCTAATCTAACGGAGAAATAATATGTCACGCGCTAGAAGTGGGGTCGCAGCACATGCCCGCCATAAAAAAGTCTTAGCTCAAGCTAAAGGCTATCGGGGTCGTAATAGTACGGTATTTCGAGTTGCCAAGGAAAAAGTTGAAAAGGGTTTACAGTATGCTTACCGTGATCGCCGAAATCGTAAACGGAATTTCCGAGCATTGTGGATACAGCGTATCAATGCAGGGGCCCGGCTCAATGGTCTTAATTATTCTCGGCTTATTAACGGGTTAAACCTTGCTGGTATAGAGCTTGACCGAAAGGTTTTGGCAGGTCTCGCGGTTGAAGAACCGGCAGCATTTAAGGCGATATGTGAGCAGGCACAGGCCGCGCTAAGTGATTAAATTCTCGATCCATGGATTTTAGGCGTTTAATCCAACCCGGTATCGCCTCGAGCATATTACAGTACTAACGGATTTAGCCTTGCGGATAATGGCGGATGACAACGAAAAATCTTGATAGTTTACGGGATGGTTTGCTCTCTGAAATAGCAGGTGCGGCAGATCTTGAAGCATTGGAAGCCATTCGCGTAACTGCACTTGGAAAGCAAGGGAGTTTGACGGCCCTTTTAAAGGGTTTAGGCAAAGCCGAACCTGAAGAGCGGAGGCCTCTGGGGCAGGCTATCAATAACCTAAAAGTCGTTGTGAATGACGCGATTGTGTTTAGGCGGGAAACTCTAAAAGCTGAAGTGCTAGATATACAGCTGGCAAATGAAGCAGTCGATGTGAGTTTACCGGTTCGCCCCGAGCAGGATGGCCGGATACATCCTATAAGTCAGACTATCGATGAAATGGTAGCAATTTTTTGCGAGATGGGATTTGAGGTTGCGGAAGGGCCGCATATTGAAACCGACTTTAATAATTTTACAGCTCTCAATATTCCTCCAGAACATCCCGCACGACAGGAACATGATACATTTTATCTGCCAGAAAAAGAAGATGGTTCCCGGCTTGTTTTGCGGACTCATACTTCTCCAGTTCAGATACGCACAATGCTTAATGAGCAACCTCCAATTCGAATTATTGTGCCTGGTCGGACTTTCCGGGCTGACTATGACGCTACCCACTCACCTATGTTTCATCAAATCGAAGGTCTAGTCATTGATCAGTCGACCCACATGGGTCATCTCAAAGGCTGCCTTATAGAATTTTGCCAAACATTTTTTGGTATTGATGATTTGCCCTCTCGTTTTCGGCCATCTTATTTTCCTTTCACCGAACCGTCAGCAGAGATGGATATAGGGTGCTCCCGAAAGGGTGGTGGTCTTACCATTGGTTCTGGGGATGGTTGGCTCGAAATCCTTGGTTGTGGCATGGTCCACCCGAAAGTCCTAGCCGCTTGCGGTATAGACTCGACCCAATATCAGGGTTTTGCCTTTGGCCTCGGGATCGAACGGGCAGCAATGCTTAAATATGGGATTCCAGATCTGAGAACCTTTTTTGAGTCCGACCTACGTTGGTTAAGACATTACGGTTTTTTCCCTCACGATATACCTTCCGTTACAAAGGGGGTTTAGACAGGTGCAATTCACTTTTTCTTGGCTTAAAGAACATCTCGATACTGATGCTTCTGTTATCGAAATTACAGACAGATTGTCTATGCTCGGTCTTGAGGTTGAAACGATAGACAATACCGCTGAAAAATTGTCGCCATTTCTAATTGGACAAATAAAGAGAGTGGAGCCTCATCCCAATGCAGATCGTCTCAAGCTTTGTATTATTGATACGGGCCGAGAAGATGTTCAGGTTGTTTGTGGAGCTCCCAATGCACGTGAGGGAATGAAAGGCGTTTTTGCCCCATGTGGTTCTTTTATTCCTGGATCCGGGATCATTCTAAAACCTTCTAAAATTCGTGGCAAAGAGTCCAATGGTATGATGTGCTCCGAATACGAGATGGGATTATCAAATGACCATGATGGAATAATCGAATTACCTGATGGAGCACCAGTAGGTGAGGCATGGGCCAAATGGGCTGATCTAGACGATATAACAATTGAAATAGCTCTAACGCCAAATCGCGGGGATTGCGCGAGCGTTCGGGGTATAGCACGTGATCTCTCGGCTGCAGGTCTGGGAACGCTAAAACCTCTGGATAATACAAAAATGACCGGGACCTTTGACAGTCCAATCAAATGGGAATTGGATTTTCCAGAGAATTTTGATAATGCCTGCCCCGTCGTTGTTGGTCGAACGTTCAAAAATGTTACAAATCCAGAGAGTCCGGAATGGCTGAAAACTCGGTTAAAATCTATAGGCCTGCGGCCTATTTCTGCGCTAGTAGATATTACGAACTGGTCAACATTTAATCTGGGCCGGCCTCTACATGTTTTTGACGCTGATAAGATAAGCGGTAATCTCACCATGAGATTTGCGCGTTCCGGCGAAACGCTAGAAGCGTTGGACGAAAATGAATATCAGCTCGAGGATGGGATGATAATTATAGCGGATGACACTGGGCCTCAGGGTCTTGGAGGTGTCATGGGTGGTTCTTCCTCCGGCTGCAGTGCGGAAACAACAAGCGTATTTTTAGAAGTCGCATTATTTGATCCTATCCGCGTCTCTGAAACTGGTCGCAAGCTCGGAATTATCTCAGATGCTCGTTATCGTTTTGAGCGTGGGATTGATCCAACTTCCATAGAGTGGGGTACGAATATTGCTAGCAAAATGATCTTAGATATTTGTGGTGGTGAAGCTTCAACATTAACTATCGCCGGTGACGCCCCGGTATGGGACCGGGAAGAAAAACTTCGGGTTTCGAGGGTCATGTCACTTGGTGGACTGGAGTTGCCGGCCAAAAAGCAAGAAGAAATTTTGTCATTACTCGGATTTGAGCCAGAGCTGGCTGGCAAAGAAATTAAATGTCGGATCCCACCATGGCGCCCCGATATTGAAGGAGAGGCAGATTTGGTTGAGGAGGTGCTGCGAATCCATGGTTATGATCATATACCGGCTTTGCCGTTGCCAAATGACGCAGTGGTATCCATGCCCGCGCGGAATCCCGAACAACAGCGTGTTGAAAATGTTCGACGGATTTTGGCGGCACGGGGATTGGTCGAGGCTGTAACCTATTCGTTCCTGGATACGAAAACGGCTTCGCTTTTTGGTAATATTCCTGATGAGTTGCGTCTTGATAACCCGATCAGTACTGATTTGGAAACAATGCGACCATCTATTCTACCTAATTTAATTACAGCTATATCGCGAAATCAGTCGCGAGGTATAGAAAATCTCACTTTGTTTGAGGTTGGGCCACAATATGCTAATGATTCACCAGAGGGACAAACTACAGTCGCTGGAGGAGTGCGCTCTGGGCATACAAACCCACGTAGTTGGATTGAAAGTGCGGAGCCGGTAGATGTTTTCCACGCTAAAGCAGATGTTTTGGCCGCCTTGTCTGCTGCTGGGGCCATGGTGGACAAACTAAAGGTAACAAAAGATACTCCCAGCTGGTACCACCCCGGAAGGTCTGGCAGCTTGTGTCTTGGTAGCACAGTAATTGCGCAATTTGGTGAATTACACCCCAGTGTTTGTTCAGCTCTGAATGTAGAAGGACCTATTGCAGCGTTTGAAGCTTTTGTAGATCGATTACCGTCAAGTAGGTCCCAGCGTGCTAAGGCTAAGCCACTGCTTTCCCTGTCTCAATTCCAATCTGTTAGGCGTGACTTTGCTTTTCTAGTGGATGAGGGTGTTGAAGCAGGTAATGTTTTACGTGCGATTACAGTCGTCGACCGAAATTTGATAACTAACGCGGAGTTATTTGACGTGTATCGAGAGGGTGTTGGTGATGGCAAAAAATCCCTCGCTGTAACGGTCACCATGCAACCTACAAGAGCGACAATGACTGAAAAGGAAATCGACTCTGTTGCTGATAAAATCTTAGCTAATGTTTCAAAATTAACAGGAGGAACTCTAAGGAGTTAATTTTTCATTTTGATTGCTAGGAGTTAAATAAGAATTTCAACTTGCATTGCTGTGTAGTTAGCGTCTTAGAATGCTTGCTGACAAGGCGTGGCATGATTATCTTTTGGCTATTGCGATGGCTGATGAGTCAAAATAGAGTTTTTTAGATGTCTGAGCTTTCCCACATTCGTAATTTTTCTATTGTTGCACATATTGATCATGGAAAATCGACGCTTGCCGATAGGCTGATACAACTATGTGGTGGCGTCTCTGAGCGAGAACTAAAAGAACAAATGCTTGATACGATGGATATTGAGCGTGAAAGAGGAATAACGATCAAAGCACAAACTGTTAGGCTGAAATATAAAGCAAAAAATGGAGAAATTTATCAGTTAAATCTAATGGATACGCCGGGTCATGTGGATTTTACCTATGAAGTCAGTCGCTCACTTGCGGCGTGTGAGGGTTCCCTTTTAGTTGTTGATGCCAGTCAAGGGGTTGAAGCTCAAACACTGGCCAACGTTTATCTGGCTCTAGATTCCGATCATGAAATCATTCCCGTCTTGAATAAAATCGATCTTCCGGCGGCAGAACCAAAGCGTATACGCGACCAGATTGAAGAGGTTATAGGTCTTGACGCTTCAGATGCTGTTGAGATCTCAGCAAAAACTGGAGTTGGAGTTGGTGAGGTCTTGGAAACGATAGTTAAATGTTTACCTTCACCTACCGGGGATGAAGCAGCGCCCTTAAAGGCTTTATTGGTCGATAGCTGGTATGACGCATATCTCGGTGTAATAGTGCTGGTTCGCATTAAAGATGGGGCCCTTAAACGTGGCATGAAGGTCCGGTTTATGGCGACTGATGCCGTTCATCCAATTGATAGTGTCGGCGTTTTTTCGCCCAAGCGTCAAGATATAGATACATTATACCCGGGAGAAGTCGGGTTTATTACTGCTTCCATAAAACACGTTTCAGAAACTCAAGTAGGTGATACGATTATTGAGGAAAAGTCACCGGTAACTGAGCCATTACCGGGTTTCCAGCCTTCTGTGCCGGTGGTTTTTTGTGGTTTATTTCCGGTTGATGCCGCGGATTACGAAGGTTTACGTGATAGCCTTGCTAAGCTCCGATTAAATGATTCTAGTTTTCATTATGAGGCAGAGACATCTGCGGCCCTTGGCTTCGGGTTTAGGTGTGGATTTTTGGGTTTACTTCATCTTGAAATTGTTCAGGAACGTCTACAGCGCGAATTTAATCTTGATCTCATTACGACAGCGCCATCAGTGATTTATCGTGTGCATTTAAAGAATGACCAAACAGAAGAAATTCATAATCCTACGGATTGGCCGGACCCAACCCATATTGAAAATGTTGAAGAGCCATGGATAAGGGCTACTATTTTGGTGCCCGATGATTTCCTTGGCCCTGTCCTCGCTTTATGCCAAGAACGCCGGGGTGAGCAAATAGAGTTAACATATGCAGGCACCCGGGCTATGGCTGTTTATAAACTTCCACTCAATGAAGTGGTATTTGATTTTTATGATCGTCTGAAATCGGTATCGCGTGGCTACGCCAGCTTTGATTATCAGCTTGAAGGTTATCGGAAGGGAGAACTAGTTAAAGTTTCTATTTTGGTTAATGCTGAACCAGTTGATGCGCTGTCCATGATAGTGCATCGAACCCAATCAGAATATCGAGGTCGAGGTATCTGCAGTCGTCTCAAAGACTTGGTACCCCGTCAACTATTTAAAATTCCTATCCAAGCGGCTATTGGCGGTAAAGTCATAGCGCGTGAGACTATTAGTGCAATGCGCAAAGATGTTACTGCGAAATGTTACGGGGGCGACGTTTCTCGAAAGCGAAAGTTATTAGAGAAACAAAAAGAAGGTAAAAAACGGATGCGCCAGTTTGGTTCTGTTGAAATTCCACAGTCAGCATTTATTGATGCACTTCGTATCAGCAGTGATTGATAAACCAAAGACATCTATTGAAGCCACCGTTTGCGGCGCAAGCTTTTGCCCCCTAACCAAATGAATATTAGCCCAAGACCACCAAATATGGTCCAGCAGGGACATAGTAGGATCGATGTAATCATCGGCTCCCAAACCCACGGCGAGATGTAACGTTGAATACTTGATTGACTGATGTTGATACTTTGAGCGTCAAGTTTGAACCATAGCTCTCCAAGGGCAAAAATCTGCCAACCATCATTTGCGATTGCTTGAGCCCCCTCATAACCCAGTGCAGCTATTGCTAAACTGATAAAACCATAGCCGATGAAACGGAAAATCCCCATGTAACCGTCCCTAAATTATGTAAAATTATGTAAAGTTTTAGGATCCTAGCTAGGGGAGGTCTTTGCTGCAATAGCACTATTTAATCATTCAATATCTATAAATTTGCGATATTTATGAACGATGTTAGATTGCGTCCTCCGGAGGGGTGGCCGAGTGGCTGAAGGCGCACGCTTGGAAAGCGTGTATGCGGGCAACCGTATCGAGGGTTCGAATCCCTCTCCCTCCGCCAATTTTAATTCGTTACACTTCTGAGATTTTGAATGTAGTTGTCGAATTCAATACGCAGTGATTCTGGTGCCTCAATTTTTACCTGACCTAACCAGTCAGGATGACAAAGTTCATGGATCAATTCACGATGACCTTGGCAACGTAGCTTTAAAATTAATCCACCTCTCCCACGTTGCATTTTTTGACTTTTATGAAACAGGATTTTTTCGGCGCGCTTAGCGGCTTCGCCTGAAAAATGTAGTCGAATATCTATAATATCGTCACCGTGATAGATTCCAAAGCTTCGAGCAGCCCAATCTTTCATATCCCAATCAGTATTCGCTTCAAAAATTGATCCGGTTGGTCGAACGTCCTGTATGAGGTCGAGGCGATAAGTTGCGGGGTTACCATTACGTGATGCCACAAGATAACCAAATCGACCGAATAAAAGCCCAAGGGGATTGACAGTTCTCCAGGTTGCACGGCGACGCCCCTGTGATCGATAGAAAAGTTCCAACTTTTCAAAACCCTGAATTGCGCGTTCAAAGATTGGCATATGAGCTTCGCTAGCTTGAGTACGTGGGCCGGTGCGCCCAATATGGGCTGTTCGTTGAATTAGTTCTTCTTCATCAATAGCCAAGTGGTTAGAAAGTGACTTCTGATTTACTAGCAACTTTGCTATTGCTTTAGCTGGTTGGCCCGCCGTTAGAGAATGAAGATGACGCTCTAGAGCTGCACGCTCGCTGGGCTCCAAAGCTATTAGCGATTGCGGGAACTCCATTTTTAATCGCCATCGTTTGGTCAGATGGTGGTCACTTTCTAATCGGCTGGGCTCCGCCTCCATGCCTAGTTCCGTTAAACCCTGGAGCATTCGCTCAACCGTTTTCCGGCTCCGGCCAGTGCTTACCATCATTTGCTCAATGGTTAATCCCAGAGAGCTAACCTTTAGCTCTAGGGCGAGGTCTAAAATATCCCTCAACTTAGTATAAGCCAAATAAAACCTCTTTATTTAATACCCCGAAAAATGACGTATAATAAACTTATGATTATGTCAACATTAGAAACGTGGCGAAATTGAATAAAAATATAGGAGATATGTATGTATACTGATTTTTTACCAACTCAGAAGATACCGATAAGTCAGCTGTATGCGTGGAATAGCAGCCGGATATTTCCACTCAAACTTAATTTAAGTCACCGTGGTTGCAGAATATATGATCAAATTAGTGGTATCTTGTTTTTCGCCTCTACTGATGATGAAGGGTTTATTCGCGGCGCAACATTGCAGGGAGATCAAAATAACCATTTGGTGTCCACGTTGCTTTCGGAAATGACGGGGTGTAAATGGGTTAATGAGTATTCTGAGGAGTGGCCTCTCTACCGTTGTTGGTCGGAGGAGGAGCGTCAAATTCATGCGCGTGAAGTAGCTCAGGATTTAGCTAGTGATCGCGCTGAGGCAGAGGGTATTTCCTTAAATTCAGCATTCGAAATGGAATATTGGACCGTTTATGAGATGCACCCTGTATCTATCGAACCATGGCAAGTTGCTGCTTGAAGAAAAAGGTTTATTCAAGCTGGAATGATGGATATTTTTAGCCCCCTAAGATACTCCGTACCATCATTTCCTGCAGTTCTTCTGTTACTGTCGGACTCAAACCAAACCATTTTTCCCAAGCTGGTGGGCCTTGATGGATCAGCATTCCCAAACCATTAACGGTTTTGTTCTGACGTTCACAAGCCGCTGCTAGGAAAGGCGATTCTAGTGGTGTATAGATAATGTCTGCCGCTAAAGCGTCGGGCGCCAATTTGTCCAGAGTAATGTCCAAAGGAGTTTCACCAACCATGCCCTGATTGGTCACGTTAACGACTGTCGTAGCTCCTTCCAGAAGGGAGTGCCGTTCCTTCCAAGGGTATACCGATATGGGTCCGTTAAAATCTTCTGCTATTCTTTCAGCTTTATGTTGGGTACGGTTAACAAGGCGTACCTCCTTTGCCCCTTCCTCTAACAAACCATAAACAACCGCGCGCCCACCCCCGCCAGCGCCAATCACCGTGCAGGGACCGGAATCAGCCCTCCAGTCTGGCTGCTGCTGTTTGAGGTTGCCCAAAAAACCCAGCCAATCGTTATTGGTACCAAATAGTGTGCCGTCTTCCCCAACAATGACACAACTTATCGCGCCAATTTTTCTTGCGGTATCATCGACCTCGTCCACTATTGTCATTGCATCCAGTTTGTGCGGTATCGTGAGGTTGCACCCTGAAAAACCTAGCGGATGAAGAGCCCTAAGAGCTGATTCTAAGCCTTCTGGCATAATTCCTAGGAAGACGTACCTACCCTGTATTCCTTGTTGTTTCATCCAATAGTTATGCATTATTGGTGATCGTGAATGCATAACGGGCCAGCCCATAACTCCCGCCATATAGAATTTTTCTCGGTCGATCAATTTAACGGTCCTAGTAAAAATTAAATGAAGAGTTTCAATTCATTTTGGCACTAAAATGATCCCATGTCCGTTGAAAAAGGCCGGGGGTCCACAGCTTTTCTTTACACAAATCTAATTCTGCCTGAGTGAACGAATAAGGTGTGCCAATTTGGCTCGCCAGATATTGTCTTTCTGCATTGTCCTCCAAATAATTCATAAGAACAAATGCATCAACAATTGTTTCTCCGAGGGTTACAGCACCGTGAGCTTTCATAACTGCGGCAGGACGATCGCCAAGAATATCAGTCAGTGCAGTAGCCATTTTAACATTGTTAATTGAATCCGGTGAATCCAACATCGGCAATGGATAGACCAAGGAACCCTGCGCGTATACTGGCATGTAAGTTTGTCCTGCCGTCGTGAGGATTGTTGACCATTTTGGGTGACAATGAATAACCGCACCGGCTTCAGGTCTCGCTTTGTATATCCCAGCATGAAGGTGAAACTCTAACGGCGGATTGCCATCCCCATCAAGCAGATTTCCATCAAAGTCAATAATACAAAGATCGTCATTTGTGAGGGTACTGCGTTGGCGATTACCAATATTAATAAGAATGCGGTCCTCAGGAAGACGTATACTTCCATGACCGTTATAATCGACTATGCCTGATTTCTCCAGCATTCGAATGCATTTAACTAGGTTATTCTTCTGGTCTGCTGTAGCACTCATCAATAATACCTCCCCTTTTTACCAATTGGTCTCAGCTCGAATTTCACGACGCCACAAATCCCAAGCACGCATGCAGGCGCCATAATTGGGAACGTCAGCAAGAACTCCCTCCTCTTCGCTAAGCGCCGCTATAGGCCTCCCATCTGCTAGATCCATCGTCCAGTGTTGGATGCGTGAATTTACTTCTGTAAAAACAGCCCGAAACACTGCCAGTTGCAGGGTTGCCCCACAGGCGACCGAACCATGTGCACGCATTAGTGCCACGTCTTGCCCTCCTAAACATTCTGCAAATGTTCTTCCTTTATCTCCGTCGCTGACCAGCATATCAGTAGCCCCATAATTTTCACTAATATCAAATATAGGTACTCCAGCTGCAAGAAAGGCTGCATTATGAAACATTGCCTCTATTTTGGTATCAACTAACCCGAAGGGAATTACAGATGGTGAATGGCTGTGTACAACTGAGTTGAGGTCGGGCCTGGCTTTGTATATCTCACCATGAATAAAACGCTCTAGAAAACTGCCCCGACCGTTTGCATCGCAGGGCTCGCTATCGAGATTATACTCAATAATGTCTTCTGGCTCGGCCAGCGCTGGGGCCTTGGCACGACACATGAAATATCGGTCGGGTGTATCAGGGTGACGGATTGAAACATGTCCAAATGCATCGACTACTCCCCTAGCTGCCAAAATTCGGCTCGCTGCTGCCAGGTCCGCTAAAAATTCATTGGAAACAGGGCCACCCGTTTGTGCCTTGTCCATACTATTGTTATCTGTCATATCGAACTTACCCTCGAACGCTCTTTAAAAAAAATAGTCAAATTCAATATAATTATTGATGAGGGACATTACTTTCTGTCAGCCCTCATTCAATATAGTTGCCGCGACCTTTTCACCTATCATGATGGTGGGGAAGTTAGTATTTGCGCATGGAACTGCCGGCATTATGGAAGCATCCGCTACGCGAATTCCTTCCACACCATATACACGTGCTGATGGGTCTGTAACTGCACTCGGGTCATTGGGCGCACCCATTCGATTAGAACAAGAGGCATGGTAATGACCTAAGACGGTCTTATGTATCCAAGAGGTCAGGATGTCATCGTCCTCTAAAAGGTCTTTGATTGTCAGGCCGTCTGAGACCCAGTTACGGATGATCTGGCGCCTTAACCAACCCGACGCATCCATAGCTTGGCCTCCTACCCACGTCTGGAACTTATTAGACGTATTATAAACGGCGTAGCGCCTTGCTCGATCACTGTAACTGATAGGAAATACGTCGTGGAGGAAATTTTTTAATGCAGGAGCATCACATACCTTCGCCATCAGGCGGGTACCTATCTTGAGACGTTCCAGATCACGTGGATCTGAACACATATTAAAATCTGCTTTCGGGGTACCCATCAGGTCATTAGGGTTTAGACTCACTTCCCCCGTTGAATAGGATTTGTTAACCCAAAGCATCATGAGCCCAATTCGAGAACCCACGGCATGCCAAAACGACTTGTTCATAGGGATCATGTACATATCCCCTCGGGGGCAATCTTCCAGACCGGATGACCATCTCATACCGGCGTACATTGGCAGCCGAAGGTCAATTGGCAGACGAGCCCCGGGTTTCATATAACACCCGAAATTAACGCCAGGATGTTCCATTAGATTTTTACCCACGCCTGCTCGATCAGCAATAACATCGATCCCATATTCCATTAACTCCTTTGCAGGCCCAATACCGGATCGCAGCAGCAAAGCCGGAGAATGCAGGGCGCCCGAACTAAAAATCACCTCATTTGCTTGAATATCAAACACCTCACCTCTTCGATGCACGCGAACACCTGTTACTCTAGTACCCGAGAACACAGCTTTCTCTACTAATACTTCGCCGAGAATATTGAAGTTTGGTCGCGCACGGACCGGATCTGTAAGGTAGGCCGTCGCAGTTGAAGTTCGGCGGCCCTCCTTATTAGCAACCGCTATAGGGAAGTAGCCATCGTCAAAAACAGCATTCTTGTCTTTCAGGTCCTCCCATCCTTCTTGTTTCACCGCCTCTACAAATCCCTTTGTAAAGCCTGGCCAACGATCTGCTGAGATACGCCGGACTTCCATCGGTCCATCCTTTCCATGCAATGGACCATCAAAGTCGGCATCTGTCTCTTGCTTTTTAAAAAATGGTAGCACGTCTTTCCATCCCCACCCCTTGGCTCCGCGCTCAACCCAACCATCGTAATCCCATGGCACACCGCGAATTGAGATCATTCCATTAACAGAAGAGCCTCCACCGATTACTCTGCCTTGTGCGTAACGGACGGCCTTCCGATTATCGGGCTGATTACCAGGGCGTGGTCCCCAGGTGACGGTCTGACCCGTCCAGGTAAATCGAGGATTACTATGCGCAGTGCCTGCAAAGGTATCGCGAATTTCTGTTGGCTCAGCCCCCGGAATAAAATCCTCGCCAGCCTCAAGTAGTAGTACCTTGTTTTGTGATCGTTCACTTAGGCGGCTAGCAATGACGCAACCTGCCGAACCCCCGCCAACAATCACATAATCAAACTTTTGATCTGTAAAATCGGCCATTTTTGCTCCGCTAAATTTTTCATCAGAGTTTAAATACAATTTATGACGGTAACGCGTAGCGCACGTTTCGTCCAATCACCTATTACCTCTTGCAGCATGAATAATAGGTGCCTAGGTTTAAATAGATTAATCTTTCTATGGAAGAGGCAGCAATGGCAGACCGCATTCACGGCCCATTATATTACGAGCAAATGGGTCGAAAGGGCCCAGTAATAGCATTTGTGCATCCCAATCCCTTGGACCAATCCTGTTGGCTTTACCAGATGGCGCATTTTTCCACTTGGTATCGTTGTGTTGCTATCGATATACCAGGTTATGGTCGTTCCCCTAAAGCAGATAAAGGACTTAGGATGGAAGATATGGCGGAGGGGTGCTGGGACGCAGTCGATGAAGCTGTGGGGGAAGGTGAAAAAACTATTTTGGTTGGCTGTTCGGTTGGCTCCGCAATTGCCCCTTACATGTATCACCGAAGACCCGATAAGACATCTGCCCTAATTTTATCGGGTACCGGCTACAATCCAGGAAAGCCCTTTGCACCAGGCCGTATCAAACAATATGAAACCAAGGGTGTGAATTATCGCTGGGAGTATTCATTTCAGGATATGAGTGCCGCCTTTCGCACGACGCCGATGGCACACTATTTTGCCGACCTCTTTGCCGAACGAAATAATACGGCGGATGCTCAAACAATTATCCATCAATTTGAAGCCATGATGGCCGAGGAGACTGAGGAACACCACACGGGGATTTCATGTCCTACAATTATTTTAACAGGAAGCGAGGATAATTCTCACCAAAGGGCCTTTGATTTGCAGGGGCGTATTCCTAATTGTGAGTTGAAAACCTTACCTGGCGCCGGGCATGCCTGCCAGCTAGAACAACCCTGGCTTTTTGACCGCTTTATGATTGAATTTCTTAAAAAACACAGGATACATCCTGAAGGGTGATGTGATTTTGGAATAGCTTGCTTCAATTTTTGGACAAGTAGGTATTAAGGCTTAATTCAAGCCCTGATATACATAATATAGGATCGGATTATTGGCTGAAAATAAAAAAATATGGCCTGCACGACTACACCATTTTGCTCTTACCAGCGAACAGCCGGATGAGCTAGCGGACTGGTATGTAAAGGCGATGGGTTATGACAAGAAAAATTTCGGTGATGGTTACATTTTAAGTGGGGCAGAGAGGAACCTTTTGATTTTGCCTGGAAAGAAGTCACAGGTTGCGTTTTCATCATACGCTGTGGCTGATCAAAGACAGCTTGTTGAAGTTTCCGAGGCTATGGAAGCTTCAGGGTATGAAATTCAAAAATTTAAAACACCTTTTTTTATGGATGGTGCCGTTTCAGTAACTGATTTTGATGGGAATGTGTTTGCCTTTGGGTTGTTAGGTGACGACATGTCTGGAAAAGATAAGTTGCCTGGCAGGCTCCAGCATATTGTGTTTGCGACCACCCAATTAGCGAAGCAGGTGTCTTTCTTTACCGATACGATAGGTTTTCGAAAGTCAGATACAGTCCTAGACATTGAACGAGATCCAACTGCCTGCTTTATGCGGTCTGATCCTGAACATCACAGCCTTGGATTGTTTCGGGCTCCCGAGGCACGTCTTGATCATTTTTGTTTTGAAAGTAAATGCTGGAACGATATCCGTGACTGGGGCGATCATTTTTCTGACCGGCGTATTCCTATAGTATGGGGTGCCGGTCGTCATGGTGCCGGAAATAATCTTTTTATTTTTGTTGAAGATCCGGATGGTAATAAAGTTGAGATCTCCGCCGAGATTGAAACGATGACGTGGGATCAGGCACCGCGCGAATGGCCGCATGAAGAACGAACGTTAAATCTTTGGGGAACGGCTTGGCTCCGCTCATAAACTTTAGGATTAAAACATTTACGATAAATCATAACGACTTGATCTCAACATAATGAAAAATAGGAGCGTAAAATGCGTTTGTCCTGGATACTTTTAGGGCTGCACATCCTTTTAAAATATACCGCCTGGCGCTATCCCGCATTCGCTGAACGGTTGCGGAAAAAGAATATGTCAGCCCAGATAAAGACGTGGGATGATACGGTGGGAAGATGTTTTACGTTTCAAGATGGGAAAATATCTTCAAAACGGGGGATTAATCCTGATGCCGATATCTGTATGTCATTTAAAACAGAAAGCCTTGCAGTAAATTTATTGATGCCTCCGATCGACTGGTTAGAACAGATCAATGCCCTTAAAGACTTTAAACTCAAAATGGACGGCGATGATGGGCTAGCCAACTGGTTTGCTCAGACCACGATGATGACCCAGAGTATTGGTTGGAATTGGGGTTCTGTGGCTGGCGACGGTACAAAGCGAACCGTAAACATGACTAACGGTGGTCCGGTTTTTGTCGACGTTAAGGATGAAAAAATTATCCGCTTGATACCGATTGATCTCGCTGATGATGATCCGCAGCCCTGGACGATTAAGGCGCGTGGAATGGAGTTCACGCCCCCACGAAAAACAACTTTGGCGCCCCATGGACAGAACGCCAAGTCAATCGTGCATTCACCCGACCGTCTGCTTTATCCCATGAAAAGGGTGGATTTTGATCCTGAAGGGGAAAGAAATCCCCAGAATAGAGGTATTTCCGGGTATGAAAGAATTTCTTGGGAGGACGCTATTGATATTGTTGCAACCGAAATAAAACGTCAGAAGCGCGTCCATGGCCCAGGTTCAATTGCGAACTCTCACGGGTCCCACCACACCTGGGGAAATATTGGCTATTATCTTAGTGCTCTTTATCGGTTCCGAAACGCAATTGGCACTACCCATCTTCATCATAATCCGGATAGTTGGGAGGGGTGGTATTGGGGAGCCGTGCATCACTGGGGGCATAGCCTGCGTGTTGGCCAGTCTGAAACCTATGGTACTGTGGAAGATTGTCTCCAAAATTGCGATTTGGTCGTCTTCTGGTCTGCAGATCCGGAAACAACCAGTGGATCCTATGGTGCGCAGGAGGGTACTGTTCGACGGCAATGGCTTAAGAATCCGGATCTCGGCATCGACGTGGTGCACGTAGATCCATACTACAACGCATCGGCACAATTTTTGCCTGGTAAGTGGTTTGCTCCGAAGCCCACGACATCTGTGGCCATGGCGATGGCTATTGCCTACGTATGGATCAAGGAAGATCTTTACGACAAAGAGTATGTAGAATCCCATACAGAGGGTTTTGATGTTTGGAAGTCATATTTAATTGGTAATGACGATGGAATACCCAAAACGCCCGAATGGCAGGAAGCGGAAACCGGAGTGCCAGCAAAAGACGTACGGGCGCTGGCCCGGGAATGGGGGTCCAAGCGCGTATATTTGGCTCCGGGTGGTTGGGGTAACGGACACGGCGGAGCTTGTCGTAATCAGACTGGCATTCAGTGGGCGCGAGTGATGGTTTGCCTTGTTGCAATGCAAGGTCTGGGCAAACCGGGGGTTAATATGGGTAACCTACAATGGGGTTGCCCATTAGATTTTAACTTTTATTTTCCGGGCTATGCTGATGGTGGAATGTCAGGTGATTTAGAAAACACCTCAATGCCGGTAGAGCTTTATCAGCGTATGCCACAATTGCCTACGATGAACGCTTCGTTTCAGAAAATTCCAAGAATTAAAATGCCCGAGGCAATTCTCAATGGAAAGGCGGAGGGGCAGCCATGGGTGGGTAAATCTATAGAACATCAATTTGGGAAAATGGTTTACCCGGCACCGGGGCATGCTCCTGTCCGAATGTTGTATAAGTATGGGGGATCCATCCTTGCAACAATGAACAACACCAACCGCTGGGTCAAAATGTACCAGTCTGAAAATCTGGAGTTTGTTGTAAATCAGTCAATTTGGAACGAGGGTGAAGCAAAATTCGCTGATATCATCTTACCGGCCTGTACCAATTTTGAACGCCCCGATATCAGCGAATGGGCCGGTTTAGGGGGGTATGGGCATCATGGTCAACAGCAGCTTAATCATAGAGTTATAGTGTTCCAGGCTCCAGCGATTAAGCCGTTGGGGGAGTCAAAGTCTGACTTTTGGATATTCAATGAAATCTGTAAAAAGCTGGGACTTTCAAATTATTTCTCCGAAGGTATAAATGAAATCGACTGGGTTAAACGTCAGTTTGATGCCTCAGATCTCCCGTCAAAAATTTCCTGGAAAAAATTTATCAAGAAAGGGTACTTTGTTGTACCAACCGAGAAAGAGGCCTTTCGGGCACCTGTCTCTTTTCGTTGGTTCTGGGAGGGACGAAAAAAAGATGTGCCTGAACCTCAACCATTACCGTCCGATTATACCGAAGAATATTTAAAAGGATTACAGACTCAGTCAGGAAAACTTGAGTTTGAATGTAACAGCTTAAAACGGTTTGCCGACCCCGAGCGACCGCCGATTGTAAAGTATGAGCCCGCATGGGAAGGTCCACACAGTGGGGAAAAATTCAAAAACTTTCCGTTGCAAATGCTTACCCCACACTCAAAATTTAGCTTTCATACACAGGGCGATGGGAAAGATAGCTTCTTATTAAATATTCCTGATCACCGGGTGTTGGTTGATGGATGGTATTACTGGGTGATCCGAATAAATACTGAGGATGCTGAAGACCGCGGCATCAAAAAGGATGATCTGGTAAGGGTATATAATGAACGGGGCTGTGTTATTTGTGCCGCCCTGCCAACTTCGCGTTTGCAGCGTGGAGTGTGTCACGGGTACGAATCGTCGGCCCTTTATGAACCAATGGGAGAACCTGGGAAGTCAGTTGATCGTGGGGGATGTCTAAATCTTTTGACGCCCGATAAAACACAGACGCAGTCTACTCACTCCCTGGCTGGGGCAAATGCCTTGGTTGAAATTGAGATATGGAACGGTGATACGAATTTCGTCTCTGCAGCCTTTATTGATGGACACCAAGAGGGTGTCGCCGCAGCTGAGTAAGGATTGGTCTAATGTCTAAATGGAACCTAATTATCGATGTTGCTGAATGTACAAACTGCAATAACTGTACACTCGCCACAATGGATGAACATATAGATAATGATTGGCCCGGTTATTCAGCTCCTATGCCTAAACATGGTCATCGTTGGATTGACATCAAGCAAAAAGAGCGAGGCCAGCCCCCTTTTATGGATATTGCTTACGTGCCAACCATGTGCAACCACTGTGACGATGGGCCCTGTATTAAGGCAGCCGGGGGTGACGGCTCTATTACAAAGCGCCCTGATGGAATTGTCTTGATTGATCCAGAAAAAGCGAAGGGACGCAGAGATTTGGTAGATGCGTGTCCCTATGGCCACATCTGGTGGAATGAAGATTTAGAGCTTCCGCAAATATGGACATTTGATGCCCATCTTTTGGATCAGGGCTGGAAGCAGACAAGGGGACAACAATCCTGTCCGACCGGTGCAATGAAAGCGGTTAAACAAGAAGATGCCATGATGACTAAAATGGCTAAAGAAGAAGACCTCGAGGTTATCGAACCTGAGTTAAATACCAAGCCGCGTGTCTGGTATCGGAATCTTTGGAGGTATAATAAGGCTTTTGTTGGCGGCAGTATTTCAGCGGTGTCCGGGGATGTTGTTGATTGCGTGGAAGGGGCGTCAGTTACCCTCTCAAAGGATAATATTAGGATTGCTGAGACTAAATCTGACATTTATGGGGACTTCAAGTTTGATAAACTCAAAACAAATAGCGGAAAATATAACGTGGAGATCAAGGCAGCAGGGTTTGAGAAGAAGACCGTAGAGGCAGAGTTGGGAGAAAGCATTTATCTTGGTGAAATCCGTTTATAAAAACTGTTTTCGGGGTCATTATGGGTAATCAATTTGAGACAATAATCGGGCCGGAAGCCTGGCGGGGCCGCGATTTTGTGGATAATGATGACTGGGTTTTTCGACTGGAGGCTAAGGACCTACGGGAGATCAAATTGGCGCTCGATCAGGCCATAAAAAAAGGTTTACCTTTCCATCAGGTTACAGAAAAAGAATTTCCCCTCCCAAATCTTAGCAATGCATTTGGCAAGTTAGTTAATGAAGTCGGCAATGGACGCGGGTTTGTCGTCATAAAGGGTGTTCCGGTTGAAAGATATAATGAGAATGAAATTAAATACATCAGCCTTGGTCTATGTTCTTACTTCGGCAAACTGATCCCGCAAAGTATACAGGGTGACTGGATCAACCATGTTATTGATTTAAGCGATCAAAAAAAGGCGCCTAAACCTGAGCTCGATCATATTATTAGGCGCAAACAACTGCGTACTAACCATCGCGGTGGCGAGCTAGACTTTCACACCGATACTACTGACGTCTTTGCACTTTTTTGTTTGCGTTCGGCTAAAACTGGAGGAACCAGTCGGCTGGTTAGTACCGCCACGCTTCACAATTTAATTGGGAAGAATAATCCAAAATATCTCAAAGCGTTGTATGATGGCTATTTTTACATGTCGCGGCCTGACGATAACGTCAAGTCGGTATCCAAGGTGTCGGCAAAGCGGGTGCCCGTTTTCAAGCGGGTAGGAAATAAAGTCGACGGCTACTATATTTCTCAAGTTGT
>CAZCKO010000035.1:20339-22690 GCA_964499275.1 uncultured Rhodospirillaceae bacterium
ATCAAATTAGGAGAACTACCTGATCCGGTAGCAAAGGCTGAAGAAATCGTTATCGACATCCATGCGGCATCTGTAAATGGTGCGGATTGGAAAGTTCGTGAAGGGGCGTATAAGCAGGTGCCCTACTTTCCGTATATTCTGGGCCGAGATTTTTCAGGAACGGTCTGTGAAGTTGGTGAGGGTGTCACAGACATTGTTACAGGGGATGAAGTTTTTGGAGTCTGCGAGGTGGGACAGGAAGGCACCTATTGCGAAAAAATTGCGATGAACGCGGCACTATGTGCACACAAACCAGCCGAGCTATCGCACATTAATATCGCGGCATTAGCGCTCATCGGGCTGACGGCTGTAATTTCAATTGAAGATACGCTCGCCCTCAAATCTGGAGAAAGTATTTTAATTCAGGGTGGTGCGGGCGGTGTAGCTGGGTTCGGCATCCAGCTCGCAAAACATATTGGTGCACACGTGATTAGCACGACAAGTGCTGCAAACGTTGAATATGTTCGTAATTTGGGAGCTGATGAGGTTATCGACTATAACGCACAGGATTTCAGAGATGTCGTCTCTAACTGTGATGTTGTCTTTGATACAGTTGGAGGTGAGGTTGCAGAAAAAGCATTTGATATTCTGAGACCGGGTGGTCGGGCAGCGTTCATTGCTTCAGGAACTAACGGTTTGGAAGCTCCTTCAAGTGACTTTGTTTCGCTACGGCCCAATGTTTATCGTGATCGCCCACACTTGGAGCGGGTATTAGAGCTTATAGCAGCTGATGCAGTAACCCCGCCAACAATCGAATTATTCTCACTGGATGAGGTGGTTGAAGCTCAGAAGCTTAGCCAGTCACGTCATTTTCGTGGTAAGTTAGTCTTCAAAATTCGCTGACTGGTTGTCGTAATCCAAGGCGTTCCATACGTGGCAAAATTTCGTCTCTTAATACCGGAAATTCCGTAATGTAGTTGGTAAGTCCGATGGCGATGCCGTCTACGCCACAATTACTCATCATTTCATATTGTTCGACGACGTCATCATAGCTACCAATGATCGGGTATGTACCAACCCCGCTAATCATTCTTTCCTTTAAGGATTTTAGAAGTTTAAGGGGTGTATCACGGCCTTTTGTCCTAATGGCAACGGCGTGTTCTGCTGCCTCCCAATCACCCATTTCATAAACCAGATAGTGGTAGTACTCTTCGGCTTCTTTTCGCGTTGGTTTTGTAACCATATGACCACTCACGAAGACACCTACATTTTCTGATGTGGAAGATTCTTTTAGCGCAATAACACTTGGTTTGAGAGAGTTAAATTCCATAATAGCTGTAAAGAGAAAATCCGCATGTCGGGCTGCAAAAGCCTTGCCCGATGGTGAGTTTCCAGCACTGACCAGGATTGGTCTTTCGTGACCCCAGGGTTTTGGTTTTAGCAATACACCCTTAAGGTCAAAATATTTTCCCTTAAAGTCAAATGGTTCCTCCTCAACCCAAATTCTTTTGAGTATGGTTACCCATTCTTCCGTAAAGGCATATTTTTCACCTTGAGGACGGAGGCCCACACCAAACATTTCATGTTCCCCAGCATTCCAACCCGAGACCATGTTGAGACCAAACCGGCCCTTTCCTATATGGTCGGCCGTTACCATTTGCTTGGCCGCGAAGACAGGATTTAAGAAACCAACATGAACCGTGCCAAATACGCAAACATGTTGGGTTGCTGCCAGTAGTCCCGAAGCCCAGGTGAGGGTTTCAAATGTTGTCCCTTCTGTGTCAGTTTCACCCTTATATCCATGCCACCGTCCAATCGGGAGGATAAATTCAATACCAGACTCATCCGCCAGTTGTGCTGCTTTTAGATTGTTTTCCCAGCTTGCATCCCAACGTTCCGGGACCTTTGACATGGAGAGCCCTCCAGAGCAGTTTTGTCCGAACAGACCGAGCTTAAATCTATTTGGTCCATACATTCGCGTGTGCTTGCGACCCATCCGGTCCTCTCCATCGTTTTAACATTATACCAATTAGATGAGATTAAATCATACACCCAATAAAATTTAAAAGAGTGTCCGTTGACATTGGATTACCTCTGTCCGTACCGTTAAGCTAATATAAAGTTTTCCTGCTCTCAATTTTTTGCAGACGGAGAAGATCTTATGCCAGATGGCAAACTTGAGATTGATCACATTACTAGAGGGGAGTTGGTTGAACGAGCCCGAACCCTGATACCAATCTTACGAATTCGAGCGGAAGAGGCACAAGAAATTGGCAGGGTACCCGTGGATACAATTGACGACTTTCGACGACTGGGTCTGTTGCGTATGTCGCAGCCGCGTCGATTCGGAGGATATGAAATGGGTTGGGATG
>CAZCKO010000036.1:0-22377 GCA_964499275.1 uncultured Rhodospirillaceae bacterium
GTTTTAGATTCATCAATACCAGCAACGTCTTCAAAAGTTACCCTACCCGATTGCTCCGTCAGCATCCGTGCACGTGACTTTCCAAAGCCCATTGCTTTGCCGCCCCCGCCTTGCATCTGTCTCATGAAGAATATCCAGACCCCAATTAATAGTAGCATTGGGAACCAGGAAATTAAGATCTGAACGAGCGATGGCGAATTACTATCAGTGGGCTGCGCATTAATAATCACACCACGTTTAGTCAACTTCTCTACCAAGTTAGGGTCATTGGGCGCATAGGTTGAAAACCCACGACTATCTGTAAAAGTACCGGAAATATCATTCCCCTTAATGGTAACCTCTCGAACCTGGCCATTATCAACCTCAGCCAGAAAATCGGAAAAAGGTATCCCAACCTGTCCACTCCTACCGCTTGGTTCCTGAAAGAGATTAAAGAGTGCTACTAGCAAAAGACCAACGATCAGCCAGAGCGCTATATTTTTACTAAAATTATTCACATCAAAAACCTTATGTAAGCTATTTTGCTAATTTTCATTAACACGATCTATCTAAACTTTACGCCATTCTAGATTACATAGTGGGTGGTAGCCATTATACAACAGGGAATGAAGCGTTTGTTGCCGATCTTTTGGGCTGAAATGCCACCTGCACTCGAGCCACGCTAGCAGGATTTACCTCCGCGCGTCTATAGCCTAAATGTGGGACGCATACCAGACCATTCTCATCCCAAATGGATGGTAGTGCTTTTCGAACAGCGCTATTAACTTGAATCAAATCAACATGTCCTACTAATTTTCTAAAACTCCGCGATAATTTATCTCCGAGCGGTTGGATAATAAATTTGCTAACCTTGTGTTTATTGGGCCGGGTAACCCGAATTCGGAAGCGCCTGTCCCAATCTACCCAAACTCCAGAAGTGATTTCTTTATTTTCACACCTTGCCGCTTCTCGAATAATAAAAATATCATCCTTTTCCGTTTGGATAAGACATCCAGCTAGAGTACGCCGGAAAGATAATTCTTCTTTTTGGAGTTTGCCAATTAAATTATCTAGGAGATAACGCCTTATAGGATAAATATGCCCACCAATAGTACCTAGTAATCTCTCCAAAATTCTCCTGACCAATTCCGGGTCTAGTTCTTTTAAAACTTTGGTATGTATCTTGGCATATCCCAAACTATTTAGTTCAGCAGAATCCGCCAGACTTTTCCCTGTTTGATCCTCGAATAGTTTTCGGACACCGGCTAAACGCCTTGCAGTACCCGCCAACGCAGCTGCCGAGATCCGCTCTTTCTCTAACGAAGGCAATAAATTTCTTAGTCTAACTCGAGCATAAGCCCGATTTTTATTAGAGGGGTCCTCTATCCAGCGAATGCCTCTGTTTTTGGCTGCCCCCGACAGCCTAGCTCGAGAGATTGAAAGACAAGGCCTTAAAATTCTAACATCTTTGGCCTCACGTATGCATGGCATACCAGCCAATCCATCAGCTCCCGTTTTTCTTCCTAGTCGATGAAGTAGGGTTTCCGCTTGATCTTCCTCATGGTGGGCTAGTAATAAATGAAGAATACCTCGACGATAACACCAACTCGACATAATTGCATAACGAGCCTCTCGCGCAGCATTTTGAACACCAGAGGTAGGCTTAGGACCCTCCCACGATAAAATATGCCCTGACACCCCTAACGCTCTAATATTATTTTGCGCGATTTTCGCTTCGGACAAAGAATCTGCTCTTAAACCATGATCAACAGTTAGTGCAAAAATTTTCCCATTCCGTCGTTTCACCCAGCGACTCGCAAGTGCTAACAACCCCGTACTATCAGGACCTCCAGAAAATCCAATAGCTAATTCAGGACGACGTTCAAATGGCCCAAGCGGTCTCATAAGTTTGGAGAATTCCTCCTCTCCAATCGGTTTTTCGTTATCAAGATTCATAAGAAGAGTTTTAACAGGTTTAAGTGAAGATTAGCGACGGCATTTGGATAATCTGCGTTCGCGGTCCAATCGCCGTTTTATACGACCTTTCAATTCATTAAAGTTTTTTTGTAGTTTTTGATAGGTAATACAAGCCTCCTGGTTCTTGCTCAACTTAGATAATGACATACCCAAATTGAGCAGTGTTGCTGGGGCTTTTTTACTTTGAGGAAATTTTTCAAACCCCTCGGCAAAAGTACTGGCAGCCTGCCGGAAATCTTCTCTAACAAAAAATGTACGACCAAGCCAATAATAAGCATTTGAAGCAAAGGGGTGTTGGGGATGAGCACTAATGAACTCAGAAAATGCCTTCTCCGCTTCATCATGGTTTTGTTTAATGATAAGCGAATACGCATTATCAAATTGTTTTTTTGGTGATTCTTTTACGCTTACCTCTTTTATCGAAGACTTTGTCTTAGATCCAAAAGGTTTTACTCCTCTTTCTGCCCCCACTAACACCCCCTTAGACGGCGACGCGACTTTATTGGGATTATTATTTTGTTTTGGCAACTTTGGTGGTACAGGATCAGTTAATGACGTTGGGATAAGACGATTTTCCAGCTTTTTCAATCTAAATTCAACGTCTCCATCGATTTTATTAAGTCGCGCTTGTAAACGAGAAATTTTATGATTTAACTCCTCGTTGGTTCCTGTTAAACGCCTGATTTCTGCGTCGAGCTGAGTAATGCTATTCGAAAGCCTGGCAAGCGCCGTATTTAATGATGGTTTGGTTTGCTCGTTGAGATTCTTCAATGCTGGCCGAATATTGCCACGGTAAACATACTTTTGCAGTGTCGATAGCTCATTTTGGAAGCGCTCCAAACGTTTTATGAGATCAAGCGATTGTTGCGCATTTACTGGTTGCAACAAAGCTGCCCATAAAATTACACCAAACGTAATTGCAGCGGATTTAATCCAATTCGAATTAAACAATGAAAGATTCATAATTATTTCCGCAGCTAACCAAGGAAGCAATTAATTAGACCCTTCTTATTAAAGGTTGGCTATCTAATCTACCGTTGTCACGCTACGTCGATTTTTTGACCAAGCATCCTCAACAGAACGCGCATCTATTGGCCGTTCCTTCCCATAGCTTATAGTTTTGATCCGGTTCTGATTAACCCCAAGAGCAACTAAGTAGTCACGAGCCGCTGTCGCACGACGCTCACCAAGCGCAAGATTATATTCGCGAGTCCCGCGTTCATCTGCATGACCCGCAACAGATACCGTAACATTCTTATTACGACGTAACCATCGTGCCTGTTTTTCAAGCGTCGACCGAGCATCAGCTGATAATGTAACACTATCTAATCCAAAAAATACCCTATCACCTATATTTGTTACCAAGTCCTCTTGGCTGCCTGCTTGGACTCCACCAGGTGCAAGATTTGATAATTGGCGATTTTTTATAACACTCACCGGTGCCAACGAAGCCGGTGGAGATTTGCTATTAGCAATTCCGCCGCCTTTAACCGAACCAACATTGTCGGGAGTTGTTTCGCACGCACCGAGCGCAAGCCCGGCTATAACTGTAGTAAGGATTTTCCAGTCCATATCTGACGTTCCTCTCATCAACACATTTTAGAAAAACATAAGCTTAACAATCAATTGAATAAAGACTTCTTCACTATTAAAAACTAACTTTCTTTAAAACTTAACTTTCAAATTCCGCCAACACTTAATCATTTTGGAGGCGACCAAGCTGGATCTGACGCAGCTGTTGGTGTTTTGACCTCCCTCTCATTATGGCCTGTTAAATCAATAGAATAAAGTTTTGGCTTACCTCCCTCCTTGCCGGCAGGTGGCTGTCGAAAAAACATCAATACACGGCCATTCGGAGACCAGGTCGGACCTTCAACTATAAAACCTTTTGTTATAATTCTTTCCCCATTTCCGTTGGGTTTCATAACACCAATAGCAAATTCCCCCGGAGTGCTTTTGGTAAAAGCAATTAAATCTCCACGGGGCGACCATACTGGCGTCGAATATTGTCCTTTACCAAAACTAATTCTCTTTTGATTGCTACCATCGGAGTTCATTACGTAAATTTGTGATCGCCCCCCACGGTCTGAATTAAAGACAATTCTTCTGCCATCAGGAGAAAATGAGGGCGACGTGTCGATGGATGGGTGTCTTGTCAATTGTTTCTCGCGCCGTGTACGGAGATCCATTATAAATATATCAGAATTACCATTTTGGGCCATCGACATAATTACGCTCTTCCCATCCGGTGAATACCGAGGCGCAAATGTCATACCATCAAATTCGCCCAGTTCGTCACGTTGGCCAGTATCGATATTAAAAATATAAACTCTTGGTTTTTTGCCGGGACGGTACTCCAGGTATGTAATTTCCTGCTCCGTAGGCGAGAAACGAGGGGTCAAAACTAAATTACTTCCGCTCGTCAGGTACCTGTGATTAGCCCCATCTTGATCCATAATTGCCAACCGTTTAATGCGTTTCAGAGCGGGCCCGCTTTCCGCGACGTATACTACTCTAGTATCAAAATAACCTTGTTCACCCGTTATACGTTTATAAATTGCATCCGCTATAATGTGCGCAACACGTCGCCAATTCCGCGGCTCTGTATCTGTACGCAACCCTATAAGCTGTTGTCCGGCAAACACATCCCAAAGCCTAAATTCAACCCGCAGTTGCCCGTTTGGTCTTAATTCGGTACTACCCACTACCAATGCTTGAGCATTTATCTGACGCCAAGCCGGAAATCTAGGCCTTACTCGCAACGAATTTCGTCCTTGGATAAATGCTTTTGAGTCAATCAATCGGAATAAACCAGACCGCTCCAAGTCGGATGCTACTACTGTTGCAATATCGCGACCCAACGTTATCGCCCTCATCTCTGAACCGAAAAAGTCAGGTAGCGCTATTGGGAGTGGTTCCATCTTACCACTGTTAATATCGACCTTTAGCGTGGCTTGTGCAGCTGCAGTCGCAACAACCAGGTAAAACATAGAAATGGCAAAAACCGTTCGGAAGGTCTCCGCAATAAGTTGTATATCATGTTTCCTCATTTTTTTAATCAGCTCCATTTCGACTTTAAGGTCCCAAGGCCTCGCTTGGATCGAAATTAAATGTAATATCATTCCAAATTTGATATTCGCGATAGGGTAACTTCAAAGGACTACAACGATGTAGCGCACGAATAGCACTTTCAGCAACAACGCGAAATGATTGGTCAGTTTTAAACCGAAATTTATCAACCACACGAGGAAACCCCGCTATCAATGTGCCGTCTCGGTTAAGCTTAATTCGAACGGTAATTTTCATTTTCTGAGCATCCTTAGAACCGCCAGGTATATGCCAGCAGGGCACAACTTGCTGGCTCACTTTTTTTGCGAGGGCGTTCTCCACCTGCCGTCGCAAATAAGCTGTCTGATTTTGTGTAGGCTTGAGCGTTTTTATTTTGGGTGTAGTTTTCACGACCTGTGTTTCTGTTTTTTTGCGCTTGGTCAAATCTTTGAGCAATTTTCGAAATTCGTCTGGTCGGGTGGGTTTTTGCTTCGGTTTTGGTGCTATTCGTTGGACCCGTGTTAACGCTTTCTTTTTTGTTTTTTTGATTTGTTTTGGTTTTGGTTTTGGTTTTGGTTTTGGTTTTGGTTTTGGTTTCAACTTTGGAGGCGGTGACACTAATTCCGGAGTGAGTTTCGGCGCAGCCTTTTGAGGAGGAGTTGGTTTTGGTGGAGTTTGCGCCGGTTGTTGTTTGATCTCCAAAGGTTTCGGCACCTCCTTTAGCTCTGCGGTCTTTAACGATTTCTTTTGCCTTTCCTCTTTTACAACGATATCGACCGACATGGGAGAATTGTTTTTCACTTGTGGTGGATCGAATAAAGTCGGCAATCCAAAATATGCAAAAGCAATTACGAACAGATGAAGTATGGCCGAAATTATAGCACCACGTTTCATAAATCACCGTGGCCTCCGACGAGTTTTAGTCCCCTGCGCTTTGGTAATTAACGCAACGCGATTAAACCCCGCCTGATTAAGTGCACCCATAACAGTCATAACTCGTCCATAGGTTATCGTCTCGTCCCCTCGTAAAAAGATACGAGCATCCTTACTATTTTCGGTAATTGCAGAAAGACGCGGTACGAGTTTATCCAGTTCTATTTCTGTATCCTGTAAAAATAATTTTCCCTCATTGTTGACTGTGATCACCAACGGTTCATCTTGTCCGACTATCCGGTTTGCTGCTGTTTCTGGTAAATCCACAGGTACACCAACCGTTAAAAGGGGTGCTGTTACCATGAAGACGATTAGTAGTACCAACATTACGTCAACAAGAGGTGTCACATTGATTTCGCTCATAGGCGCTCTGCGAGGCCTGCTGGTCAACATACCCCGTTTGTCAACCTGGCCCTGACCAACATTCATGGCCATTCTTAACTGTTCTCCTCAAACTGCCTTGAGAGAATCGCACTGAATTCGCTACCAAATGCTTCTAATCTCGCCGCATATCTTCCAAGGTCGGTAGAAATTTTATTATAAGCCACCACTGCTGGGATAGCAGCGACTAAACCCAGCGCAGTTGCAAATAAAGCTTCAGCAATGCCCGGGGCCACGACCGCAAGGGAAGTGTCCTTGGATTGCGCTATAGCCTGAAAGCTATTCATTATTCCCCATACTGTTCCGAAAAGACCAATAAATGGGGCTGTGGAGCCAACTGTGGCTAGAAAAGTCATGTTACGTTCTAAAACGTCTATTTCACGCCCCATCGTGACATGCATAACTCTGTCTATGCGCTGGGCAAGACTTGCTTTTTGGGAAGTCTCCGAAAGACCTTTTGAAGTGGATCGGCGCCATTCTTGCATTGCTGCTTTAAATATAGCCGACATTGGCTCATTTGGGCGATCTTGTATTCGGTCATATAGATTCTCCAACGACCCACCAGACCAAAATGCTTCTTCAAACTCTTCTGCTTGACCCCATAGCCGTCTAAGACGAATAATTTTTTCAAATATGATTGCCCAACACCAGAACGAGGCAAACACCAAAATCACCATAACTAACTTCACAATGATATCGGCCTGTAGAAATAACCCCCAAATCGAAAGATCATTTGTTACTGACCCAGCTATTGCAGCGGATACTACCGCAGTTTTTTCCATATCTCGATCCGATCCTCAGTACTAAGACGTTTTAACAGCCAAAAGTGGCAAAAGTGCGTCACATAATCTTTTTGGTAACCGTACGGGTTTTCCTGTTTCACCAACACAAACCAGCCTAACCAAGAGTTTGGCTATTTCTTCTACACCGCGTTGAATTCTTTGTTCGATCCATAGACTCGCTGCTTCGATCACAACTTGGCCACTAATAATAACAAGCTCATCATCTAGACGGGCCGGCGTTAGGTAATCAACTTCGCAACGTCTGACAGCAAAGACCAGTTTATTTGAAGACATCAAATCGGTATGGCGATAACCGACGGACCTGAACATTTCCGTTCGCGCACGCTCTGCATACCTCAAATAATTGGCGTAATAGACGACCCCTGCTGTATCAGTATCTTCGAAATAAACCCTGATAGGCAAAATATGGGTACCATTCTTGTTCAGTCCTGCTTCAGGTCTCATTATCCTCACCTGAATCTACATCATTTTCTTCTATGGATAAAAGTTCTAACTGGGATATCACCTCGGGATTAGGCTTTAGACCTATATGACCAAAACCGCGTTTAGTCACTAAGCGACCACGTGGGGTCCTCTGAACCAAACCCTGCTGGATAAGAAAAGGCTCTATAACCTCTTCAATCGCATCGCGTTGCTCAGATAGCGCCGCTGAGATTGTTTCAACACCTACTGGACCTCCGGCATAATTTTCGCAAATACAGCACAGGTATCTACGATCCATCGCATCTAAACCAATACCGTCAACCTCTAGTCGGTTCAAAGCCGCATCAGCTATTTTAGCGTCAATGGGCCCCTCTTCAGCTACCGCAGCAAAATCCCGTACACGGCGGAGCAATCTACCCGCTACACGCGGTGTTCCTCTTGCTCGGCAGGCTATTTCACGCGCACCTTCGTCCGTGAGATCAAGATTAAGCATATCAGATGCACGCCTAACAACCTTTTCTAAGTCTTCCGCTGTATAAAAATTTAACCGAAGCGGAATGCCAAATCTTTCCCTTAAAGGCGTAGTAATCAAACCTGATCTCGTAGTCGCACCAATTAGCGTAAATGGATGCAAATCAATCCGAACGGACCGCGCGGCGGGGCCTTCGCCAATTATTAAATCAAGTTTATAATCTTCGATAGCTGGATATAAAATTTCTTCGACGACAGGAGATAGTCTATGAATTTCGTCTATAAATAAAACATCATTGGCTTCAAGATTGGTTAATAACCCCGCGAGATCACCGGCTTTGGCAATTACCGGACCCGATGTCATTCGAATCCCAACACCCAGTTCTCGAGCAACAATTTGTGCCAAAGTAGTCTTCCCAAGGCCCGGAGGTCCATGAAATAGTACGTGATCTAGCGCCTCACCGCGTGTTTTAGCTGCGTTAATAAAAATACTCAGATTCTCCCGAATTTGTGCCTGTCCGACAAAATCATCAAGAGTCTGAGGCCGTAACGAAAGCTCAATTCTGTCTTCAGGAGCCGCTTCGGTTCTAATTACACGGTCCTTATTCATGCACTCAGCTCCTGCAATGCCGCTTTGACCAAACCTTCAACGTCAACATCCTCGCCGATCGCTTGTGCTGCCAGCGCAACTGCGCTAAAGGCCGCACTCCTCCCATAACCCAGATTTATCAATGCAGAGACCGCATCTGATACCAAGCTTGCGTGATCATCTGATATTTTTGAAGGATCTGGTTGTTTGATTGCATTGAGATCAACAGATTTTTCTTTTAATTCCGCGAGAAGTCTAACGGCAAGACGTGGGCCGACACCAGGGGCTCGTGTTAATGCAGCTTTATCTTCAGAAATCATTGCACTTACAAGGTCATCAGGCGAAAGCGTGCCTAAAATTGCTAGAGCGACCTTAGCCCCAACGCCTTGGACTGTTGTCAGCAATTGGAACCAATCCCGTTCGTTTTGGTCAGCAAAACCAAAAAGGTGGATATGATCCTCCCGAACATGTGTCTCAACAAAAATGGTGATTAGGTCACCAACTCTTTCAAACGATCTAAGTGTGCGCGCCGAACAAAATACTAAATAACCAACACCACTAACATCAATCACAACCTCGTCGCTACCTATGGTGTCGAGTAAGCCTGTAAGTTTAGCTATCATTGCCTACAACTTTATCTCGAACACCTTGGGCGGTATCAACTAGACCAGTACTTTCTTTCAAAAGATTCCGGCCACGACGATGATGAGCATGACAGACTGCAACCGCTAGAGCGTCTGCTGCATCCGCACTATCTAAAAGAGCATTAGGTAATATGGTACGTACCATCATTTTGATTTGATCCTTGCTCGCATGCCCTGTACCAACTACAGACTTTTTTATGATATTTGCGGAATATTCTCCAACTGGGATTCCTGCCATAGCAGGTGCCAAAAGTACTACCCCGCGAGCCTGCCCTAATTTCAAAGTTGTCATAGGATTTTTATTTACAAATATCTCCTCGACTGCAGCCTCGTCGGGGCAAAAATTTTGAATAACGCTACTCAACCCCTGAAAAAGAACAAACAAGCGTTTGGCAAGGGTCTGCTGTGTCGGAACTAGCACGGTGCCATCGGCTATATAAGTCAGGTGGTTACCCTTGACATCTATTATGCCCCATCCGGTGGCCCTAAGTCCTGGGTCTAAGCCAATTAGCTTCATAATTACCTTTCACCACCTTCGTTCATTGGGCGAGAGTATCCATCACAGAATCGTCCACTTCGTAATTTGCTGAAACAGACCGAACATCGTCATTCTCATCAAGGGTCTCAAGTAATTTAAAAAGAATCTGCACATGTTCCGCACCGACCGGAACAGTCACTTGGGGCCTCCATTGTAATTCGGCGAGAAGCGGCGTCCCAAATTTTACTTCTAAAGCCGCTCGGACGGAGTGAAGATCATCAGGGGCACATATTACTTCGTGCCCGTCCTCAGAAGAATTAACATCGCTTGCCCCTGAATCAAGTACACCGTCAAACATCTCATCCGCGGTTATTAATTTGGCATGGTAACCAATGACACCAACCCGAGTGAATTGAAAACTAACACTATTTGTTTCGCCCAAAGAACCGCGATGTTTGGCAAACGCTGCGCGGACCTCACTTGCCGTTCTGTTGCGATTATCAGTAAGGGTTTCAACAATAATGGCCACACCATTGGGGCCATACCCCTCATAGCGTATTTCTTCAAAGGCTTCTCCTTCGCCCTCACCGGAGCCGCGTTTAATTGCCCTGTCAATATTATCTTTTGGCATATTGACCGCTTTTGCTGCCGCCACTGCCGTTTTTAACGCTGGGTTCATTTCAACATCAGGTAAACCAGCTCGGGCCGCAACCTGTATTTCACGAATATGTTTTGAAAATACTTTGGCCCGCTTTTTATCCTGCGCACCCTTCCTATACATTATATTTTTAAATTGAGAGTGTCCCGCCATGATCGTCTGTTTCCGGTCCTCACAAAGAATTAAATACTACATATAGCGGCGTATTGTAATTATACCCCATTTTCTAGTCATTAGTTTATTTTTTTGAGTAAAAATTTAAAAAATAGGGTTATTAAAATTTTAAACCAACCTTTTGGATGAAGTTACGTTCGATTATAAATTGAAGGGCGCCGTAGGTTCTAAACGACCACCGCGTCTAAAAGAGACGATTTTAGTCGCCAAACCGGTCTCATCATCGGTTTCAATGACCACACCACACAATGTGGCTTCCCCTTCTGCCGCTTCTAGTTTTGGCATCGGAATTTTTTTTCGAAAACGCGCAATTGATGCCTCCTTTTTCATGCCGATAACGGAATTATAATCACCGCACATTCCTAAATCTGTTATATACCCCGTACCTCCAGGTAAAATTTGATGGTCAGCTGTAGGAATATGTGAATGTGTGCCTACAACGGCCGAGACACGTCCATCTAGGGAGTGACCCATAGCCACTTTTTCACTCGTCGCTTCGCCATGAAAATCCACTATTATAGCGGCTATGTCTTTATCTTTGCCCAGTTTTTTATTCAATAGAGCACGATCTATGCCGCTAAAGGGATCATCAAGCGATGGCATAAATAATAATCCCATAAAATGAAGCACTAGTACCTTGCGCCCAATTTGATCTTCATAAATACCCTTTCCAGTACCAGGCGTCCCTTCCGGATAATTATGAGGTCTGAGTAAACGTTTTTCTTTATCAAAATATGGGATAATTTCTTTCTGATCCCAAGCATGGTTCCCTGTTGTCACTACGTCAGCTCCGGCAGCCAAAAACTGGTCGCAGATTTTTGGGGTTATACCAAATCCACCAGCAGCATTTTCTCCATTTACAATTACAAAGTCTGTTGCCAATTCGCGGCGAAGAAATGGTAGATGCTCACAGACACTCCTTCTGCCGCTACGGCCAACCACATCGCCAAAAACAAGTATACGCATACTCTTAAATTCTCATTCAATTTTTTTTAAAAGAACCAAATTGATATACATTTTGTTCAGTAACCAACCAGTCTATTTAAGCATCACTTTGGTCATTTGGCACATATGGAATGAGCTGAGCCTCATAAGCCAAACCTACCGCCACCAAAGGACACTCCGCCCGATGACGGAGCCGTAACAATGTCACATCGTAATATCCACCCCCATAACCCAACCTATTTCCCTCATGATCGACAGCCAACAAAGGAAGCAATATTATATTAGGGACTAAAATCGGTTTATCCGAAGTTGGCTCTGACACACCAAAAGACGCCTCTTGCAAGATGTCTCCCGGCCTCCATCGACGAAAATTCAAAGGCAAATTTCTACCCTGCATAATAGGCAGGGCGCAGGGGACCTTCTCTTCGTAAAGGGCCTTCATCAATATACGCGTATCTAATTCGTCTTTTACCGGCCAATACCCCGAAACAACTGTTTTAGGTCCAATTTCTAACCCTAAATTCCGAGCAATGTTCAGCTGATTGATAATTAAGCGCGCCACCTTGCGCCCTATTTGACGATGCATTCTCGTCCTGTCAACTCTCATTTTTTTTGATAACGCTCGCTTGGCTGTATCAATTCGAGTGCCCGACAAAACAGTCTCCAATTTAAATTATTGATCGCCAGAATTTAGATGATGCCGCGATAGCCGGTTAACGAATTCATCCTCTAAGGCCCGCATAAGCAGGTGGGCGCCGTGTATCGAAACCAGGGCTCCGAAAGGGACAGCTCCCGAGAAGAATATATTGGCCCAAGGGATATATTGTCTCTCGTACCACGCAGCATCATAATCAATTTATGCCGGCTCAAGAGTATCTGCAATCTGTTCTATGCGTTGCGCTATATCGTTGGTTACCTGAGCAAGCTTCTGCTCTACAAAATCCTCAGCGGAGCTGTCGGTATTTTTCGCTTTATTCTTCTTCGCATAAATTTCTGAGAGTTCATCAGAAATCAATAGACTAGCCATCACCAAAAGTCGGGCATCACCAACTTGCCCAACAGAATTAACCAGTTCCTGGACACGTTGATCAACATATCCCGCAAGTTGAAGCAAATGATTTTCCTGACCATCGTCACAAGCAACATTGTAGGACTTACCATTTATAAGCACGTCAACCTGAGCCATTACCTTCTTCCAATACACTTCGTAAACGTTCTATCGCCTGTTCTAATTTTTTTTTCGCAAATTTGGTTTTATTTTCCAATTCGGCACAACGCGAACGTAACGTCTTCAACTCACCTTCTACATGTGCAGCTGAAACGCTATTACCGACACGTTGGGAAGCGGTCTCCAAGCGTTCGATTGCTTTCTCTAATCTGACTCTCGCTTCCTCAAGCTCTCCCATATATTCCGTCACTTTTGTATTAATTTGATATAATGATTTTTCGGAGAGTATGACGGGTGCCACACAAGCGTCAACTATAGTCGTCATATTGCATTAATCCTGACATAATTAGGATATGGTAAAAAGATCTACGAAGACACCACATAAACCTGAGGTTAAAAGAATCATTATCCAAGGAATTGAGCATGCCCACTATGCGTGCAAAATCGCCAATGATATAAACCCAAAGACGAACCTTGTAATTGAACTTTGGAGTGACAAGAATGGCGCGGCTTCTTTAGGGCCAGCCTGGTTTAAGGGTATTATTGATATCGTCAAAAAAGATTTTCCAGAACTCAAAATTATCGGCGTTCTCGACTGTGGGGAAGCCGCCGGGCACGCCCTCGCGGCGTTACGTCAAGGAATAAGCTGTATCCACACGTCTACGCGCCCATCCGTTGTAATCAAAATCAAAATGATTGCAAATAAGGTCCATGCTGAGGTCCGCACCAGACGTCCCCGAATGCTGAATTTGATAGAGCAACGCGACCCCTGTACAAGTCTGCAGAAGTTTTTATCTTAAATTATTATCGATACATTTCTACTCTTTAGAGATTCCGTTATAAGCGTTATTGTAAATTATAAAGTCAGAAAGAGGGTCAAATGACTAAGGTCACGCAACGCGTTAAGAAAATCTTGGCAGCTTACGAGTCAGACAATCCAGGTTCAAAGGGTAATCTCGTAAGAATCCTTATGCATGGAAAACTGGGTGGGACGGGAAAGCTGGTAATTCTGCCAGTCGACCAAGGGTTTGAGCACGGGCCAGCACGCAGCTTTGCCCCTAATGCTGCCGGTTATGACCCTCACTACCATTATCAGCTTGCGATAGATGCCGGTCTTTCCGCGTACGCCGCGCCGCTTGGGATGCTTGAGGCAGGGGCAGACAGTTTTGCCGGAGCAATTCCGACAATTTTAAAATGTAATAATGCTAACTCTTTAGCAATAAACAAGGATCAGGCTGTAACGGCTTCTGTCGCTGACGCCCTTCGACTAGGGTGCTCAGCCATTGGTTTTACAATTTACCCTGGTTCTGAAGATCAATACGAACTAATTGAAGAAATTCGTGACCTTGCGGAGGAAGCCAAATCATGTGGTCTTGCTGTCGTTGTTTGGTCTTACCCACGTGGAGGGATGGTCACCCGTGAAGGTGAAACCGCAATGGACGTTTGTGCCTATGCAGCACACCTTGCGTGCCTAATTGGGGCCCATATTATTAAAGTTAAGCCACCGACAGACTCGATGTTCCTAGAAGCAGCAGAAAAGGTATATTCAAACCAAAATATTGATGTAGCAACATTGTCATCGAGAATAAAACACGTGGTCCAAAGCTGCTTTAATGGCCGTCGAATTGTTGTCTTTTCCGGTGGGGAGGCAAAGGACCTAGATGGTATATATAACGAGGTACGGGCAATCCGGGACGGTGGAGGTAACGGATCCATTATTGGCCGTAATACTTTCCAAAGACCTCGTGAGGAGGCCTTAGCGATGCTTGATTCGATCATAAAGATTTACCAAGGAAAAAATTAATTTGAATGTCGAAAAAAAAAGGCCCCTGCGCTGTAGACTATACCTGATAACACCGCCAGATATCGGCGGTAGTTCGTTAAAATCGTTTTCAGAGGATTTGGCTTCCGCCCTCCAAGGTGGAGATGTTGCATGTCTTCAACTCCGATTAAAAAATGTTTCAGATGCTGTGATTGTTGAAGCGGCAGGACAACTGCTTCCGATTTGTCACAAGCAAGATGTGGCACTCATAATTAACGATCGTCCCGATCTTGCTTATCAGGCCAAATGCGATGGTGTTCACGTAGGACAGACGGACACATCTTATAAAGAGGCGCGTGAACTAATTGGCGATGACGCTATAATTGGTGTGACCTGTCATAATTCCACACACCTTGCAATGGAGGCCGGAGAGGCAGGGGCAGATTATGTTGCTTTTGGTGCCTTTTTCGAAAGTAACACCAAACATCGAAAATTTGTTGCAAAGACCAACCTATTATCAATTTGGCAAGAAACTATGTTGGTTCCCAGTGTTGCTATTGGGGGTATCACAGTCGAAAACTGCCAGCCCCTAGTCAAGTCTGGCGCTGACTTTATTGCCGTTTCTGCTGGAATCTGGAAGCACCGGGATAGCCCCGCGACCGCCGTTAAGCAATTTAATGACATCTTCGACAACGCTACAAAGACATAACGAACAAGAGTTATGCAGTTTCTGGAAAGGTAACGGCTGAAAAATTACGCGAGGGCTTCACCTTTTATGGTAACCCGGCGCAACGTGCGGCGCTGATCCTTTGACCAATCAGTACGGGCGTGAAGGCACGAAAGGTTGTCCCATATGATGATATCCCCCGTTGTCCAGACGTGCTCATAAATATTATCTGGTGATTCTACAATATCCGATACAGCATTGATGATTGACTGGCTTTCATCATCGGTATAACCCTCTATACGCCTGGACATCAGCCGACTTATATATACCGCTTTTCTCCCAGTATCGGGATTAGTTACAAATGTCGGCTGCCAATAGTGTAACAAATCTTCAAGAGGTTGATTAAGGTCACCCGGTTCCGTTTTCGTATAATCATACATTTGTAGGACTTTACGCCCGTCTAATTTTGCTTTGAGTGCCGCCGGCAGACGTTCATATCCGTTATACAAACTTGCAAATTTCGTGTGGCCACCTTCGCTGGGTATTTCTACTGCATAAAGTAAAGATGCTCTGTGTGGTTTTTTTACATAACACTTGTCCGTATGAAACCACATCTCACCATCACCAAGAGACCCAAGTGGGTTACCATTATTATCGACGCCATTAGTAACAATCTGCATTGTATTCTCGGGATCTGCGCGATATGACCGTTTTTCAACAGGAGGCTTTACACGCGCCGCAACCTCCCCATAAATTCTTGCATAGGCAAATTGTTGTTCTTCGGTAAAATCCTGATTTCTTAACAGTAAAATACTATTTTCTGCCCAAGCCCGACGTAAAATCGAAGCCCTTTCATTACCGATGAATTTGGCAACATCTAAACTACACGCCTCGATACCAATAGCAGGTGATAATGGAACAAATTCAATTTTCGATTCCTCTTTCAATTACATAACCCCTTTTTGACAAACTAGTATCTCGCATGCATTTTTAAACTATTCCAATTATGAAATAGCATTAACAACTGGTGCCCAAAGAATTTCTTCAATATTTTCAGCCTTCGCACAAAGCATAACAAGACGATCGAAACCCAGCGCAATACCAGAAGCTTTAGGCATTCCGGCCTCCAGTGCATTGATGAAATCCTCGTCTATCGGATAACTATACCCTTTAATTTTCTTTTTTTGTCTAATTTCATTCTCGAACCTTCGGCGCTGTTCACCTGCATCTGTCAATTCACCAAACCCATTTGCTAATTCAATACCACAAGCAAAGATTTCGAATCTCTCAGCCACACGCTTATCGATGGGGCTCTGTTGGGCCAAAGCAGCCATTGAAAGGGGCCAGTCATACAGAACAGTTGGAACCTTAACCCCAAGGCGGGGTTCAACTTTTTCTAGAAATATCCGATAAAATATCTCACCCCATTGGTCACCTTTATCTACTCGTACATCAATCTTTTTCGCCTCAATGGAAAGCAAATTCCTATCTGGTTTTAACGGTTCTGGTGCTGTTTTTAAAACATCAATACCACAATATTGATTAAAGGCATCTGCCACGCTGAGATATTGCCACTTCCCAAGCGGATCGCATTTCAAACCCTTCCATTCAAAAAAATTTGAACCATTATTCTGTTGAACTTTCACAGCAACCTTCCGAAAAAAATCCTCACATTCCTTTGCAATCTCTTTCCAGTCTGCGCCGGTACGGTACCACTCTAACATCGTAAACTCCGGATGATGTATATTTGACCGTTCTCCATTTCGCCAAACACGAGCGATTTGAAAAATTCTCTCCATTCCTCCACAGAGGAGCTTTTTCATAGCAAACTCGGGAGAAGTTTGAAGATAAAGTGTTCTCTTCTCCCATTCAGAAAATGGCTCGAATAAGTCGGTGGAGAAGGCTGCTAAATTTGGCTCCATCCCAGGTGACACTTGCAAACAGGGTGTATCCACCTCATAAAAATTTCGGTCATTAAAAAATTTTCTAGCAGCAATAAATAATTCTGACCTAACCTTTAAAGCAGGAAAACGTGCACTGAGGTTTTCTTTTTCCCACCACTTATTTGCATCATTATGTCCCGGGGATTGCGTGCCAGCTAATGGAGTGTCATTCATAGGTTTCATCCAACTTAAGGAACTTGGGGCAGAATCCCCCGAAAATATAACTCACGGAGCCTACACCATGAAGGTAGCTAAAAATGTTGTCCATAGCTCAAGAACGAAAGCCCTGTCTTCAGCCGATAAATTGATCGAATTAGAATTAGTTCCGCCCGATCATATCGAAGAAATTTCAAAAGCATGTAAAAAATTACCTTTCAGCATCACATCCCATTTACTGAAGATTATAAAATCTGAAGAATCAAATTCACCAATATCAAGGCAATTTATTCCATCACCTTTCGAAATTGAAAAAAAATCAGATGAACTGAAGGATCCAATCGGTGACGTCCTCCATAGTCCGGTCACCGGTATTGTTCATCGTTATCCTGATCGTGTGCTCTTAACCCCAACGCTTACTTGCCCAGTCTATTGTCGATTTTGTTTTCGTAGAGAAACCGTAGGAAATGGAATGCTCAATTATGCAGATTTAAAGAATGCACTTGATTATATTCAAAATCATTCTGAAATTTGGGAGGTTATTTTATCGGGAGGGGACCCACTTAGTCTCGCAACACGCAGGTTAAAAGAATTAATTGGATCTATAAATAAAATAGACCACGTTGGTGTGATACGAATTCACACTCGAGTGCCAATTATAGACCCTAAACGCATAACCAGTGACCTTATAGCCGCTCTTAAATGCGAAAAGCCTGTTTTTATCGTAGTCCACTGCAATCATTCTAATGAGCTAGTTTCAGAATCCAAAGCCGCAATATCGAGACTAGTCGAGAATGGATTTCCAATGTTAAGCCAGTCTGTTTTGCTTAAAGGGATAAACGACGACGCTGAAACTCTATCAGCTCTCATGAAAATGCTAGTTCAGTGCCGGGTCAAACCCTACTACCTGCACCATGGTGACAAGGCAGAGGGAACCAACCATTTCCGCACAACGCTCGCTGCTGGACAAAAAATTATTGGTAAACTAAGAGGGCGAATTTCTGGTCTTTGTCAACCTAATTACATGCTCGATATTCCAGATGGACACGGTAAGGTACCCGTTGGCCCGAGTTACTTGCAGGCCGTGAAGGAAAACAATTGGAAGGTATTAGACTGGAGGGGAATTACACATCAGTACCTTGACTGATTAAGTGAAATAGTGTGCGTTGAAACATAACCCTCAACCTGCTAGTTTCCGCCGCCCAGATCAACGTAAAAGAAACGAGGATAGTTATACGATGAAGGTTCTGGCCAATACGCTCAGACCAGGTCATGCAATTGAGCATGATGGTAAAAAATATGTCGTAGTCAAATATGAACTCATCCTGCCTGGCAAAGGGAATGCTTTTATTGCCGTCGACATGCGAGACGCTATTACAGGGGTAAAAACAAACGAACGATTTAGAACTCAGGAAACCGTCGAAAAATTAATGACGTCGGAAAAACCATGTACAATGCTATATGTAGAAGGGGATCAAATTAATTTGATGGATACGGTAACATATGACCAATTCAATTTACCAATTAATATGGCAGGCGACGCGAGGGTTTTTCTAACGGAAGGTATGGAAGTAACTGTCGATACCGTAGACGATATGCCTGTAGGCGTTAGGCTGCCACAAAATATAACACTTGAAATTGTTGAAGCAGATGCCGTGGTAAAAGGACAAACCGCTTCATCCTCCTACAAGCCCGCAGTTTTAGAGAATGGGGTTAAAACGATGGTACCACCGCATATAAGCGTGGGCACCAGAGTGGTAATAAATACTGCAGATGCAACCTATGTAGAGCGAGCAAAAGACTAACCCTAGTAGGAGTTAGTTTACCGTGAATAATAAAAAGGCATCCGCCAAATGTGGCCACCAATAATTAATGTTATGAATGGAGCAGGGCGAAAAGCCGCGCGCAGTCTATTGCACGACTTTGGCGAAGTCGAGCAATTGCAAGTCTCTCGAAAAGGGCCCGCTGACTTTGTTTCCGAGGCGGATCGAAGGGCTGAGCAGATATTAAAATTTGAGCTCGAGAAGGCTCGGCCGGACTTCACATTGTTGTTGGAAGAAGAAGGTTTCATTGGTGACGAAAGCAGCGTTGATCGTTGGATAGTCGATCCCTTAGATGGGACTACTAACTTTTTACATGGAATACCACATTTCGCAATTTCTATTGCTCACGAACATAATGGAGAGCTTGAAGCGGGTATGATCTACGACCCTTGTCGCGATGAGACATTTTGGGCAGTCAAGGGAAGTGGTTGTTATCTAAATAACACGCGGCTGCGAGTTTCCGCACGTAATAGTCTTGATACTGCAATATTAGCTACTGGTATTCCCTTTATTGGTCGTCCCGATAAAGAGGAAATGTTAGCCGCCTTAGTCGCTGTAATGAACCAAACTGCCGGTTTAAGAAAATTTGGAGTAGCTTCCCTAGACCTTGCTTATGTCGCGGCAGGACGTTTCGATGGATTTTGGGAAATTGGTTTATCACCATGGGATGTAGCGGCTGGAATTTTATTGATCCGGGAGGCTGGCGGGCTTGTAAGCGAAATAAATGGACGCAATGATCCGTTAAATGGCGGTAGTATCCTTGCATCAAACAGCCTATTGTTTGATCAAGTTGGAAAGATGCTGCGAGAAGCAATCAAAATTTAGGGCGTTACCAAACCCATAGGTAAAGGCCTTATTTTTGGCGTTTTTTTATGAAAAAATCAAATTACTGGATAGACGTTCAAAATTTAAGGATTATTAATTAAATATTAATCAGTGGGTATCAACATTCGGCATTCGTTGATAATAGATCGTGATGACAAGATATAATCTAATTAACGTATTAATATTATTAGCCTTTTTGATGATAGGGGCCACAGCAACACCTCGCGCTCAACAATACATTGGGAGCTATTATCAACCAAATGTAGTAGTAAATGATAGTCTTATTGAATCACTTGCACCACGTCCAAATATAGCAAAATCACTCCTTCGAATTAGGGGGATGGATAGTGAGACTAACACAACCGGTTACGCGCTCCCCTCAATATCAAGTAAAAATACAAGCAACAAACCCTCTTCAAACTCTAAGCGTGTGGTCCTTATACCACCCGGGCCTACAAGACCGCCACGCTATAAGAGCAAGAAATTAAAAATCACCAAAACCAAGTCACCGACGATCCAACAACCGAAAAAGGGTGTGGTTAAACCAAAAATAAGTAGGCGGAGTAAACCTCAAAGGAAATCACCCATCTTTTTAAGCGACATGATGCCGCCAAAGCCTCCCAAAACTATTAATCCAATTAGAAAAGTTATTATTAATACTGCAGGGACCAAAAAAGACGGAGCACCTGTTAGTTCAGCGATATTTCCGCCACCGCCTGTTTTTACTAATCGACAGAAAAGTTTAGCAGCCGCTTCTACTAAAACATTTAAGTCACCAGAAAAAAAATCAAAAACCGTTGTTTCTGCATTACCCTCGAAACAGAAAATTTTTAAAGCTAGTTCAAAATTTACCATCAAATTTATAGCAGAATCTTCATCGTTTGATAGTCGGGCAATTGCTCAGCTTTCGAATATATTGAAAATGTTAAGAGAAAATAAATCCTATAGTGTTCAATTATCATCATATTCCAATTCCCGTGACGGTTCGGCGATACAAGCTCGGCGCATATCTCTTTCACGGGCACTCATAACCCGGTCTCATTTTATCGAGAACGGCATTACTAGGACTCGGATTGGAGTAAAAGCTCTGGGAAATAATTTCGGAAATGAATATCCCAATCGTATTGATATCGTTGTAAGGAAACGCTAACTCTTTAAAGTGATAATCGCACTATAACCAAATCGTTTCCTGAATTTTTTATAGGAATTGGCGGATGAATAATCCCCGGCATTATTTAATTAGAATGTTACTGTTTATTGTTGCGGTGGTGTTAGCAATAGCAGGCCTTCATACACCATTGTCTGAAGCGTTTATGGCAAACCCTGCCTTAAACGGACTGATTCTTGGTGTTCTAATTCTCGGCGTAATTTACATATTTCGACAAGTCATCTTGTTAATGCATGAAGTCGCTTGGATAGAAAATTTTCGAAAAACCGGGCCGTTGCCTATTGGAGATAAACTTACACCTCAGCTTCTTGCTCCAATGGCTGCTATGCTGGGTGAACGGGGGGACCAATTCAGTCTATCTGCTTTGTCTTTAAGGTCTCTCCTCGATGGTATTTCATCAAGGCTAACAGAATCCCGCGACCTATCTCGCTATCTTATTGGATTACTAATTTTTCTTGGTCTTCTTGGTACTTTTTGGGGTTTGTTACAAACTATCGGTGCTGTCGGTGACGTAATTGGAAGCTTATCAGTGGGAAGTAGCGAATTGGCAAAGGTATTTACAGGCCTCAAGGCAGGGCTTAAAGCACCACTGGCTGGAATGGGCACCGCTTTTAGTTCATCTCTTCTTGGCCTAGCCGGTTCCCTAATATTAGGATTTCTCGAATTACAGGCCGGACAGGCGCAAAACCGATTCTATAATGACCTAGAAGACTGGCTAGCCGGACAAACTCGATTGTCTTCAGGAAGTTTTTCTATAGGTGAAGGTGATCAAGGGGTTCCCGCATATGTTCAAGCGCTACTCGAACAAACCGCGGTCAGCTTAGAAAATTTACAACGCACATTGGAACGAGGCGAAGAAAGTCGTATTTCATCTAATAGTGGTATGATCAAGCTAACAGAAAAACTCGAAATACTGACTGACCAGATGAGGGCCGAACAATCCCTTATGATCAAACTGGCTGAAACACAGGTGGAAATGAAGCCGTTATTGGAAAAGCTTGCAAAAGATTCTGTTACCCGCTTTACCAACGAAACAATAAACAAAACAATTCGAAGTATTGATACACAAATTGCCCGTCTGATTGAGGAACTGGGAACCGGACGCAATGAATTAGTTTCAGAATTACGAAGCGAAATTAGAGTGTTATCTCGAACTATGGCTGCAATTGCTGAGCGCGCCAAACAATGAACCTACGGTATACATAACTAATGGTTGCACGATCACACAGGAGCGAGAGTTCCCCAAATATTTGGCCAGGTTTTGTGGATGCCATTTCAACGTTATTAATAATTATTATATTTTTATTAATGGTCTTTACCATCGCCCAATTTTTTCTATCCGAGATTTTAACTGGGCGTAAT
>CAZCKO010000037.1:0-21864 GCA_964499275.1 uncultured Rhodospirillaceae bacterium
GATTTTTTCGCCACCCCCGTGGAAAATTAGGCTAAATTCTCGGCATTTCTAGCAGGGAGTCCCTTGATTGTGTATCAGTTTGTGTTTCATATTGGGGCCTTAAGTTGATACACAAAATAAAAAGAACCTGAAAATGTTAGTTTACAAACGCTTTAGGATGGGTAGAACTTGCTGGTGCCGCCGGTGAGATTCGAACTCACGACTTCTCCCTTACCAAGGGAGTACTCTACCCCTGAGTTACGGCGGCTTTTGAATTTTGGCGGCACAATGCCACGGCCGTGATATCCATGCAATAAAACAACATAAATATTGCCGAGATATTTCCTACTGTGTTTATTAAACTTAAAATTGATGATACCTTTTTATGGTGAAAAAATATACATCCCCGAATGTAAAAACTTCTATTTCAGGCAAAGTCGCTGACGAGAGAAGTAAGCGACAGGCCGCTGCATTAAGAACTAATCTGCATCGTCGAAAAAAACAAATGCGGGAAAGAAGATTTTCTAAAAGCACTACGGCTAGTGATTAAGTTCAATCATTTCTATATCAAAGAATTATATGTCAAGGATGGAGGAGGCCAGTTTTTCTGGTTATAAAGTCCTTAAATTCTTACTAACTTTTGGAGTTAAACCTGATAAGGTATTAACTTAAAGGGGCTTTGCCTTCGTATGGATAAGATTCTTATTAAAGGCGGTAAACCGCTGTCTGGAAGCATACAAATAAGTGGTGCAAAGAACGCTGCTTTGCCTCTTATGGCCTCCAGCTTGTTAACGAATGAATCGCTTGTTCTTACTAACCTGCCTCATCTTGCGGACATTAGTACTATGGCGAACTTGCTGACACACCATGGAGCTAAAATTAGCATGGCAGGGGATGCTGGGGATAATGGTCATACCGGACGCTCGCTGAGACTTGAAGCACCTGAGATTAGAGATACCACTGCACCTTACGAGTTAGTGCGTCGAATGAGAGCTTCCATACTTGTTCTAGGGCCTCTATTGGCCAGAACCGGTGAGGCGCGGGTATCGCTACCAGGCGGTTGTGCGATAGGCGCTCGCCCTGTTGATCTACACCTAAAAAGTTTAAGCCAACTCGGTGCGAAGATTGAAATGGAAGAAGGTTATATAAGCGCTACAGCTCCCCATGGGTTGCGAGGTACTAATATTACCTTTCCCATAGTGTCAGTCGGCGCGACTGAGAATTTGCTTATGGCGGCTTGCTTAGCGGAAGGTGAAACAGTTCTGAATAATGTCGCTCGTGAACCTGAAATTGTAGATCTAGCGGAATGTTTAATTAAAATGGGTGCCGACATTCGAGGTATTGGTACACATACTTTAGCAATTCAAGGTAAGGAGGTTTTATTTGGTGCTGAACATGTGGTTGTTGCAGATCGAATTGAGACTGGGACCTACGCGATGGCAGCTGCGGTAACTGGAGGCGAGATTACGTTAACCGGGGCTCGTATTGACCTCCTTCAGGCCGTTTTGGATAAACTTATTGAGGCAGGAATTTCTGTGGAAGACACAGCAAATGGTATAGTCATAAAACGTAATGGGTCTCTTAAGGGTGTCGACGTTATGACAGAGCCATTTCCAGGATTCCCAACCGATTTACAAGCGCAAATGACCGCTCTGATGAGTGTCGCTGATGGTGCTGCGATGATTACTGAGTCGATATTCGAAAATCGTTTTATGCATATTCCTGAGCTCGCGCGTATGGGGGCAAATGTGACGGTTCACGGCGCCTCATCTTTAGTAAGGGGTGTCGATAACTTAAAAGGCGCACCGGTGATGGCAACTGATTTGAGGGCATCAGCTTCTTTGATTCTAGCCGGTCTTGTTGCCAAAGGGGAGACTATAATTAATCGAGTTTATCATATCGACCGTGGCTATGAGAGAATTGAGGAGAAGCTAGCAGCTTGTGGAGCAGAAATTGAGAGGCTAGATGAATGAGCAAAAATCAGGCTCTAAAGCTACGTGCTACAGATAATGAAGACTTATCTGTGATTTCTACAATTTTACAGGATGCATTAATAACAGCGAGAGAAATGATCTTTATCAAAAATGAATCGCGTTTTGCATTTGTAGCAAATAGGTTCCGCTGGGAAGACCACAATGATGAGAAACCAAAAGACAGCAATCTAGTTTACGAGAGGGTTCACTGTGGAATTTGTTTTGACACGGTTAGCGCAGTGCGGCAGAAGGGCCTAGATCAACAAAGAAAATCTCAGATAATTTCATTACTTTCCATTGTTGCGAAGGAAAGCGTTATCAATATGTCTTTTTCTGCTGGGATTATAATTCGACTAGAGGTAAATCAAATAATATGCCATTTGCAGGACCTAAATACGCCTTGGCCTACACAATGGCGACCGAAACATAGGCTTGAGAAGGAGTAACAAAGCCATAAACAGCTTTGTTGTAGAAAGTTTTGACAAAAGAACTCAACCTGACCTTAGCAGTCCCTAAAGGACGTATCTTGAAGGAAGCCCTACCACTTCTCGCAAGGGCAGGGATCGAACCAGAAACTAAATTTAATGACAAGCGCGACCGTCGCTTGATTTTTAAAACAAATGTTGAGGGATTGAATATTATACGTGTCCGCAGTTTCGATGTAGCAACATTCGTTGCATTTGGTGCTGCCCAGTTAGGCATAGCCGGGAGTGATGTCTTGATGGAATTTGATTATCCTGAAAATTATTCTCCCCTAGATTTAAAAATAGGTAAATGTCGAATGATAGTTGCTGAGCCCGTAGAGTTAGAGCTAAACGATGATCCGGCACGTTGGAGCCACGTATCCGTTGCAACAAAATATCCTGAAGTGACGAAAGGTCATTTTTCCTCAAGGGGGGTGCAAGCGGAATGTATTAAATTGCACGGGGCAATGGAGTTAGCTCCGAAACTCGGACTTGCTAGGCGTATTGTAGATTTGGTCGATACAGGCAGGACTCTAAAGGAGAATGGTCTGGTTGAGGTTGAGCATATTGCTGATGTAAGTTCGCGACTTGTCGTGAATCGGGCGGCCCTAAAAACTAGGCCTGAGCTCCTCGATAGCTGGATAGAGCGGATAAGGAAATCTGTAAATGGTGAATAGACTAAAGTTTACAGAAGGCGAATTTCAAAAACGTATAGAAATATTGGTCGAATCTCGCCGTGAGTTAGATAAAGACATTGATAGTTCGGTTTATGATATTTTGGGTAGTGTTAGAACCAATGGTGATGAAGCCATCATTGGGTTTACAAAAATATTTGATCGTTTGAGTTTAGCTGGACCGGTAGACTTACGAATTGGTGAAGAGGAAATCGAAACCGCCCTCGCCAACTGTAGTAAAAAAACACTGTCCGCCCTTAAACACGCGGACAACAGGATAGATGCATATCATAAAAAACAGCTTCCTGAAGACTATGATTATATCGATGGTGATGGCGTGCGCCTCGGTTCCCGGTGGACACCCATTATGTCGGTAGGGCTTTACGTTCCCGGTGGTACCGCCGCTTACCCGAGTTCCGTTCTAATGAACGCGATTCCGGCAAGGGTTGCCGGCGTTCAACGGTTAGTTATGGTGGTACCAACCCCAGATGGCTATTTGAATTCGTCGGTATTAGCTGCAGCTTCAATCGCTGGGGTTGATGAGATTTATCGTATAGGGGGCGCGCAAGCAGTTGGGGCCTTGGCATATGGAACAAAAACTATAGAACCGGTTGATAAAATTGTTGGGCCAGGAAATGCTTACGTAACTTCTGCAAAACGACAGGTCTTTGGATTCGTTGGAATCGATATGATTGCGGGGCCTTCAGAAATTCTGGTTGTTGCTGACAAAGATACTAATCCAACTTGGGTTGCGTCTGACCTAATTTCACAGGCTGAACATGATGAGGATGCACAATCTATTTTAATTTGTGATGATGAGGTTTTTGCAGCCGCTGTAGAAGAAGCACTTAATCTACAGCTGAAAAATTTACCACGTGGAAAGATTGCTGGTAAGAGTTGGGAACAAAATGGCACAGTAATAATTGTTGAGAGTTTTTCAGAGGTTGCTGAGCTCATTAATAGATTAGCCCCTGAACATCTTGAGTTAGCGGTAAACGAACCAGAACTAATAATGAAAGATGTTAGTAATGCAGGGGCAATTTTTCTGGGTCGTTATACGCCTGAAGCTATCGGTGACTATATAGGAGGGCCTAGTCATGTGTTGCCGACGTCCGGTAACGCAAGATTTGCATCAGGTCTAGGGGTAATGGACTTTCTCAAGAGGACATCAATTATAGGTTGTGATAAAAATTCATTGTCGAAGATCAGCGAAAGCGCGGAAATATTAGCTAATGAGGAGGGTCTGCACGGTCACGCCTTATCCTTATCATTACGACACCGTGAATCATGATCAGTGGTCAATAAAAACATCCAAATCTGTTATCTCTAACTTTTGAAAATGTATTTCAAACCACAATTTAATAATAAGAGGTAGGTGTGGCAAAAAGGAAATTTGTTCCACATCTGGTTTTGGCGTCTGCTTCAAAGAGGCGAATGCAATTATTACATCAAATTGGGGCTATCCCCAGAGTAATTGACCCCCCTGATATTGATGAAACACCTAATAAAGGTGAATTACCAAATAGTTTAGCTGAACGTTTGGCACAAAATAAATTGAATATTGTCGCACAACGAAATGTTGGCCATTGGATTATTTCCGCTGATACTGTTGTTGCTTGTGGACGTCGGATACTGCCGAAACCGGTTAATCGCTCAGAAGCAAGAAAAAACCTTAGTCTTTTATCAGGCCGCCGGCATAGAGTTATTGGGTGTGTATGTATTCTCGGACCTTCCGGAGTTTTGACTTCTCGTTCTGTTACTACAACTGTTTCATTTAAAAGGCTACACAATGATGAAGTAGACTTTTACGTTGCAAATGAAGAGTGGCGAGATAAAGCGGGAGGTTATGCAATCCAAGGGCATGCTGCCCGTTTTGTGCGATCTATAAATGGATCATATTCAAATATTGTGGGGCTACCGTTATTTGAAACATACGGGATACTCTCTGGTATGGGATTCATTTTCCCAGATAAAATAAAAAATTTGAAAGCATTGCGTGATGACCCGTGAACTCTTAATTGAAAAACAAGGTAGCGAAGTACGTGTTGCAATTATAGAGGAGGGGTTACTAGTTGACCTTATAATCGAAAGAGAAAATCGAGGTAGTTTAATTGGTAATATTTATCGTGGCCGAGTCGAGCGCGTTATAAAGGGAATTGGAGCCGCTTTTATTAATCTAGGGCTCGGCAAGTCAGGATTTTTACCATTAAATAAAAACAAAGATAACGGAATAAAATCCAGCCTTTTAGACGAAGGGACTGATATTTGCGTTCAGGTGAAACGTGATGCTTTTGGTGAAAAAGGTCCTCAATTATCAAGAGAAATATCTCTTCCTGGTCGTTTTCTTGTTTATGGCCCTACGGGCGATCGATTAACCGTTTCACGACAAATTGAGGATAAGGATGAGCGAGAACGTTTGCTTATTATGATTAACCAAATCGCACATAAAGGCGAAAGTTTTGTTTTGCGTACTTTAGCCGAGGGAGAAGATTACGAGAAACTCAAAGCCGAGGGCGAATATCTTCGAAATTGCTGGAAAGATATTCTAAAAAAACAAGACACCGTAGATGCTCCAAAATTACTTTACGGTGAAGTAAGTCCTCTTCAAAAGGCTATTCGGGACCATGCTCAGGATGATGTCTTAAAAATTCGATTTGACGATAACTCAACTTTTGCTGAGGCAAAGAAATTTTGTAATTCCTATTATCCTGGTGTATCAAAAAGATTAGATTTCGATGAAAGTTCCTCGCCATTATTTGATGAATATAATGTAGAAGAGGAAATTGAGTTAGCCTTAAAAAGAAAGATTCCGTTGGCTTCAGGTGGCGATCTTGTATTAGAAACCGTGGAAGCGCTGACTGCAATTGATGTTAATTCTAGTCGTTATACAGAAGGTAGTGACCCAGAAGAGAACGCTTGTCAAACTAACTTAGAAGCCGCAAAAGAGCTTTCCCGGCAAGTAAGGCTGCGTAATTTAGGCGGATTAATTATTGTCGATTTTATACGTATGGAAAGGGAAAAGTCTTGGGAGATAGTGTTAGAGACACTTCGTACGGGGTTTTCTAGAGATAGGGTGAATTGTCGCGTTTTAGGACGTACAGAAGCAGGTTTGGTCGAACTGATAAGACGTCGCACCCGGGCGCCGTTGTCAGAAACATTATTGATTGACTGCCCGGAATGTAATGGTGATGGTCGTGTGTGGAGAACAGAAAGTCTGAAATTTGAGGTTTTAAGGTCTCTCAAGAGAGAGAGTAAAATGGATAAGGCTGGCAAGTTAATACTCAATGCCAGTCCGGAAATCCTTGATGCAATCGCCGAAGATGATAAGAAGCATAACCATTTTTCGCATATTGGTAGGCTGTTTGTAACTAAGGCTATGCCTGATTTTGGTCCAGAAGAGTATGAGATATTTGTTCAGGGTGAGGGCGAAGGTGATTATTGACTTAGCGTCAGAGAGAAAGGGTGGCGAATGTCCCATTTGTGGAAAAACAGGGGTAAAGAAATACAGGCCTTTTTGTTCTAGTCGCTGTGCCGATCTTGATTTAGCTAAGTGGCTAAATGGTAATTATGCGGTTCCTGCCGAAGAACTAACAGAAACAGATCTTGATGAACTTGAGTCTGCGTTGAGAGTAAACAAGAACCCTAATGAAAGTGATTAGCAATAGATTAGTTTCTTATAGTGATCCTATGGACAGGATGTTTGAATTTCCTTATAAGCAGCTACTCGGATTTATAAGCCCAGGTAGCTCAGTTGGTAGAGCACAGCACTGAAAATGCTGGTGTCGGCTGTTCAATTCAGCCCCTGGGCACCATTCCCCCCTGATAACTATGTTAAATGATGAGTTATTACTGAATAGGTATCAGTCAAAACACTTATCATTTAATTTTCTAAGACTATTCCGTATTACAAAACTACTGTTCATGATGTGACGAAGTATTCCTGATGAAGATTTGGGGGAGCGTGTTTGAGCCTGTGTTTTATTAAAAGATGGTGAGTGCATAGAAATCGAGGAAATTAGGACACACTTTGATTCTTTAGGGGTTGCGAAATTTAAATACCCTGAGCAAATCGTTTGTTTTGAAGAATTCCCTATGGCGAAATCGGGAATGAAGACGGATAAACGGCGTCTGGTCGAATTAATTAATAAGAATTAGTATATTTCGATACAATTTACTTAGAGGGAGTCATGGCAATAATCATTACGGATGAAGATGCGCGGCGTCACTTGAGTATGCCGGAGTGTATTGATGCAATGCGTGTTTGCTTTGAGGATTACGCAAAAGGTACGGCCGTTAGTCTTCCAAGGTCTAGGTATACAATAGAAAATGGGGAACAGGATAAAAGCTATTATGCTAACGTCCACGTTGGAGCCGCCCCTAGTTTCGGAGTGGCATGTGTGCGGGCTGGAACTCACATAATTGATGACACGGCATACGAGGCGGGACGTCGCTCTATGAGAAACCCTGAACCGATCAATTGGACCGTAATAATACTCTACGATATTAAAACCTCAGAACCGATTGCTTTTATGCACGAGTCTGAAATAAGTGGTATGCGTGTTGGGGCCACTTCGGCGGCAGCTGTTACCGCAATTGCTCGGGAAGATTGCAGCATTTTGGGGATGTTGGGTACGGGTCGGCAATCAAGAGCCCACTGCGAAGCCGTTTGCAGTGTAAGGCCTATTAAAGAAGTTCGAGTATATAGTCCTAATAAAGATCATATAAAGAATTATTTGGAATCTATGGATAAACTTGGAGTTGAAATCATTGCTGTAAGTAACGAGCAGGCAGTAGTAGAAGGTGCGGATATTGTTTGCTCGACTACCAATTCAACGGAACCAATCCTTAGAGGAGAATGGCTTTCCGAAGGACAAATGGTGGTATCAATAGGGAATTCTGATCCTACTATAACCCGTCATGAGGTCGATGATGAAACTCTGAAGCGCGCATCACAAATTGTTATCAACGACTGGGAGAGCGTGCATACCAATAAACAAATAGAGCTTCTTGATCTTATTGAATCTGGTGATGTTGATCACGATAATATTTACCTTTTAGGCGATATTTTTGCTGGTAAAGCTGTAGTAAAATCACAGCGTGACAATATTATTTATTATAAAAACAACACCGGTCTCGCAATGCAATTTGCTGCGGCGGGGGCAATTGTTCATCGTAATTTAATGAAGGCCGGGGGTACTAATAGGGTTGTAGATCGTGACTGGCTGGCTGCCGATGAATACGGGATTGGTTAAAAAATAGGTTTTGTTCCATTAAACGTGTTTATGAATTGAAAGAAGAAGAATGCTTAATGAAGATATGAAGACAATCATTAAGAAAGCAAATCTTGCATTTGCGGCAACTGAAAATATAGATGGTAGCCCCAACTTATCACCGAAAAGCACGTTACGGCCTTGGGGCCGAACCCACCTTATCTTCGCAAACCTTGCCTCGCCCGGAACGGTAGCTAATGTGAAAAGAGATCCACACATTGAAATCAATTGTATAGATTTTCTTTCTAGGCGCGGCTACCGTTTCTCTGGTATGGCAACAGTCCATTCACCTGGTGATAAAATTTATGAAGAATTCTGTGAAATTATGGAAAAAGAATTAGGGCGGGGAACCAAGGTACACGATGCGGTCCTAATTAAGTTGGTCGAAATAAAACCGGTCCTTTCACCGGCGTATGAAAAAGAAGGGGTGACGGAAAAAGGACTCGTAAAATCTTATCGAAGGAAATACGGGGTTAACGGTTAAAATTTTTTCTTCTGTTATAGCTGAAAGCAGCAATACTACGTCTGATACAAAATTAAAATATAGTTTTCTGACGCTTCCTCTGCGCTGATCGTTTGTATGTGGCTCTGCAGCCATCTTGATAGCCTGAGTTAATTGGGTAACGGGCATTCATCCTGTTTTTATTTGTGAACTAGGGCTGATTATGAACCTTATTCAGTATAGATTATCGCCGCCATTAACGACGATGCACTGGCCTGTAACAAAGTCGCTGTCGCTAGAGGCCAGATAAATAATTGTACCTGTTAAGTCTTCTGGTTCCTGAATACGTGGAATTGCCCGGGCCGCGACTGATCGATCAAAACGTTTAATGGAGAAGTCTTCCTTTGCTCTCATTACGTCTGTGCAGGTTAAACCTGGCGCAACGGAATTTGCGCAAATTCCAGATTCCCCCAGTTCTTTTGCGATGGCCCGAGTGAAAGCTACTACCCCACCTTTGGATGATACATAATGGGCAAAAAGTGTAGTCCCTTTCATCATTGTATCTGACGCTATATTTATTATCTTACCATATTTTTGGGCTTTCATTACCGGGGAAACAGCCCGGGAACAAAGGAAGACTCCTCTTACGTTAACGGACATAACTTTATCCCATTCGTCGACAGAAATTTCCTCGAATGGTTTTCGGTCTAGAGAGGCAAAGACAGCCGCGTTATTGATTAAAATATCTATTCGGCCAAATTTCTGAACCGTTGTATCGATAAGTTTTTGAACAGATTTTTCATCGCTTACATCACAGGTTTGGGTGGCAAGGATGGCATTTGGAATCTCTTGATGGACAAAATTTTTAGTATTTTCGCAGTCCTCGATATCAACAATAACCGTTTTTGCACCTTCTGCGGCGAGAGCTTTGATATATCTTGCGCCAATTCCTTGTGCTGCGCCGGTAACTATTGCTACACGTTCTTTTAACCGCATGGGTGATCCTTTCTTCCAAAGAGAAGCTGTTATTCGTGTATTATGTTAACACTGGAGGATATATAAATAGAACGAAGTAAAATGATTTTATGGTTTTTTTTAAATATTCGAAACATATTTGGTAAATTAAAATGGTTGACTTGGTTAATGAGCTTGAAGGCAAGGTGGCAATAGTATCTGGGAGTGCCCGAAATATTGGGCGCGCTACAGCTTTAGAATTATCTAAAGCTGGGGCTTCTTTGGTAGTAAATGCCCGCGAGTCGAGAGATTTATGTGATGAGGTTGTAGCAGAAATACAAAAAGCGGGTGGTAAGGCCATCACCTGTCTTGCTGATATTAGTGATTACGAAGCAGTGCGTAATTTGGTTGGAAATGCTGTTGCGGAGTTTGGTGGGGTTGATATTTTGGTTAACAATGCGGCCGTTAGATCCAACATTCCTTTTCTTGAAATCGATCAAGAGGAGTGGGCACGGATAGCCGGGACCTGCCTTCAGGGCACTTTAAATTTGTCGCGGGCTTGTGTCCCTTTAATGATTGAACGCGGTGGTGGTGCCATTGTTTCGCTCGCAGGTTTGTCTTCCTACAAGGGTTCGGCGGGTCGATCACATGTGATGGCAACAAAAGATGGTCTTATGGGACTGACTCGTGGCCTTGCAATAGAGTTTGGCGAAAAAAATATACGTGCAAACGCAGCTGTTGTTGGACGTTTTGACACGGTTCGGAGTGCCAATTCCTTACAATCAGGGTTCACCACGGAGCCGGATATTCCGTTGGGGCGTATGGGGGTACCTCAAGACATGGCTGATGTCATACGATTTTTGGTCGGTCCTGGGTCAGGCTATATTAGCGGTCAGACTATCCATGTTAACGGTGGAGCTTATTGCCCTCACTAAACCTTAAAATTTTAGGAGTATGGTTTCCATTGAATAATTGTTTCAATTAGATCTTTCAAAACCGCTTGAAGTTTCTTGGCCTTCTGATCTAGGAAATGGTATGGGGGGCTTTCCAGCATATAGTTGGCCCAAGTGAGTTCCAGTTGAATCGCGTGTATGTCATCTTTGGGGTTGCCTAACGATCTCGTTATGTAACCCCCGGTGAATCTTTCGTCTAGAACAGCAGAGTAAGAGGAATTTTCAAGTATAGAAAACGCCGAGTTTATGAGACTAGTGTCCGCCGTTGATCCATTCCCAGCCCCTAAATTCAGATCCGGGATCTTCCCTTTAAAAAACCTTGGGACAATTGATTTGATTGAATGACCGTCAAATAAAATAGCGTATCCGTGTCGGTCTTTGATTAAACTAAGTTCCTGATTAAGTGCCGCATGATAGGGGTACCAAAACTCACGCACTCTCTTTTGTTGTTCTTCGTGTGTTGGTTCGTTTCCTTTTGTGTAAATTGGCAGATGATCGAAGGTCTTTTGTGGAACTAGTTCTGTGTTGTCAGCATCTTTGTAGAGTGGGATTCCTGCTGGGTCGCGGTTAAGGTCTATCACGTAGCGTGAATGTGTGGCAGCAATCAAACTGGCTCCAAGGTCACGAACAAAATTATAAAGTAAGTTAACATGCCAATCCGTATCGGGGGTTTGTCTAGCCTCAAACGACATTTGATCTTCGATGTCGGCAGGTATAAAAGTACCGCCATGTGGCAAGCTGACTAATAAGGGCGTATAACCCCGTGAAAGAATATAAGTTTCAGGCATCAAAGGTATATTAGAAGGTTTCTGGTGTCCTGTCTTGAGGCAGGAGTTATTGATACCCAATTAAGTGTTAGAGTGGTTAAGTTTTATGGCTCCCGAATCGCTGATTATAATGTTTGTAGCCTTGGCGGCTGGATCTCTCGTTAAGGGTATATCTGGGCTGGGACTACCACTCGTCGCCATCCCAGTAATGGCAGGTTTTATGGATGTAGATCGCGCTGTGGCTATTATGATTATCCCAGGCTTTCTAATGAACTGTTACCTTCTCTGGACATATCGGCAACACGCCGTCAACTTTGCTTCATTACCCTTGATGATTTTAGTCGGCGTTACAGGCGTGGTGTTTGGATCCTGGATTTTATCACGTACGCCCGAAGTTTACCTGTTGTCCTTCATTGCTCTTTGGCTAGGAGGATACCTGATTAGTTTACTCGTTAAAACTGGGTTTAAGACCCCAGAGGCTATAATGAAGCACGCACCAGCGATTGTCGTTGGATTTGCCGGCATAGTGCAAGGCTCCGTTGGAACCGCGGGGCCGGTCTTAGCCCCATACGTTCACTCTCTAAAGCTTAAGCAAGCACAGTTTGTTTTTGTTATTTCCGTTCTGTTTCAAATTTTTGCGGTAACTCAATTTTGCTCTTTTACTTGGCTTGGGATGTTAGACCTGGACCGAGCTTACCAAAGCTTATTTGCGTGTATTCCAATTGCTATTTTTTTGCCGCTGGCTGTTTGGTTGTCATCGTTTGTAAGCCAAAAGGCATTTAATAAAATTGTGATCGTCATGTTGATTGTAATTGAGGCCCGTCTTTTGTGGCGATTACTGAGTTGAATTAACTGATAAACAACAAATAATTTATGTATGATCGAGACCTTGAGTCCCTCACATTGCCTAAGTATAATCCGCTCCCAGACATAAATGAATGCTGTTTTTTTCCATTTCAGGAATTCCGACTAACTTCTCGAAAAATCATCGTTCGGGATAGCTGATTGGGTCGGGTTTGGTTTTCGGGAGGGACATGCACGCACTAGAAAAAAGGGAGAACACCTTTGGCTGATAGCGGTTCAAATGGAGTTGGAGTAGACTTGCCGGATACAGAAATTTCGGTAAAAGAAGTTTTTGGCCTCGATATAGATATGGTCGTTCCTGCATATAGTAAACGCACGGAATATGTGCCGGAGGTAGATACAGCATATTGTTTCGACCACGATACAACCATAGCTATTATTGCGTCTTTTGCTCACAACCGAAAGTTGATGGTGCAGGGCTATCATGGTACCGGTAAGTCAACCCATATTGAGCAGGTGGCTGCAAAGCTCAATTGGCCTTTAATCCGCGTGAACCTGGATAGTCATATAAGTCGAATTGACTTGATTGGTAAGGATGCGATCGTGTTACAGGACGGCAAGCAGGTGACGGAATTCCGTGAGGGAATTCTTCCTTGGGCAGTTCAAAATCCAGTTGCGTTGGTGTTTGATGAATATGATGCGGGCCGGCCAGATGTGATGTTTGTGATTCAGCGGGTGTTGGAATCCGGTGGAAAGATGACATTACTTGATCAAAATAAGGTCATTCATACACATGATGGATTTAGGCTTTTTTCAACTGCTAACACCGTTGGCCTTGGAGACACGACGGGCTTATATCATGGTACGCAACAAATAAATCAGGCGCAGATGGATCGCTGGAATTTAGTGACGACGTTAAATTATTTACCTCATGATAAAGAAACTGAAATAGTTCTTGCTAAGGTCCCGAGCTATAATAATAAAGCTGGCAAGGATACTGTGGGGGCTATGGTAAGAGTAGCCGATTTGTCTAGGGCTGGCTTTATGGCCGGAGATATTTCAACTGTCATGTCCCCGCGGACGGTCATTACCTGGGCAGAAAATTCCGTTATCTTTGGTGGAGATATTGCGGTCGGTTATCGTGTTACATTTCTGAATAAATGTGATGAGCTCGAGAGGGCAACTGTGGCTGAATATTATCAACGTTGTTTTGGAGAAGAACTGCCGGAATACAAAGCCGTAGAGAATACGGCAGCCTAAGGACTAAATTTAACCTTGATGTAGGGAATACGCTGAAATGGCGTCAGATGAAAATCGCGTTGAGAATTTCCGTCAAGTAACAGCGGCGACTATGCGTGCAATTGCTGAAAATGAGGAAATTCAGCTTACGTTTGGGTCCGAGGCTAGGTTGGTAGGCACCAGCGCTAGATTGCCGGCCCCGCCCAGAGATATGAAGGAAGAGGACGTTGCGCATCTTCGTGGCGAAGCTGATGCTTTGGCTTTTCGAATGAAATATCATGATTCTGACATGCATCAAAAATGGGTACCTGCAGCCACTGATGCGAGGGCAGTTTTTGATGCCTTAGAACAGGTTCGAGTCGAAGCGTTGGGCGCCCAAGAATTTAAGGGCTGCAAGAAGAATTTAAGTTCAGCATTTAAGGAAAGATGTGAGTCAGCGAGTTACCATCGAGTTAACGACCGCGAAGATATTTCTCTCGCTGATGTGGTGAGCTTGTTAAGCCGCGAACAATTGATGGGAGAAAAACTTTCAGGCTCGGCTCAAAATGCGCTTGGATATTGGCGAAATTGGTTAGAATCGCGAATCGGAAGCGATTTCAGTGAATTAGAAGATAATATTCATGACCAGGAAGCTTTTGCTAAGACTTTAGATAAAGTCCTCGTTCATCTCGACCTATTGGACCTTGAAGATGAATCGGACGGCGATGAGCAGATGAGTGAGGAAACTCCTGAAGAACAAGAGTCCGATGATTCGGATGATGAGAGCGAGGCTTCAGACGAAACGGAAAGCTCCGATGGCGATGAAATGGATGACCAAGATCAGGAGGAAGGGCCTGAACAATCTGAAGATGACTCCATGTCAGGAGAGGAAGATGAAGACCTTCCAGATTCAGATCGCCGCCGTCAGCAACAGGGAGGAAAGGGCTCGCAAGTAAAATATAGGGCTTACAGCTCTGATTTTGACGAGGAAATTGATGCACTTGATCTTTGTGAATTGGAGGAACTTTCCCGTCTTCGTCAACATCTTGATCAACAACTTTCGCATCTCCAAGGAATTATTGGTCGGCTAGCCAATCGGCTACAACGCCGTCTTATGGCTAAACAATCCCGTTCTTGGGAGTTTGACCTTGATGAAGGTTTGCTGGATGCGGCACGTTTAACGCGTGTTGTCATAAATCCCCTACATGCATTGTCATATAAAATGGAACATGAAACGGAGTTCCGGGATACGGTGGTTTCGCTTTTAATTGACAATTCAGGGTCGATGCGTGGACGTCCAATTGCAGTGGCTGCGATGAGTGCGGATATTCTCGCACGAACTTTAGAACGGTGCGGTGTTAAAGTAGAAATACTCGGTTTTACGACGAGGGCATGGAAGGGTGGTCAGGCAAGAGAAAAATGGTTATCGGATGGAAAACCGGCGGGCCCCGGCCGTCTCAATGACCTTCGGCATATAATTTATAAATCAGCAGATGCCCCATATCGACGTTCCAGAAAAAGCCTAGGCCTCATGCTTCGTGAGGGTTTGCTCAAAGAGAATATTGATGGAGAGGCATTACTGTGGGCTCATAGTCGTATCGCGATTAGACCTGAACAAAGAAAAATTCTAATGGTGATCTCAGATGGGGCTCCGGTCGATGATTCAACCCTGTCGGTGAACCCTGGAAACTATCTTGAAAATCACCTACGTTCTGTGATTGAGTGGATTGAAACCCGTTCCGCTGTTGACATTGTCGCTATAGGTATTGGTCACGATGTTACTCGCTATTACAGGCGGGCGGTTACCCTTATGGATGCCGAACAATTAGGCGGGACTATGATGGATAGCTTAGCAGAGTTATTCGATGATGATGATAAACAGAAAACTAGCAGAGGTCGGAACAAGGCTGCGTAAATTATGGTAGTTACTACTCTAATCAATTAGTTTTTGTTTTGAAATGTTTAGCTGGATTCAATAAAGTGAGCATTGCAATTATCATCAAGGCTGAGGTGATCCAGAAAATCCAATGCACTTCACCCTGATCAATAATCCACCCATATAATACTGGAACTATTATTCCGCCGACGAGGTGTCCGGTGGACATAAAACCAAAAACCTTTCCGGCGTTTCCTTCAGGTGTAACCGCTCGAACCATCATATCCCTTGCTGGTCGTATAAGACCTAAAAGCCAGCCAATACAAGCGAAACAACAGAGCAAAGTTAAATGATTAAAGGAAAATGTTACTATACAAATAGTGATTATTGCTGAAAAACAAAATGCGGTAGCGGCAACTAGGTCATGTCTGTCGGTTTTATCGGCGATAAAACCACCGCACAGAACTCCAAGCACTCCGGCGGAAGCAAAGGCAGTTAATGCAGCCCCAGCAGCTACTAATGGCGTGTCATAAATTTCAATTAGCGATGTGACAGTGAAGGCATTTAAGCCGATAGAAATCATTGCAGTTGTCAAGAAAAATAAATATAGGATCAGCATCCTCGGAGTTAACAAAAGTTTTATTCCCTCAAGAATTTGGAAATGATTTTCCGCTGACCCTTGCTCTTTTTTGGGGCCAATATGGTCGTGTATAAGGTTACTCTGAAGTATCATGGAAATACCTGTAATGGCACCAAGTAGAGCAACCGAGAGCACTGCGACTTTCCAATCCCAAAAATCTGCTATTAAAACAATAATGATTGGGGCGGTGGCTGTGCCTGCGGTGCCCGAGGCGGTATGAATGCTGAAAGCCTTCCCCATACGTCTTTCGTCTATTGAGGACATAAGAATAGAATAGTCAGCGGGATGGAATACAGAATGCCCTAATCCTGCTAGGACGGCCAACAATAGTATCATTTCGTATGAAGAAGTTAGAGCCATTGCACCAATGGAAAATGTCTTGATCAAAAGCCCCATAATTAGGATTAGTTTGGCTCCAAACCTGTCAACGAGAAACCCTATTGGAAGTTGAGCGATCGCACCTGAAGCGTTTATTAGAGTAATTGTTAGGCCAAGGGCTGCGAAACTTATTCCTAGGTCCTTATGCATCAAATAAAAAAGTGGGGGCAATACAAGCTGGGAATAATGGCTCATAAAGTGCCCAGTGCAAATTAAACCCAGAACCCTGGTGTCTCGCGAAAATGTTGAAGAGACTTCAGTCAAGTCAATTCCTCTAATTTAGATGTTTAATAGCGCAATAATTGTAGCGGCAAAAATACCGGCCAATGGCGGAAGCATAAAGGAAGAAGACACTCTTAGCCCAACAAAATTTAAACCTAAAAAAGGGATTTCCCAAGCAAGGATCCTGTGTATTGCAAATACCTCCCATGATGTTAGGAAGGCTGTGAGTTGGGGGATGCCGACATCCAGCTTGATCATTGCCAGAGCTAAGGGGAATGCGACTACTCCTCCCGCGGGAACTAATATTCCTGCCACAGAAGCTATTAAAATTCCCTTAATTCCAGATTCAGATCCCAACCACCCACTTATCAAATCCCCGGGTAACAGCTCGGCGGCAAAACATGCCATAAATACCGCACACAATGCTCTTGGTGCCATAGCCGCTAGATAACCTAAACTCGTGTACAAACCCATTTCAGTGGAACCGTCTTGTCGACGATAACTCACTAACATTAGACCAAGAGCGCACATCCACATCGCAATGGCTACTAGTGTTAAGGTATTCATTTGATTTCCGGCGGCTTAGTCAATGTCAAGCGGATGGGTATGTAGAGGGCTAACATTCCTGCAATAATTGGTAAAAGGAGACTCGCGCTAACCCTAACAAAAGTAACATCCGGACCTAGTAATGGGAGTTCCCAGACTATAATTCGTTGCATACCGATCATCGCCCAAGATGTGATATATGCAACTAAAGCACCTTTATTTGCTCCTGCAGCGTATAATGCAATTACGACTGGGAACGAGGTTAAGGGGCCACCTGGGGTCAAAGATCCTGCAATTGTTGCAATAAATACACTCTTAATACCTGCCTTTTCTCCAATAAGACGAGAGATAACTTCCCGAGGTATAAGAATTTGAAGAAAGGCCGCAATAATTACTGCGGCCCCAACCCTAGGAGCTATAAAAGCTAGTAATTCCGATGCGTCTACAATTGCACGGTCGTATGATGAAGATCCTTTGAAATAGTATACGGTTAAACCCGACCCAATAGCTAAGAGCGCAAAAATTATTAAAGAAGGACCAAAAGATTGTTTGAGAAGATTAAGATATTTCTTCTTGTTGTCTTGCTCGTCAGCCATACCGGATTAGCTTAAGGTCCATATTAAGGGTGGACGTCTTCAGTGAACCAATCAGTTGGTAATTCGTGCCCTAGGCCAGCCTCTTTAGCTTTACGATATGCGAGGCCAGATGCGGCCGCGAATTGAAGTCCTAAGCCCATATCATTGATGAACACCGTCGATTCTTTTTCATTCTTACGGCCATCAACTTCACCAACAATCATTTCTGGTAGTCGCGGGCATGAATCAAATTCAAAAGTTGGATTAACAGCCCAGCCCTTACCCGATCGACGATCTGGTGGTGCCAGATTTGCTGCCGTTACAGTATCCGGTTGACGTTGGCCATAATGAAGGCCGACCCGATCTACTTTGCGTAACGCTGCTTCTTCTATTTCTGGCATTTTGATTGAACTTATGTGCATACCGGGTTGGACCCATTTCTCAAAAAATATAGCATCGATACTATTTGATGAGCACATCACTATATCTACATCTGAAACCACAGCTTCTACGTTGGAAACTGGTGCTACTTCGCAATCCAATATATCACTCATTTCCTGAGAAAAATTGACACGATTCTTTTCATTTGGGCTGAATACTTTTATCGACTTTATGTCGCGGACAGCACATGCCGCCATTAACTGGGTCCCGGCCTGCCAACCAGACCCAAGTATCCCAATGGTCTCTGCATTCTTCCTGGCCATATATTTTATACCCAGACCGTTGGTAGCGCCAACACGGGTTCGTTGTACGACACCATCTGGCATGATTGCCAGTGGTTCTCCGGTATTAGTGCTAAAAAGTAACACGAGACCTACCCAACGATTATTAGGAGCTGCTGGCACTTTTACACGGCGCATTGACCCTTCTATCGTTGGCCAGGTGTCGATGTCAGAATTTAGCCTAACAGCGCTGACACCCTGGTTAGGAATAACCCCATCCATAGTTTTAAATCCATATACGGCATCTTCGCGCTCTGTTGGAGTAAGACAATCGGACCGCCTCCGAGTTACCGCTGTACCCGTATGTAGAGCACGATAGGCATCTTCAAGGATATCAAGGCATTCGGGCATCGTTAGGACTTCATTGACATCGTCATTAGATAAAATGAGTGTCATAAACTTCTCCATTTGCAGAAAACTTGAGACAAACTTGTTACTCAGTTCGCTGTGGCAATAATCACGGGTGCCGAGTTATAAATCCGTAGTTATTTAAAATTTTGTCCCTATAGGAACTTTAAAAATTTAAGTTTAAACGTCTCTTAATCCATATTTTTTCAATAGCTCAATAGGGTCCTCTCCTTCTACATAGCCTTCGTAGGATTCAAGTTGTTCATACCACGCCGCTCCCATTGCTTTGAGAACTCTATTATGTATGGAAATGATTCTTGCTTGGTTATTAGGATCGCTATTGAAATGCTTATGAGCAACGTAAGGCGGTATATAGACGAAGTCGCCGCGCTTCCATTCAAATTTTTTTGGTTCTTCTTCCCATTCCCATGTAAATTTAATATCAACTGAGAAGTTAACATCCCAGTGCAGGTCGTAACCTTCACCCTCTGCTACGAAAAAAACTTCTTCCGCGAGATGGCGATGTTTACCGGAAGCCATGCCGCCAGGAATAAATTGCATATAAATATCAACACAATTTTCAACGGTATTCATCTTTTCGTGGATCATGTGTTTGAGAATTCCATGTGGAGAATTTTCAAACGGCATATCTGCTGCTTTAACAACCTTAAGTTTATTTGAGTAATAATCTTCTACGTAAGCCGCTGTCTCGACTAGGTTTTCACTATAAAAATTGCAAGTTTTGTCGCCTGTGATTATTGTTTCTCTCTCGTCCAACTTTTCTCTCCCTAAACTTTTGGATTGTTTGTAATTTTTAACTTAGTAATCGGCAGGTGGTGCGTAATCCTCTTGCCCTGGCTGAACATCAGTAGGAGGCATTTTGACATTCTTTTGAAAAACCATATGCATGAAGAGAAATAATGGCTTTGCTTTCATAACGAGGACGATATATTCCTCATCTGGATTAGAGTTAAAGTGCTGGTGAACGCAACCATTTTCGACAATCATGACGTCGCCCGCTTCCGAATCAACACGCTCACCATCATGAACGTCATAACCTTCACCCCGAAGAACATAAAAGACAGCACTATTCATGTGTCCGTGACGTTGTCCGTAACCACCTGGAGCAAATGAACCTAAATGTGTCTCAATTGATTGAGCTATTTCCATCCGTTGGGGGTTCACCATGGGTTTGTCAAAAAATTGGGGGCCACCTGTCCATTTGTAATCGTGAACGCTGTAAACACGCTGTTTCTCGTATAATCCCTGTTGCATTTCCCCGTATGTACCTTCCAAGGCTCGTACAAAGGTTCTTTTCTTTACCCAGCGGTCCCATACAACTTCTGGCTGGTTGTGTCCTACACCAACGTTTTCGGCAGTTGTTTCTTCCCTGCTACCTTCGGCCATTTATTTATCCTTTTCATAAAGGCTAGATGAAAAAACGATACGCTTATTCTGTAATTCCTGGTTCGATTTATTAGTTAACGGAATACCCTAAAAACTCACCCTTTTTAAGGTATATGATGGTCCTAATTTGGTGTCAAGGATCTGGGGTGAAGTACATATTTTGATGGCTAAATTTAAAACCATGATTAGTTTTTAATATGATTAGAATAAGCTCCAATGATATAAATATAATCAACTACTCGAAATTTGTGATTAAGTCTTATGTCAAACCTTGCACGAGCTTTAACTGTGCTTTAAGTAGGCCAGACCTATAATCAGCTGGTAAAAGACTTTATAAAGGCCAATATAGAAGCTATTAGGGGATGTCCTAATAGTACTTTTGAATTAAGAGGTAGGTATGAAACCACCACCCTTTTCTTATCACGACCCTAGTAGTGTAGGGGAAGTGATCAATTTGCTCGGAACGTTAGAAAACCCGAAACTGTTAGCAGGCGGACAATCCTTGATGCCAATGCTTAACATGAGATATGTCATGCCAGATCATGTAATAGATCTGAATAAGGTTGAAGGTTTGTCATATATCGATGACAACAAAGAAAGTATCTCTATCGGAGGGATGACACTTCAACGTGAACTCGAGTATTCCGAATTAATTAAAGCAAAATGTCCACTCATGCATGATGCTTTACAGCAGGTCGGTCATCGACAGACGAGAAATCGTGGAACGATTGGTGGTTCTCTCTCTCACCTTGACCCTGCTGCAGAATTACCCGCAGTTTGTGCCGCCCATGATGCCGTGATTATTTTACAAGGACCTGGCGGTGAACGCGAGATCCCATTCTCAGATTTCCCAATAGCTTATATGACACCAGTTACAAAAGAGGAAGAACTCCTAACCGGTGTAAAGATTCCCATCTGGCAAGAAGGTCATGGTTACGCATTTGTTGAGTTTGCTCGGAGGCATGGTGACTTTGCTATAACGTCAGCTGCTGCGTTGTTAGAAGTTGACCACGACGGCGGAATTACACGTGCGTCATTGACGGTAGGAGGTGTGGGGGCAGCACCAGTGCGGATGACGAGTATTGAGGAAGCATTAATTGGACGAACCGGTGACGAAGAAGACCTTCGTGAACTATGTGAAGCATGTCGAGAAATTGATGCGCTCGGTGACGTTTATGCCTCTTCTGAATATCGCCAACATTTGGCAACTGTTATGAGCCGGCGCGCTCTAGTTAAGGCTTACAACCGGTCAAACGGTGGGACGTAGGGATAAAATAATGGGTGAAAAAAGAAAAATTTCATTGACGGTTAATGGTAAATTTTACGAAGAAGAAGTTGAAGTTCGTTTTCATCTTGCGGACTTTTTACGTCAACAGTTGGGTCTGACCGGAACACACCTCGGTTGTGAACATGGCGTTTGTGGTGCCTGTACCATTCTCATGAATGGCAGAAGTGTTCGGTCTTGTTTGATGTTGGCAGTGCAGGCTGATGGTCAAGAATTTTTGACTATTGAGGGAATAGCGCCTTCCGAAAACGAAATGCATCCATTACAGGAGGCTTTTCGTGACAATCACGGTTTGCAGTGCGGGTTTTGTACTCCTGGCATGTTGACAACATTACTGGAGTTTTTAGACGATAACCCTGACCCTACT
>CAZCKO010000038.1:0-19627 GCA_964499275.1 uncultured Rhodospirillaceae bacterium
TAAAGGTTGTTCAGCGTGTGCCAGTTCGTATTGATTTTAAAAATAAAAGCAATTCGCCCCAACTACGTGCTGGAATGACCGCATCAGTGTCTATCGATACTAAACGAAGTCGTAGCTTGAAAGGTTTCATTAGTTCTGCGTTTGCCCGCATGAACGATTCAGACTGATTGGCCGCGGCAATGGCATCTATTTCTAAGGAGGTCGATAAATTTACTGGCATTAATCGTCCACTAATTACCGCGACCGCAATGATGGCGACAACAGTGATTGTGCTGGATATTAATATTTCTGCGATTGCATTACCTCATATGCAGGGCGGGTTGTCAGCGAACCAAGATCAGGTTTCATGGGTTGTTACCACTTATTTTATGATGCAGGCCTCCACAATGGCTGCAACGGGATGGCTTGTTTCGCGTATTGGGCGCAAACGATTATTTGTGTTTGCCCTCACAGGTTTTGCTTTTTGCTCACTAATGTCGGGTAACGCAGAATCAATAACTGAAATTATGTTTTTCAGGGGTCTCCAAGGTATGTGTTCTGCTCCCATTGCCCCGATATCTCAAGCCCTTATGCTTGATTCCTATCCTCGTGAAAGACATGGGCAAGCGCTGGCAATATGGGGCGCGGGAGTTATGTTTGCTCCCGTAATGGGACCGGTCATTGGAGGTTGGCTAACAGATGAATTTAGCTGGCGATGGGTGTTTTTTGTTTCTACACCGTTTGCAATTCTCGGTGTTATCGGCGCGTTGTTCTCAGTTAAGGAAACAGAGACGGACCGGGATAAACCCTTTGATATAATGGGGTATTTATTTTTGGTTCTTGTATTGGCGTCTCTTCAATTGACTCTAGATCGCGGAGAAATCGAAGGGTGGTTTGATTCTAGCTATATTATAATCACATCGAGTGCCGTGGTATTAGGACTTTATTTATTTATTACTCATAGCCTAACCACGAACAATCGGTTTATCAGCCCAGGGATATTCAGAGATAAGAACCTGATGTTGGGTATTTTTTTCCAATTTATCCTCGGATTCCTTGTCCTTTCTATGAACGTGATCATGCCACTTTTTATGCAAAACCTGCGCGAATTTCCCATCTTAATGGCTGCGATGGTGATGATGCCACGCGGTTTAGGGACTTTGATAGGTCTAATAATCGCCGGCCGTTTGTCGAATAAGGTTGATCCGCGGGCAGTTATTATCTTTGGATTTTTATGCGTTGCATTTTCCGCTTGGCGCTTATCAAATTTCACAATTGATGTCGGAATTTGGGACTTTGTCATAGCGGCTTTCTTTAACGGAGTAGGGATTGGTGCAATTTGGGTGCCACTGACAGCTGTGTCATTCTGGACCCTACCCTCTAACTTGAGAACGGAGGCGTCAACATTTACTACATTATTTCGCAACTACGGTAGTGGAATTGGTGTTTCTGTGGTTATTGCTATCCTATCGCGGTCGCAGTCTACGGCTCATGCTCACCTGACAGAGCGCGTGAACCCCTATTCGGATGCAATGCAGTCACCAATTCTACCAGACCAGTGGAACTTATTTTCTATTGACGGGTTGCGTCTACTTGATACTGAAATAGCTCGCCAAGCAATGTCGATTGGCTTTTTTAATGATTTCTACTTTATAATGTTGGGCGCGTTAGCATCCATTCCTCTAGCCATTCTTCTATCGCGTGGGCCAATAAAAACAAACGGGTAAATTGGTCATACTTTTTGGGCTTAAAAACATCTAGAGAGAGAATCACCATGTTACCTAGTACTAAAGTAAAAACTATAACCGTTTCTGAAACCCGTACATGGAATACTTATGGTGTTGATAAGCACGCTCAAATTATTTTTGAAGAAGACGTTGCCGCGAAAATGCGAGACGGAATCAGGTTGATGACTAATGTCTTCCGACCCGCAACACCTGGTAAATTTCCGGCAATTCTTAGTCTAGCTCCTTACGGGAAGCATTCCTATCCACCTGACAAACAGTTTGAACGTATTCCCAATGTTGGACCATTACCTTTTTCTGAATATACGGGATGGGAAATGCCAGATCCGGTTTTCTGGGTGCCTAACGGTTATGTCGTGGTAGGCGCAGATTGTAGGGCAACAAACCAAAGTGAGGGCGATCATTTTTCTCATTTTGACCCACAAATTGCAAAAGATTTTCATGATCTCGTTGAGTGGATAGCTGAACAAGAATGGTGCGATGGCAATGTTGGTTCTAATGGTGTTTCATATTTAGCGGCAACCCAATGGCTTGGGGCTGCAGAAAACCCGCCTCACCTCAAAGCTGCAATTCCTTGGGAAGGTTTTAATGATTTTTATAGGGAGCATGTTACTCACGGTGGTATGCCCGATACAAACTTTTATAGAGAAATTTGGGGGCGACGGATGAATTCTCAAACCGGATTTATTTCACGTGACGCAACAGCAGAAGATTCTGTCGCAGAACAGAAAAATCGCCCTTTGATGGATGAATTTTGGAAAAGTAAGCACCCAGATCTGACCAAAATTAATACAGCGATTTTGGCGGTCGCTAGCTGGGCAACAGCGGGTTTGCATACCCGTGGTTCTATAGAGGGCTACAAACAGGCCAGCTCTATAAATAAGTGGCTATATGGCCATGGAAGAAAGGAATGGGAAACGTACTACGCGCGAGAAGGAATAGAAAAACAGAAACGTTTCTTTGATTGCTTTCTGAAGGGCGAAGAAAATGGCTGGAAAGACTCCCCACGTGTCTGCATAGAAGTACGTGATTATTTCTATGAAGGACGGGAGCGTTACTTCAACGACTTCCCTATTCCAGATACCGAGTATCGACCACTATATTTGAATGCCTCTGATAAGTCGTTGAATGAAATGGAGTTAAAAGATAAAGCTGAAATTCGGTATTTTGCCCAAAAGTCCGATTCAGAAACCGATAGTTCGAAATGGGAGTATACATTTAAAGAGTCAGTCGATTTTATAGGGCATATGAAGCTTAAGCTTTGGGTTAGTGCTGACGGTTCAGATGATCTTGATCTCCATGTGGCAATTAAGAAATTTAACAAGTATGGGAAAGAGGTTTGTTTTCCAGATTTTCAGCATATTGAGAATGGGTTGGCGGCTAGCGGCTGGCTGCGAGTGTCCCACCGGGAGTTGGATGAAAGTAAATCTAAATCCTGGCAACCCTGGCTGAAGCATGAACGATTACTCAAATTATCAGAAAATGAGATTGTTCCATGCGAGGTTGAAATATTAGCTTCGGCCACGGGTTTCCGTGTCGGGGATAAACTTCAGCTGATTATTCAGGGCTATGATATTATCGATGTTTTTAATCGGTTTAAACATACGGATACAGTAAATGCTGGACATCATGTTATTTTTACCGGTGGGGAATATGATTCGCATTTATTGGTTCCCGTTGTCCCTATTTAATTAATTCTTGGATATGCATTCTCGTCAATAATAATGTCTAGTACTACGGCTTTTCTGTCGGATTGGGCCTGGAAACCCTCGATAGCCTCAGGTTTTCATAATATTTTTTTATCGGATTGATGTTATCGGATTTTCTCTATTAGGCGGAGGAGTGTATTCAGAATTTGATATTAATATAATTAATTATTTTTATATTTTTTATTAATCTTATGAATGAATGGAATTAGTATGTCAGAACTGGCCAACCTCGATATGAATTTGTTGAAGGTTTTGAATACTTTGATCGAGGAACAAAATGTTACGCGTGCAGGTGCGAGGCTTGGTCGTACACAGCCAGCTATAAGTAATGCGTTAAATCGACTCCGTAATTTGTTAGATGATGAGCTGTTGGTTAGGGGTGCCGGTGGTTTGACACTTACACCTAGGGCCGAGGCCATGCGTGTTCCTCATCAACAATTAATGCAGCTTGCTGAGATTTGTTTATCAGAGGGTGTCCAATTCGAACCCTCAACAGCTACAGGTGTAATACAAATTGGGGTTCCCGATAGATTGAGCTTATCCGTATTACCATTATTGGTTGGAAGGTTGGCTAATGACGCACCGGGCCTAAATCTTCATGTTAAAACTGCCGACCGGGATCAAACCATCAGCTTATTTGACAATGATGAAATAGAATTAGCTTTGTGCTGGCCAGAAAATTTACCGTCACATTTGCGTTCCGAGTGGTTATTCGACGAAGAACTGGTGTGCGTTTGCCGGAATGGTCACCCGATTTTGGAGTCAAATAAGGACTTTGATTATGATACTTTGATCGGGTTTCCTCACCTTGTGGTTAGTTCGACCGGAGGTAGAAAGGCGGCATTTGATATTTGGCTTGGTGAACGTGGAATAGAAAGAGAGGTTAAGGTGTCAGTGGGTGCATTTTCTGCAGTGCCAGAGCTTTTGTTAGCATCAGACATGATTGGGGTTTTTACAAAGCGATTGGTTGATAAAATTAAAAAAAATTATGGTCTCTCCTACGTTGATTTACCATTTGACCTTGGTCCATTGGGACACCTTATGGTTTGGCCTACCCGTTTTGATGGGGACGAAAGGCACATTTGGTTGCGAGGATTAATTAGGGACATCTGTAAAAATTAAAGTTTGGGATATAATTTAGTTTTATGGAGCTCTTTCTTGTTCGGCCCTGCAATGCGAAAATGGCATTGGTTCAATAGGTTTTGGGTATTAATTCGTGTCTGCTTTTTTTTCGTCACAAAATAAAGATATTATCTTAGTTCATAGCTCGGATATTCATGTGGATGATGGGTATACTGCAAGAGCCAACGGAGGGGACGGCACAAAACCTCTACTTGAAGTTATAAAAACTGCAGAAAAGGTTAGTGCAGACATACTTCTCTTAGTTGGTGATATTTTTGAACATAACCGTCTTGCAAATGAAATAATAAAAAAAACTGCTAGCGTGATGTGCAATGCCCCAATGCAAGTGGTAGCGCTTCCAGGCAATCATGACCCAGCCATTCCCGGGTCTCCCTGGCATCACCGGTCAATGATAAAAGGAGAAAACCTTCATATCCTTGGGGTTACGCATAAACAAGCTGTATTGTTTAAAGAATTTGACTTAGAAATTTGGGGTAGGGCACATCGTGACTATGAAGATATGAGACCACTGACAAACCCACGCAGCAGGACCTCGCGTTGGCAGATTGCAATGGCCCACGGTCACTATGAACCTGTTGTAGATCGTAAATCAATATTACGCCCGTCCTGGTTATTTAGTGATACGGATTTAACTGCAACTTCGGCAGACTACGTTGCCCTTGGCCACTGGAACCGGGCGGTGAGGGTTGGGGATAGTTCGGTTCCTGCTTACTATTCTGGGTCTCCAGATTATGCCAAGACCGTAAATATCATTCGCTTGACTAAAAAAGGTGAGGTAAAAGTTAGGCGTCGAAAGATTTCTTAATTGTTATATAGAATTTTTAGACAAGTTTAAAATTTTGTAAAATAGTTAATTATGACAATAATCATAAGCGGATTTAAAATTTTAGGATATCGTTAATGGTTGAAAATACTTGGAGGCGTAGCAATTTGCCTCGACAGCCTGCTGAACTTGGAAAGCCTCTCGTTGACCCGGCGACCTGGTACCCTAAAGACATCCTCGCGAATGACGAGTGGATTTATCATTTGTCGGATACCGAGATCGCGGAAGTGGAAGCAGCTGTGGCATCAGTAGTTGAACGAGGATTAGATATAAAAGATATAACGCGGGAAAGGTTTCCGCTTCCAAAATTGGCACCTCGATTACAGGAAATGCAGGATGAACTGATGGAAGGCCGTGGAATCGTTCTCATTAAAGGTTTGCCAATCGATCGATTGAATCGTGTTCAATATGCGGCGGCTTTTTGGGGAGTTTCTCTTTATATCGGCCGCGCTCTATCTCAGAACCGGCAGGGGCATCTCCTTGGACATGTTAAAGACGTTGGCGGAGATTATTCCAAGACCCGGGGCTATAGAACGAGATCATACATGGCATTTCACTGTGATCAGGCGGATGTATTGGCTTTGGGATGTATTCATACGGCAAAATCCGGTGGTGAACATCTCGTATGTAGCGCTGTCACACTTTACAACGAAATGCTAAAACGTCGACCTGACCTTGCAGTTGAACTCGGTTGGAAATTTTATCGTCAACTTTCAAATGAAAAACATCCAGGGCAAAAGGAACCATGGATACGACAAGGGATTTTTAATTTCCATCAAGGGTATTTTGCGGTTCGCGGTGTTAGTTCAGCGCTTAACAAAGGTCAATCCATCGAAGGGGTACCAAAATTCACTGAGGCACAGAAAGAGGCACTGGAAATGTTTCGTGATATAGCGCCAAGAATTGCAATAGAAGTTCCCCTAGGGCGCGGAGACATTAGCTATGTTATGAACCACGTAACCCTTCACTCGCGTACGGACTTTGACGATTGGCCAGAACCGGAGCGAAAGAGACATTTATTACGGCTTTGGATGAATACTGGCGACAGGCGTCCTTTGCCACCTGAAATCCATAAATTTACTCAAGGAATTTATGATGATACCACGAAATTTGTAACGCCGTTGGAAGCTGAATAACTTTAAAGTGTGAAAATGTGCCTGAGATTGATGGGTTATTTGTCGAGGGTGCAGATAGGTGGGAAGACGAATAGTCAAATGCCCTTGGAGAAGTTTTAATGGTTGAAAGTGAAGCACCTCGAAGAAATGAAGGTTACCAGGACCTACGTGACCTGCTGGATCAATTCGAGGATATGGGTGAGGTTGCTCACGTCGATGGCGCCGATTGGAACCTTGAGGTTGGTGCCATAGCGGAAATGACAGCTGCAGCTAAACCCGGTCGGGCTAAAGCGGTATTATTTGACAATATTAAAGGTTACCCCGCCGGCACTCGTATTTTAGCTGGAGGAGCTAATGCCTTTCGGCGTTTAGCTGTTGTACTTGGTTTGCCAGAACCAAAAGATGAAATAGATCTCGTTAAAAATTATAGAGAAAGAAATAAAAAGGAATTTAAGTTAATTCCACCGGTAGATGTAGAAACCGGCCCCATAATGCAAAATATCATGCGCGATGAAGACGTTGATTTGTGGAAATTTCCTGCACCGTTCGTGCATGAGCTTGATGGCGGGCGTTACATTGGTACTGATGACGCAATTATCATGCGAGACCCTGATACAGGATGGGTGAATTCTGCTACCTACCGAGTAATGGTCCACGACAAAAATACTGTGGGCATCTGGATGTCTCCCGGAAAGCAGGGACGTTTGATCAGTGAAAAATATTTCGCGCAAGGAGAAACTTGTCCTGTTTTGATTTCATGCGGTCACGATCCGCTTCTATTCCTAGTCTCACATCAAGAGATTGATCACGAGGTTGATGAATTTGCTTATGCCGGTGGCATGCGTGGCCGGGCTTTGGAAGTTATTAAAAGTGAGTTGCATGGTTTGCCAATTCCAGCACACGCGGAAATTGTTCTGGAGGGCGAGATCTGTGCTGAGGAGTTGAAGGAGGAGGGTCCCTTTGGCGAATTCATGGGCTACTACGCGTCGAATGCCACCCAGCTGCCAACTGTAAAGATTAGCCGGGTGTATTATCGTACAGACCCTATTTTGACATTGGCTATTCCTTCAAGGCCGCCGGAGAACTTCACCTTTGCCCGCGCAGCTGTGAAGTCTGCGATGATTTGGGACGAGTGTGAAAAGGCAGGCTTAAATGGTATTGAAGGTGTTTGGTGCCATGAGGCAGGGGCCGGACGTTTATTTAATGTTATCTCTATCAAGCAACTTTATCCTGGCCATGTCTCTCAGGCTGGGATGTTGGCGATGAATTGCCATGCTGGCAACTACGCAGGACGCTGGGTCGTGGTTGTTGACGAGGATATTGATCCCTCTAATATGTTTGACGTGATTTGGGCAATGTCAACTCGCTGTGATCCCCCTGAAGATGTGCAATTCGTTAAGCGCTCATGGTCTACCCCGCTTGACCCTCTGCTTCGTGAGCCCCCCTGGCAAAATAATAGAGGTCTCGTAGACGCCTGTCGTCCTTTTGGTTGGAAGGATGAATTTCCCAAAGTAGCTGAGGCAAGTCCTGAATTGAAAGCACAAATTAGGGAGAAATTTTCCTACCTGTTTGACTAGGGAAGCTTGCAAGCCTAATTAGGCAAAATTGACATAAGGTAGTATCAGGGAAAAATTTAAAAAAGGACACTATCGAGAAACTCCATCGATTGTGCCCACGAGGCCGATGCAGCTTCAGGGTGGTAACTTTTTTGTTCCGGATTAAAAAAGGCATGTTTTGCACCCGGATGTATTTTAATTTTCAGGGCGGGATTGGTGGCTTTGATCTCTTCAATCTCTTCCATCGAGACGCAATGGTCAATATCACCATAGTGGATTATTGAAGGACATTTAGGGCTGATATCAAGCCAAGCTGGAACATGGCTCCCGTAATAATTGACCATAGCATCAAATTCAAGTTTAGCTGAGCTAACCCAAGCCCATGTTCCGCCGGTACAAAAGCCAGAAATAATTACGGGGCCCTTTATACGAAAAATGTCCGCGGAGGCCTCAACATCCATTAAGATTTGTTGCTCAGTTAAAGATGTATAATGCGAGATACCGGATGCGACACCTTCGGGGCAATAGCTGTTAATGATGTTTGGAGAAATCCTATCAAACAAAGAAGGAGCAATGGCCTGATATCCGCTCGCTGCCCACTGATCACAAACATCGGCAAGGTGAGGATTTCGACCAGTAATTGCATGAAGAATTACCACTCCGCCTTTTTGCTTTCCGTTTGTTTCGCTACTCCAGGCGTCGAATATATGGCCATCGGAAGCTGTTAATTTCACCTCTGTACTCATAAATTCCTCTGTTGACAGATGTAGATAGTTTAAGGCCAAATATAGGATAAATAATATTGTACAAACATGCATCTTTAAACCAGCTAAACAGGGAAATTTTATTATGAAATGTTTTAAAATTGCGGCTTTAATTGCGGCTACATGTTTTGCCACTTCGGCATTGGTGAGCGCGCAGGCAAAAACAAAGAATATTACGATTGGGACAAATAAAGCGGGGTCAGTATTTTTTCTGTTAGGCAACGGCTTTTCCAAACATATTCAGAAAAATTTGAAAATAAGAGCTAATGCACAGCCTCATGCTGGGTCATCTGTCTATCTCCCTCTAGTTAATAAGGGAGAGATTACGATTGGTGTTAATAATAGCCTTGATATTGGTTCAGCAGTTAGGGGCCAGGCACCGTTTCGCAAGAAACTTTCAAAATTGTCTGTATTGGCCAGAGTTTGGATCATTCCATACGGTATGATGGTCAAAAATAATTCAAGCATAAAATCTATTGCGGATGTAAGAGGTAGGAAATTTGTAACAGATGTTACAACTGTTGTTTCACTTGGTCGCCTGAATAGGCTTTATTTAGCATCCGCTGGAATGACTACTAAGGACGTCATAGCCGTAAAATCTGGTGGTGTTGTTAAAAGCGTCAACATGGTCGTAGAAGGTCGGGTAGAAGCAGCTCCCATAGGTGTAGGGATGCCGCAGGTTCGAAAAGCACACGCTACTGTTCCTGGGGGCATTAGATTCGTCGGATTGGGTTCAAACGCTACCGATGAGTTTATTATGAACACTGTACCAGGAGCGTATGGATTTGTTGCAAAACCAAGTAAAAATCGTCCCTATATAACAAAGAAGGTCCGTTGTCTTGCTTTCGATACGTATCTGGATGTAGGCCCGGCTGTTTCTGATGATTTGGCTTATAAAATTACTAAATTGTTGCATCAGGACTGGAAAAAATTACAAAAATCTTATCCGCCGATAAGAGGTACAAAAACAATTGTTCCTGCCACTAACTCTGCTGTTTATCACCCGGGAGCTGTAAAATATTATAAGGAAGCGGGTGTCTGGACTGCGGCGAATGAGAAGCAACAAGCAAAAGTAGCAAAAGAAACCCGGTAGTTCCCGTTATCGGAAATAAGTTAATTAGTTCGCGTAGGGCCAGTCATGATTAGTAAAATCTGTGATTTGGTCCTACGCATTTACCTCGTATTAATACCCGCTATAGGTATTTTGTGGATCTTATCAGTACCCGATTACCTGCAGCTTGGATTACTCACAGCCCAGGTCATCGTCGTAGTTTTTTCATTGGCTAATGGTGCGGTATTTTTGAAATACCCATATAATGAGAAGCCAGGAATACTTGAACTCTGTCTAGCTATTTTAGCTTTAGCTGTATGGCTTTGGATGTCAGTTAACCTGGAAGATTGGTTACTGCGGATGGCAGAAAGACCAATCGAGATGTGGTTTCCAGGCATTATAGCTCTTTTGATGCTGCTGGAGGGTTTACGCAAGGCAACTGGCAAGGTCATTGCCGGCCTCGTTGCCATCATCATTATATATGGATATTTCGGTAACTACTTGCCTGGCCCATTAGAAGCCTCCGTATTTCCGCCGACTAAAACAGTTGTTTACCTTTACGCCGATCATAACGGTATTCCCGGTCTTGTGTTACAGATTATAACAGAACTTGTTTTGGCCTTTATTGTTTTTGGAAAAATGATGGAGGTATCAGGTGCTATGAATTTTCTGAATGACGTTTCTCTTAGCTTAATGGGTCATCGCCGCGGGGGACCGGCTAAAGTTGCTGTGGTTGCCTCTAGTGCATTTGGTTCAATCTCTGGATCCACCGTAGCAAATATTATGTCCACGGGCATAGTCACAATACCAATGATGAAGAAGACAGGATTTAAGGCAAAATATGCAGCTGCAATTGAAGCAGTTGCATCCAATGGTGGCCAAATAGCCCCACCCGTAATGGGAGCGACTGCATTTATAATTGCTGAATTTTTGGAGGTGCCTTATAGCGAGGTCATTAAAGCGGCTCTTTTACCTGCGATAATCTATTTTTTCGTTTTGTTTCTTCAGGTTGATGGTTTGGCGGCTCGGTTTGGTCTTAAAGGTTTAAACAAAGAAGATCTCCCCTCCTTGGGTAAGGTCATCCTTTCTGGGTGGCCGTTTCTTATACCCTTAATCATCATGCTATATTTTCTAATTGGCTTGGGTTACCGCGCTGGTCTTTCTGGTTTATACGCATGCGGAGTTCTCCTAATATTAATGATTTTGAAGAACCGCCGTTTTCCAGGGCGATCAGAATGGTCCAGGTTTTTTGTAGAAGCTGGAGAAAATCTTTTGCCACTTTTAATGATTGGTGGGGGTGCCGGTGTGATTATAGGCTTGATGAATAGCACAGGACTTGGGTTTCAATTATCACTAGCACTAACGACCATCGCCGAGCACGCTGGTGTTCTTGCGATGCTTTTTATGACAGCCTTGATTTGTATCATCTTGGGTATGGGGATGCCGACGGCTGCCGTTTATGTTGTTTTGGTGTCTATAGTAGCGCCTGCTCTCATAGAGATGAAAATTCCAGAAATGTCGGCGCACATGTTTATATTTTATTTTGGGTTGCTGAGCATGCTCACTCCGCCAGTTGCAGTAGCAAGTATGGTTGCAGCTGAAATTGCAGAAAGTGATATGTGGGAAACTGGTTTAATAGGATTACAGCTTGCCGTTGCAGCTTTTCTTATGCCATTTCTTTGGGCCTTTAATCCAGCGATGCTTCTCCAAGGATCCTTGACAGAAATTTGTTACGTTATAGTTACTGTTGTTGTAGCTGGGTTAATAATTGGTCAAATGACGGGTACTGCAGGTGTCATAGGTATTAAAAGAATAGTAACTATTTGTAGTTTATTAATTGCTGCTATCTTTGTCGGCGGGGCAACAGTTTGGTTTGGTGTATCAAACCCTGTCTCCTTGGTTCCTGCAGTTTTTGCGATTTTTGTTATGTTTGCAATACGTTGTATTCGGCGGCGAAAATTAGCGACTGAAAACAAGTAAAATGAATGAAGAAAACGGACGGGCGAGGTACCGTCTAGGTGTCGATGTCGGGGGTACCCACACTGATCTGGTTTTAAACGATATAGAAAATGGATCGGTCAGAATTGAAAAGTTACCGTCTTCACCCGAAAATCCTGCCTTGGCAGTTCTGGAAGGATTACGTCGCTTAATCGACAGTGGAATATCCGCCGGCGAATTAAACTTTTTCGCCCATGGGACAACAGTTACGACGAATGCTTTGCTGGAGGGTAAAGGGGCAAAGATAGGCTTGCTAATTAATGGTGGCTACCGCGCAATCTGTGAGGTTCAAACTCAGGCTCGAGATGATTCTAATCCATTTGATCACTTATTTACGCGACCAGCTCAGCTGGCACCCCAATCTTTGACCCAAGAGGTATCCTGTCGAATTGATTACCTCGGGAATGAAATAACTTCCCTAGATAGGGACGCAGTTGCGAATGCCGCTAAATTCTTGCTTTCTGAGGACGTGAATTCATTTGCTGTTTGTTATTTATTTTCTTACATGAATGATAAGCATGAAAAAGAAACTGCCGATATCATTCGTGAAATTGTACCGAATGCGTTTGTTTCTATTTCCAGTGAGGTTTTACCGCGTATTCGTGAATGGCCTCGTTATTCCACTACAATCACAAATGCATATCTTTTGCCTGTTTTATCGAGCTATATTTTCGATTTAGCTAACGGCCTAGATCAAGAAAATGTTCTCACGCGTCGCCGTTTCTTGATGCAATCAAACGGCGGGGTGATGCCGCTTTCTGCTAATACTGAAGCACAGACGGTGCATACTCTTTTATCTGGTCCTGCAGCTGGTGTTCAGGGAACTGCCTATCTTTTAGGTGTTGGGCGAGGGGTTAACAATATCGTTACGATGGATATGGGGGGGACGAGTTGTGACATTGCCTTCATTGAGAATGGAACACCTCTCGAACATTCGGAAACAGTGATTTCTGGTCGTATGGTAGCTGTGCCAGCTCTGGATGTTTCTACTATCTCGGCGGGTGGCGGCAGTATTGCGAGCGTCAATCCGGCAGGCATGCTGGCTGTAGGCCCCCATAGCGCCGGGGCGTCTCCTGGGCCGGCTTGCTACAATAAGGGTGGAAAAAAACCGACGGTAACTGATGCTGATGTCGTCGCGGGTATTCTTAATCCGGATTATTTCCTAGGTGGAGAGGTTTCATTAAATTTTGAGAAAGCCGTTAAAGCAATAGAGGGTCAAATTGCAAAACCTATGGGCATCGATGTCACCGCAGCCGCCGTTGGGATAACAAGAGTGATTAATGCACGTATGGCTGATGAAATCCGAGTCCAAGCGGCTAAAAAGGGTATCGATTTATCTGATTTTACCCTTGTACCATTTGGTGGAGCGGGGCCGGTACATGCGGTCGCTGTTGCAGAAGATCTCGGTATCAGTAAAGTTTTAGTACCTAGTAGCCCCGGAGCCTTTTCCGCCCTTGGACTACTTTGTGCAGACGTTGTTCATGATTATATTCGCTCTGATTTGCGCGATCTTGAGGGGATTAATCCCAAACATGTTGAATCCGCTTTCTTAGCTTTGGAAAAAAGGGCCTCCACAGAGTTACAAAATGAGGATCTAGGTGATGAGGTAAGATACTTCATTAGAGAAGTAGATTTACGTTACTCGGGCCAAGGCTACGAACTACGAATACCTACAAAAGACATAGAAATACCCCTCGATAAAGAAGGGTTTTCTATTTTAGCAGAACGATTTCACGAACGACACCAAGCTCTTCATGGTCATGCTGCGCGCGATGCAGTTATTGAGGTAGTCAGTTATCGTTTACGAGTAATAGTTCCAACGAAGAAGATAGAAGTGTCCTCAAAATTTAATGTTGAAAAGGATAAAAAGGGAAAGCACAGAGGGAAAAGAGCGTTTCGTGATACCACGGGTAAAATTATTGATGCAGAGGTTTGGCGACATGAAGATTTGCCGCGTAAAGAAAATGTTGCAGGGCCCATCATAGTTGAACAGATTGATGCAACCACCGTAGTTCCGTGTGGCTGGTCGATCCTATTAGACTCTGCCGGAAATATGCAACTCTTGCAGGAGACCGAAAATTGAGCGGCATAGAACAGAGGGAAGTTGATCCCATAACAGTTCAAATACTTCGTAACCGTATTGGCAGCTTAATGGACGAAATGCACCATCATTTTTTTCGGTCCGGGTATTCAACGATTGTTAGGGAATCAAGGGATTTTAGTTGTGTAATACTAGATTCAAAAGGGCGTTTGCTAGTTGCCCCTCCTATGTTTTTTCATTCGACAGCCTACCGTTATTTTGTAGAGAGGATATCGGAACTTGCCGGTGATAGAGGGCTTTGTGACGGTGATGTTTTTATCTCTAACCATCCTTACGATGGGAGTATGCCGCATGTCCCAGATATGGGAGTTATCGTTCCAATTTTTGTTGGAAAAGATCTGATAGGTTTTTCAGGTTCGATCGCACACAAGGCTGATGTCGGTGGAACAATGCCTGGTTCCACATGGGGGCAGGCCACCGAGCTCTTTCAAGAGGGTATTGTTTATCCTCCTACCAGACTTTATCGCGCCGGTGTCTACGACAAAGGTATTGAGAGGTTAGTTGCTGCTAACAGTAGGCAGCCGGACCTGACATTAGGCGATTTACGCGGTCAAGTTGCCGCCTGTTTCATCGGGCGTGACAGGTTGAAAATAATTTGTAGAGAAATTGGCGTTAACGACTTAATGGCTTCACTTAATGCGATGATTGAAGCCGCAGGTATTGAATTTCGTGAAGCGCTAATGCAATTACCGGATGGAATTCAAGAGGCAGAATCTTACCTCGACAGCGATGGTATTGATCGAAACAAACCCATTCGTATGCATGTCCGTATGACCGTAAAAAGTGGTGAAGTTGAGTTCAATTTCACTGAAAGTGACCCGCAAGCGAAAGGACCAGTGAATATTCGTCGCGCCCTTGTTGAAGCTTGTTGCTACCAAGTTCTGATTGGGATGACAAACCCTGCCTTACGTTACAGTGATGCTGTACGAGATGCGGTATCAATAAAATTAAAGCCAGGGACAGTTGTTAGTCCAATTCCGCCGGCACCCTGTAGCTCTTATATGAAGACCTGTATGACTGTTATCGACATGTTACTAGAGGTGTTTGGCTCATTTTCAAAACATCGAGCTGCTGCCTATAGTGGTGGCAGCGGCGGCGGACTCACGATTGATTGGGGATCTGGTCCTCGAGAACCACGCGGCAATCAATATGAAATTTATGGGTCAGCATACGGAGGCTCTGCGTCGAAAGATGGTGCCTCTGGTACAACTGTGCACCTGTCTAACATTTATGTGACACCCATCGAAATCGTAGAGTCGGAATTTCCCTGCCGAATAACTAAATTTGAGTTGATCCCCAATTCCGGTGGCGACGGGCAATATCGTGGTGGGCTGGCTATGAGACGAGAGTATGAAATGTTACAGCCAGGGTTAGTCATATTTCGGGGAGATAGAGCTGTTCGGGCACCCCGCGGGGTATCCGGCGGACAACCAGGTCGGCCCAGCCGTTTCGTCGTTAATCCGGGCAAAGTCGAGGAAAAGGAAATGCCCATTACCACGAGTATTCATTTGAAGGCTGGAGATACCATGATGATGGAAGCGGCGGGTGGCGGCGGTTACGGCTGCCCTGAGAAGAGGGACCTGGAGAGTCGAGCAAAAGATATTCGTGAGGGTTACGTAGTTAAAGAATAAAAATTATTTTTGAAGACCCTTCTATCCTTCATTGGCTTATATAATTTAGTATAGAAATTTATCAATTTTCAATATCATCTAGGCCTGCCAAATTAGGGGGTGTACCGGGCAGTCCCATTTCCTTCCAACGCCCAGAAACACGATCGTAAACCGGCTTTCGAACCATGGTACGTCGAGGGTATTCGGCCAAATACTTATGTGGTTTGCAGGCATCGATTAATGCCTTGGAACCGTAGGGCCGATTTTCTGGAGGAAATTGACTGGTGTCCAAGCCTGTTGACCACGTCTTGCGCTGAAAATCAATATCATCAACCGGGTTCGCTCTGGTACTGAGGGCCCATAAAATCTGATTAATGTCTGTTGGATCTACATCTTCGTCAACGGCTATAATCCATTTGGTGAAGTATGCGCCAGCAGGACATTGGGCGGCTGATGATAACGTCTGGGCTATGTGACCTGCATATTGTTGTTTAATTGATATGACCGTCATTCCCCAGCTTGATGCCGCCGCTGGGTGACAGTAGACACTTTTAATTCCAGGAATGCCAAACCGTTCAAGGTCATCCCAAATGGCTGCAGATCTCTGGATTGCATAGTATGCGCCAATTTCACATGCTGGATAATCAGCCATTAGGGCAGCTGTCATAATTGGACTTTTCCGCATATGTAAAACGGTAACATTAATCACCGGTTGCGGCTCTTCCGGGCGACCATAATAACCCGTAAATTCTCCCAGTGGGCCTTCCATCTCAACATCACCCTTGGAGACAGTTCCCTCTATAACGATTTCAGCGCGCGCGGGTATTGGAAGAGACGTTGAGATTCCGTCTGTTAGTTCCATGGGCGCACCGAGTAATCCGCCAATGATATCGAGTTCAGAGACTTCACTGCTGTAAGCCTGAGCAGCTACCATAAAAGGTATAGGATCTATGCCGTATGCTACAACTACCTCACATTCTTCACCTTGGTTCCACCAGGCTTCCCTATCAAGGAGTCCGTGTTTCCCTGGAGAACAATACATCCCTACGCGTCGCGGGCCATGCAACATTTGGCGGTAGCAACCGATATTAATACGATCTGAATCAGGGTTCCTCGTAAACGTAATATCGCCAGTCCCTATATATTTTCCCCCATCACGAGGCCAAAAGTGTGGCACCGGTAGTTGGGTTAAATCTATATCATCTCCTTTGAGGATAATTTCGTTAACGGGCGCGGTATCCGCTGGGACATTTACAGGGGCTATCCTACGCTTACTGATGTCACGGGTGGAAAGAATTAGGTCACGGGTTGATAGGTTTGGGTCCAATCCAACAGCAAGGGCGAAACGCCGATTGCTCGCTCCCAACATGTTGCTGAGAATTCGTGTCCCAGTTTTGTCGCCCTCTATGTTTTCGAAAAGCAAGGCGGGGGCATTTTCATCCCGTGCAACCATATATGTAGTCGCTGCCAATTCTTCCTGCGAATTTACGGCTACGGAAATTCGATGTAATTCACCGTCAGCTTCTATAACTTCCATCCACTCTCGTAGGTCACGAGGCCCCCGCTGGTTATAGTTGTCTTGGAGTGTTTCGGTTTTATTATCGTTAATCATCTATCAACTCTGACATGCGTTCTCCTTAGACGCAAACCATTACAGTATGATGAGAAAATTGAGGCTTTTTGTTGTAAGCTTTCGCTTTTAAGATTTATCATGAATATACCTTTTTAGGAGATTTTCGATATGCCGATCTTGACACGTGTTGATCACTTAAACGTTCAGGTGCCGCCTGACCGGGAAGAAGAGGCCGTTAGTTTTTATAGAGATCTCATCGGATTTAAGCAGCTAAAGAAGCCAGATAGTCTTGGTCCCGCTGGCGGACATTTTTGTATTTCTGAAAACCCTTGGTATGAGCTGCATGTTGGTATTGCCCGAGGTACTAGTTCGAAGGATTTAGATTTTGAAAATGCCCTCAGAAACCACTTGGCTTTTCAGGTAGATGATTTGCAGGAAGCTCGAAAAAGATTTGAGAAAGAGGGAGTTGAGATCATCGAAGCCGAGGCTTCCTATTCAAAAGATCGGAATTTTCATCAGGATCGATTTTTTATTCGTGACCCAGGGGGGAATTTACTCGAAATTATGGAGATACGTCGCCAATACGATGCTGTTCCACATTAATCTTGGGTGTTTATTTACCGTTTTTGCTAGTGCAATATACAAACCACAATGAAATATTTGATATATCACTTTGACTGAGTTCCCATATATCATCGACCAGCCAGAACAAATGGTTTTTCGACTCAATCGTCGAACATTGGCTGATCCCACAATATTGGAACGTGAACATCCGGCAATTTTTGATAGATCGTGGGTTTATTGCGGTCATGAATCAGAAATAATAAAGCAAGGTGACTATCAGACACGGACTGTATGCGGTCGACCGGTAATATTTTGCCGTGACAGTACCGGAGAAGTTCGCGTTTTTCTTAATGCTTGCCGTCATCGTGCGGCAATAGTGTGCCGGGAGCCTTGCGGCAATACACGCCGCTACAATTGCTTCTATCATGGTTGGAGTTATAACCAGGATGGTGAGCTGGTTGGCGTCCCCGGGGAAGAGTCCTACCCCCCGGGTTTTGATAAGTCGAATTTTTCACTGGCAGAGCCACCATATGTCGATTCATACCGAGGTTTTTGGTTTGTCAGTTTCAATCCTTATATCACTGACCTTGAAGAGTATTTGGCGGACGCAAAAGAGTATATTGACCTTGTCGCCGATCAATCGCCGAGTGGACAAATGGAGGTCATAAAGGGCACGCAGGAATATGATATTCGGGCAAACTGGAAACTTTTGGTTGAAAACAGTTTTGATGATTATCACCTCCTGACAACCCATAAGACCTGGCTTGATTATATGAAGGACTCGGGAGTTCAGGTGGAACCGCCCAAGGGCCAAGGACTTCTCCTTCCTTCTAGGGGCATAGGAAAGGGACTGGGTAATGGTCATGCCGTAATTGATAACATTAATTTTCGTGGCCGGCCGGTCGCCAAGTGGATTTCAATTTATGGTGAAGATGCCAAGGAAGAAATTCAAGAAATAAGAGATGAGCTCGTTGAAAGGCTAGGCGAAGAGCGCGCCGCTCGCGTAGCTGATACAAATCGCAATCTAGTTGTATTCCCAAATCTCGTGATTAATGACGGGTCCTCTGTGACAATTCGAACATTTTGGCCAGTTGCTTTTGACCAAATGAAAGTTACGGCTTGGGCGCTTGGAACGAAAGAGGAATCTGAGAAGGCTCGTGCGCGGCGTCTAGATAGTTTTTTGACATTCTATGGGCCTGGTGGTTTTGCAACTCCTGACGATGTTGAAGCGCTAGAGGCCGTACAAGCGGGGTTGTCAACATGGCGCGAGACGGAGTGGTCGGAAATGACCCGCGGGCTCAATAAAAAGGGTGAACAGCTTAATACTGATGAAGAGCATCTGCGGGCATTTTGGCGTCAATGGAATAAGTTGATGACGGATGACGCATGATTAAAGAGAAAATCACCAGAGGTGAAGTAGAAAATTTTCTATATCATGAGGCAGCGCTACTGGACGAATGGAAGCTAAATGAATGGCTTGATCTATTGGCAGATGATGCAACCTATCAAATTCCTTCCACGGATGCTCCAGACAGCGATGCCCGTGACACACTGTTTCTGATTGCTGATGACCTGACCCGAATTAAAGCCAGGGTGAAACGTTTGAATGATACAGAGGCACATGCAGAGTCGCCTCGTAGTAGGACCCGGCGGATGATTGCTAATGTAAGAATAACCGGTTGTGAAGGAGAGAATTTATCCGTCTCCGCTAACTTTTCTGTATACCGTTACCGGCGAAACTCTCCGCTAAGGTTATATGTTGGCAGATATGAATATTGTATAAGGAAGACACACGGCGGATTGCGGATAGCGGAACGCCGAGTAATTTTAGACCCTACGGAGTTAGGGACATTAGGTGCGGTCAGTTTTATTTTATAACACATCTTAATTAGTAAT
>CAZCKO010000038.1:19727-21802 GCA_964499275.1 uncultured Rhodospirillaceae bacterium
GATGAGATTAATATTATTCGTATCGGCAGGAATTACGGATGGCCGGTGATTACACACGGGATTAACTATGATGGTTCCCCCATAGGAGTTGGAAAGGCTAAACCAGGAATGGAGCAGCCTCTTTATTTCTGGGTACCTTCAATTGCGCCTTCCGGTATGACTTTTTATATAGGGGATAAGTTCCCCAAATGGCAAAATAGCCTTTTCATAGGAAGCCTTAAGAACGAAATGTTGGTTCGGTTGGAAATCAAAGAAGAATCTGTCTTAAAGGAAGAACGTTTGCTTCAAAATGAGGTTGGACGAATACGTGATGTAAGAGAGGGGCCAGATGGTTTTATTTATATTATTACTGATGAACCGGATGGACGCCTCATACGCTTAGAACCTGAAACTTAAGCCAAGCGCTTTGTTCGAACTTTTGGTCTTTTTGGTTGTTAACGTACTAGAAACAAATCAGTAATTGGCAGCTAAAATACCTTATCTTTATAGTTAATTTTACTTGAATAAATCATCCGGCAAAAAGTCTTCAAGATCTACTTGGTCAAAGTTTTTGGGTAAAGCACGAGCGAAACGCTTACGTTGATCAGGTCGACTTACCGCCGGCATCGTGGCATCGATTAGCCATTTAGTTCCCATACGTTCAAATTGATGTCCCCCATCTGGCACCGGCGACACCTTATCTAGTGGAAAAGTGCGCGTATTCGGTATGAGATCAACGTCGTCTGCAGCGTTTACTCTTGTCGTTACTGACCACATAACCTGGCGTAAGTCATTTGCATCAATATCCTCATCGACGGCAATTGCCAGTTTTGGGTGAAGGTAGGGTCCGGAAAGTGCTGCAAGTAGTGCGGTCTTAGCTTGCCCAGACATTTTTGGGCGTAGTTTGATGACAATCATCATTAGACCAGCCGCTGCGTGGGCCCGGATATCCAGAATATCCATGCCTCCTTCTACTTTACTTAAGTGATCCCATGTGGCGAGTTCTATTCCGATACCTGTAGTCGCCTGCGTGCATGTTATTGGAGCTCCACAATGTAGCGCATAATATATTGGGTCACGGCGGTGCGTTATTGCCTTAACATGAAAGACTTCACACTCATCAGCTTCTGCATAGGTTCCAGGTACCTCACCAAAGGGACCCTCATGTCGCAGTTCGCCTGGGATGATTTCTCCTTCAATAATAATCTCGGCGTCCGCCGGCACTTCCACATCAATTGTTTCACATTTTACGAGCCGTATGGCATCACCAAGGACGCCCCCAGCTACAGCCAACTCGTCTACACCAAACGTGGTGGTGAAAGCAGAGCCAAACCAAATGGCTGGGTGGGCGCCTATGACTACAGCCACAGGCATCGGTTCATTCTTTTTTGTATACTTATCGTGGATACGACGAGCTTGCCGCGGCAAGATTAAAAACCCAGTGGTTCTCTCGTCGAATACCTGCTGCCTGTGAATAGACATATTTCGAATACCAGTTTCTGGATCTTTTACAATAGCCATGCCGGCTGGAATAAAAGGTCCGCCGTCATCCTCTGAAATTTTTACCACAGGAATATCGTAAAGAGAGGCTTGGTCTCCAATTTTTATAATCTCTTTACAAGGGGCTGTCTCCGTATCTTGAATAATTGGCTCTACAGGTTTTGCAACTTTACTTAGCATACCCTCAAGAAATTCATCTTCTGTCAGGTTGACCCCCATTGACCATTTTTTACGATCGGTAAAAATTTGGCTGCATACCTGCCAGTCTGGATGACCTTTTATATTATCGAAAATTGTGGCTTTGCCGTGCTGATCGTATGTCTTCCATTCGATCGCCGAGAGGTTAGTTTCCGGATCAACCTCCTTAGTCACGCGCAGCATTTCTCCAGTATTTTCGAGTTTTTGAAGGTAGCCCCGGATACCTTGGTCCTGCAGGTTACGGGCTCGAGAGGTTTGGTTTTTCGTCGTATCATCTTTCTGTGAGTCTCGTTTATCCAGATCACCTTTTTTGTCTACTTCCCGCATGAACCCGCGTAAGCCGTCGTCACCCATTAGGAACTCCTTGTTCTTGATAATTTCTGAGATATTGTTTTAGA
>CAZCKO010000039.1:0-21707 GCA_964499275.1 uncultured Rhodospirillaceae bacterium
TCCTTCTTTTGGCCTTTTTCGGGCGGCTACCATGTTTTTGCTCTGGACAAAAACTATAAATATGCGCTCGTGTCAGGTCCCTCTCTGGACTACCTATGGATCCTAGGAAGGAAACCTGAAATGAAAAAAGACGTAAAAGATAAACTCATCTCGAAGGCACGCGGCAGCGGCTTCTTAGTTGATAAGTTAATCCAAGTTGACCATAGTGAAGTCCCTTGCAAACCTAAAAGCTAAATCAATAAACCGTTTGCCAGTAGAAAATTTATTTACAGTTTGATCCAAAATACTAGGATATAGACTCGTTTTTGCTACCCCTGATAAGTTAAAGATTTTATAGGTATGGAAACGAGTGTTGTTTGATCTGCTTATGGTTCAGCTTCGTCATTTTTTTGGGTTCATTATTATAATTGGGCTATGCTGTTTTTATGTTATTTATCCAGTAACAAGGGCACAAAGTTCAGAAAATGACTGTGTGGTAACCGATTGGCAAATTGCGGGAAGGGTCATCGATCGTGTTCCGAAGGATTCTCGTACAGAATTTAAAACGGGTGATAAACAAGTATATGCGTTTATTGCCTTAAACTGCACTAAACCGGCTAATAAAGTCGGGTTCCGATTTCTACGAGATGGAAAACCCCATGCATTTATTAAATTGCCCAACCGAGCATCGTCTAATTGGCGGACGTGGGCAACCGTAAAAGCAGTTAAAGGTGAATGGTTAGTGCAAGCTTATGTCGATGAAAGATTATTACTTTCTGACAAGTTTTTTGTCCGCTAACAAAAATATACCATTAAACATTTTACGCAGTTTGGTACTGCCTTTGCGATAATTGGCGGAGGGAGAGGGATTCGAACCCTCGATACGGTTGCCCGCATACTGATTTAGCAAACCAGCGCCTTCAGCCACTCGGCCACCCCTCCGCCGTGGAGTGGTGATGTTCTACGCTGTATGCAAGGCCTATCTATGACAGGCTTCCGCGCGTGTCAACGACGGTAACGTTTAGAAAACAATTAGGTCAAAAGTCGGACGGCCAATGAGAAGTATCTTCAGTCACTAGGATTAAAGCCAAAAATTCTAATACACAGTCTCCAATGGCTAGAATTTATCAGGGGAGTTGAGCTGCCAGACCTCGTTGAACGCCCGGCCGCGCATCTACCGTTTCATACCAACGTTGAACGTTAGGAAACTCATCTAATTCTATTCCTTGCCACTCGTGCCGCATTGCCCACGGGAAAATTGCTATATCAGCAATTGAAAAATCATTGGAGGCAATCCACTCATTCTCTTTCAGCCTTCCGTTCAAAACTGCCCAGAGACGCCGCGTTTCTTTTGTGTAACGGTTAATGGCATAGGGGACCTTTTCAGGGGCAGCGCGTCTAAAGTGATGTGCTTGACCAAGGTTCGGTCCAAAGCCTCCCATCTGAAACATCAGCCATTGAATGACTTCGTACCGCATCGAAGTATCGGACGGTATAAGCTTGCCATGCTTATCAGCCATGTACATTAATATGGCCCCAGATTCGAAGATTATATATGGCTCGCCGCCCGGGCCATCCTGGTCAATGACAGCCGGGATTTTCTGGTTCGGATTAAGTGCCGTAAACTCCGGTGTGAACTGCTGGTCCTTCCCTAAGGCTATCGGATGAATTTTATAATCCACCTCTAATTCTTCAACGGCAATATTGATTTTGCGACCGTTTGAAGTTGGCCAATTATAAATATCGTACATTTTGAATCCTCATAATATTGTGTGGCCCGGGTTTTTAAGTTGGTATCTTTATACCACGTTTAATGGCGGCGCGCTTGGATAACCTATTATACCAATTCCTCACCCCAACAAAATCACCCAAAGAGAACCCGAAATATTCATGACGATCAATCCATGGAAATGCAGCCATGTCGGCAATGGTGTAGGTTTTTGCCAGGTACTCGTATTCACGCAGACGAAAATCCAGAACGCCAATGAGGCGCACCATTTCATCGTGATATCGTTTGCGACCAAATGCCGAGATATCTTCAGTTGTTTCCTTGGGAATTTTTTCAGACCAGTAGTATACCTGGACGAAAGCAGGCGCTAACCCGGTTGTAATTAAAGATAACCACTGGCCGCACTCCAGTGTGGTTGTCGGATCGTTACCCCTAAACCGTCCTGCTTTCTCTGACAGATATTGTAAAATAGCACCGGCCTCAAAAACCCTTACTGGTTTTCCTTGTGGGCCTTCCTGGTCAACAATAGACGGAATCTTTTCATTCGGGTTAATACTTCGATATTCCGGATGATGTTGTGCGCCGGCCTTAATATCGATTGTGTGAGTTTTATATTCAAAGCCGCATTCTTCCAATAAAATTGAAACCTTGTGGCCATTGGGAGTACTCGCGGTGTAGAAATCAATCATTCTTGGCTACCCAGCTATTAGGATGAACATATAGTTAAATAAAGTTTGTCCTATTCCAAGTATACCAACAAGCTCACTCTTTGCGTAATCGGTTCCTCGGGTTATGGTGGAGTGATTACCAGAGACTATCCATGGAGCAAGCCATGCGTGATGCATCTCAGTTTCCCAGATTTTCTGCCAATGAAATGGCCAGCCGGCACCAGCGGGTATCAAGCATAATTGAAGAACAAGAGCTCGACGCTATAATATTTTTTGGTTCTGGGGCTTTTACTACCGATATATACTGGCTCACGGATTGGCCAGGTGGAAGAGAAAGCTACGTTATTTTTCAAAGGGATGCGGACCCAGTTGTCATCACGCAACTTTTCAACCATGTCCCAATGGCTCGCGTTTTATCTGTTGTGGAGGACGTCCGCTGGGCGGGTGCCAACACTGCCAACACTGTTTGTCAGTTTATCGGCGATTGTAGCTTACCGGCCAAACGTATTGGCCTGGTGGGCCCTATCCCCTACCGCCATTACCTTTTATATGCGGAAAGCCATCCGGATATAACATTTACGGATGTCAGCGGTCCCTTTCGAATGATGCGAACAATCAAGCAGCCGGAAGAAATTGCCAGGCTTCAAAAAGCATCAGAATTAACTGATAAATCGATTTCGGCAGTCGCCGTTGGACTTAAAGAGGGTATGAGGGAAGATGAAATACCTTTACTAATTGAAAGTGCGTATTTGGAAGAAGGTGGCTATGCGGGCATTCACTTTATGTCCTCCATGCCTATGAATGATCCAGACTTCCCTGTCCCTGCGCAGTTTCACTCCAGCCGCAAATTACAACAAGGAGACTGTCTCATTACGGAAATATCTGGAGCGTGGTGGGGCTATAGTGGCCAAATTCACCGCACATTTTCCTTGGGCCCCCCAACCGACGAATGGGTAAAACTACATGATGTCGCCGTCGAAGGTTACCTGGCCATTGAAAATACAATAAAGGATGGTGCGACAACTGCTGACGTTGAAGAGGCTGCTGACGTTATTCACGATAGGGGTTATACTATATTGGACGATTTACTTCATGGTGTCAGTCAATCCCCACCTATCATCCAAACTAAAACAACCAAGCGTCACGAAAGCCGTGACATCACTTTTAGAGAAAATATGGCCGTAACCATTCAGCCAAACGTCATGACGATGGACGAAAAAATGGGTCTTCAATTTGGTGAAACTGTTATAGTTACCAAAACCGGCTGTGCGCGGCTTAACGCTTACCCCCGTGAATGGATAGTCTGCCCGGGATAACAAAGATACAAAATTATAACCAGGTACTAAAAATCGTCGTCGCGCGGCGGAATCTGTAAACCTCGTTTAACTGCTGGTCGTTCCCCTACCCGTTTCAACCAATCCCTGACATTCGGATAATTTTCTAAAGCGATTTCTTGCATTTCATGGCGATAGATCCATGGGTAGGCAGCAAAATCCGCTATCGAAAGTTCTCCAGCAAGATACTCGCCACCCTCCAAACCTTGATTTAAAACACCATATACCCGGTTATTTTCCTCTTGCCACATCTCGAGGTGCGCGTGCTCCAACCCCTCATCACGGTTACGCACCTGCCAATGCACACAAAGCCCGGTATGGGTTATGTGTCCAGCAGAAAAATATAGCCAGTTCAGGACCTCTATACGTTCAGTTCCTTTCCTGGGGAGAAACTTGCCCGATTTTTCAGCGAGATACTGTAAAATTGCGCCAGATTCAAATACTGAAATACTTTTCCTATCCGGCCCATCATCATCCACTATACAAGGTACCCGACCGTTTGGGTTGATTGCGAGGTACCAATCCTCCTTTTGCTCTTTCCTCTCCAATGCCATTGGATGAGCCTTGTACTCCAAGCCGCATTCCTCGAGCATTATGGATGCCTTGCGACCATTAGAGGTAGCCTTACTGTATAGTGTGATCATTATCTCTTCCTTCTGGGCATGAACATTTTATTTTGGTCATTGCACAGCTTTTCCCTCGAGCCTCGCCAACCACAACACCCCTATTAATATTACAAATCCGCCAATCCACACCCAAATATTGGGGAATTCCTGAAATAAAATTAGACCCAGCAAAGCAGAAAAAATAAGACGGGTAAAATCAAATGGCATTATGACTGTCGCATCCGCTGCCGCATAGGCACGGGTCAAACATCGTTGGGTCAATGTACCGAAGAGCCCTATGGAGATAAGAAGCAATAATTGAGACAAATCCGGTGTCTGCCACACAAATAAAGCCGGAATAAGAGCGCAAGGGGTAAATACCATCATTTGCCATACAACGACCGTGTCTGGTTTTTCAGTACGAGCGAGAGATTTCATGATTATTGTAAGAGCGGCCATAAATATTACTGCCATAAATGTGTAAATTGCACCTTCTGAGACAACACTAAAACCCGGCCTTATGATCAACAACGCGCCAACGAACCCTATAATTGTCGCAGTCCAACGACGTCCATGAGCCACCTCATTCAAAATCAGGATTGCCGCCAAGGAGGCTACCATCGGGCGAGTTGACATTATAGCGGCGACCTCACCTAAAGGTGCGCGCGCAATAGCAGCAAATAAAAGGTAAATTACTGCGAGGCCGGTAAATCCGCGTACCAAATGCATGCCAACCCGATTTGTTTTGAGCCCACTAACTCCTACTTTTAGAAGCCAAGGTACTAAAAACATCGTCCCAAAGAGACTGCGAAAAAATACAATCTCAAAGGTGTGGATGTCATCTGATAGATACCGCGCCACCGCAGCCATACTGGCCCAAGACGCCATCGACCCCATCATCCACAGCGCACCTCTCACTTGATCGGGGAATTTGGTTTGCACTTTCTTCTCTTCCAATTGGGTATTCGAAGACCAAGTTACGTGTGTTATGATAAATGGGATAGGTTTACTTCACATCTTCCTTCAAGGGTCGCCCTTGCGAGTCCTTAAAGAGGGGGGCATGTTTGTCACCTCGCGCTTTATAAATCCTAATTTCGAATAGTATGCCTAAACCTATAGATCCTTCTATTTCTGAAACATACCCTTGGCGCCTACAGTTACCAATTTACGCAAGTGGATTCTTCAATGGTAATGTTTACTTCCTGACAGGAATTTTAATTCCGTTGTGGGGCGCTATCATCGTAAAGGAACCACTTCTAATTGGTATTATAGTTGCGTCACGACAAATTTTGCCTGTTTTACTCTCAATCCATGGTGGCGCACTAATGGACAGGTTTGGCGCCCGTAAAATTATGCTCATCTTTGGTGCCATCGGAACCATATCAATGGGTGCCTTTCCATCCTTTCCATTTCTCTCAATGATAATCGCCCTTCAAATGCTGAACGGGCTCGCTGAATCATTAGGTTGGGTTGGCAGTCAGGCCCTCGTCGGACAACATATGAAAGGCCACCCAACCTATGCCGGGCGCCTCAGCTTTGCCCTCAGGTTGGGAGGATTTCTCGGTCCCTGGCTTGCCGGGGTTGCGTGGCATCAGTATGGCCCAAGCGCTGGATTTTATTTTATGGCACTCTGGGTTGGCGGAGGATGGCTTGCGGGTTGGTTGGTTCCAGATACTAGCTCGACAGACGAAAATAAAAAGGCCGAAATAGCCAATTTTTGGGCATTGTTGCCGCGGTGGTCCGACTATTGTGCAACATTCAGAATGTTAGCTATTTCCTCTGTTTTACTAGTCACAGTAGTTACGCTAGTACGGCAAACAGGCTCAGGGATCCAGCTTTCATTTTACCCGGTTTGGCTAAATCAAATGGGTATTACCGCAGCGGACATCGGGTTCATGGTCGGATGTAGCCACATTGTTTCCGCTTCGTCCTCTCTATCCGTTGGCTGGGTAACACGTTGGATCAAACCGCAATGGCTACTAATATTAACGATAGGGCTTTCAGTAGCCGTTATGGCAGGGACGCCTTTATTTGGAAACGACTACGTTACATTACCCTATATTGGGAAAATTTATTTTATTCTGTTTGGGGTGATATGCTTGCGGGGCCTTACCCAAGGCTGGAACATGCCGCTCATGATGTCGATTGGTATGCAAGCCGTCTCAGCTGGCGAACAAGGAAAGGTGGTAGCACTCCGCATCACCACAAATAGACTAGCCTCTGCAGTTATACCACTTCTGATGGGTGGTGTTGCCCAATGGGCCGGGCTGGAGGAGAGTTTTTATGTAATCGGGGGAATTGGCTTAGGCGGGTTGGCATTGACGGTGTTGTGGATGTTACGCTCTCCAGAGTTCAAAAATTGAATATATCTACAGTTAAATTTTGATGCAAACAGACGCCGAGCAAACATATTCAGTCAAAATGCAATCCGCCGTATACAGCACTGCATTTTTTAATGGCACGGTACAATCTATGGGGACAACAATAGTTGCATTACTAGTTGTTGCCCTCATTGATAAGAATCTTGGCTTACTTATTGGTATTGTGCTTGCCTCACGTCAATTTTTAACAGTAACGATGTCTGTTTTCTCTGGCACAATGATGGATAACTTTGGAACTAAACGTGTCATCATTGCTTTTGGTGCTGCTGGCGTGGTTTCTGCTCTTGCCTACCCCACGCTCGGACCCATATTTGATGTCGACTTCGGTGCCAGCTTACAAACCCCGAGTACTTTTTTTGTGTGTTCAATTATCCTTGTTCAGATGGTTTCAGGCTGGTCAGAGGCGACTGCCTGGATTGGAAGCCAAACATTGGTCGGGCAATTAATGAAAGGGCAACCAATATATGCAGGGCGTATGACTTTTGTTGCACGGATTGGTGGTTTTTTAGGCCCTCCAGCCATTGGATACGCATGGGATTTTTGGGGCCCTTGGGGCGGTTTCGGGTTTCTCGCCATTTGGATTTTGGGTGGCATGGTCGCCGCATCATTTTTACCTGATACCAGAGCGATTACCCAAACAACGAGTGACCGCTCACACCCTAAAAACATAGATGATTCAATAAATGAGGATGTGACGCCATTAAAAAATTCAAGCTATGTTGAAACATTGCGTCTGTTACTTATCCCAGCAGTCGCAATGGTCATCATGGTCACTGTAATGCGACAAACGGGATCAGGTGTTCAAAGTTCTTTTTATGTGGTTTGGCTTGGTGAACATATTGGCATAGATGGTAGTACTATTGGATGGCTCATTGGGGCTGCAAATGGTGCATCCGCGATAGCCGCATTGTGCACCGCTCCTCTTCTAAAAAAGTATTCAGCGCATTGGCTATTAATTCTAATGGTAACCATTTCCGTGGTGGCTATAGCTGTAACACCAGTTTTTGGTAAAAACTTTACCACTTTACTCTTTTTAGCCTTATTGGGCGGGATCTGTGTACGAGGATTTTCTCAAGGTTTAAACCTTCCCCTGATGATGATCATATTAGCAAGAAATGTTGCCCCTCATTTTCAAGGGCGCGTATCCGCCTTGAGAATTTCGTTTAATCGTTTCGGTGCATTACTTGTACCGCCGGGAATGGGTGCATTGGCAGATATGGAACTCGTAGGGGGTCTGGCTAACGCATTTTATATAGTAGGCATCGCCGGTGTTCTAGCCTTGGGTGGCCTATCACTCTGGGTGAGGTCTTCTCCCTCCTTTCAAAAAAAATAAAATCAAGTATCTTTTTTATAGGAAAGAACAATAATATTAATATGCGTTAGAGGGGTATTTCTCCCAGGACCGTAGTCCGGTGCATTCTCCTTGCCTGCCCTTCGGGTACGCCCAATAGAGCTAAATGAATAGTTGTCCTATTATCCCACATTAACAAATCACCTATGGACCAACGGTGTCGATAAACGAAATTACGATCCTGGATATGGTCGAATAGTTCATCGAGTAGCGGTTGTGCAACTTTATCGTCGACATCCTTTATACCAATCGTAAAGCGCGGTGACAGGTATAATGCTCTTTTTCCAGTATATGGATGAGTGCGAACAATCGGATGAAATGCATCCGGTGGTGAACGTTTATAATACTCCGGGTCATTCATATGGCGAACGGGCACAGTTAGTCGCTGGTTTCTAAGACGGTTAAAACTGTGAATACCGATCAAACCTTCTAGACGTGTCTTCATATCACTCGGCAATGTTTCATAGGCGCGGACCATATTTGTCCACTCCGTATCTCCACCATCTTTTGGGACCTTAATAGCGTGGAGCAGCGTATACCCGGTTGGCTGTGCCACATATGAATGGTCTGAATGCCATTCACTTCCACCATCTGGCAAACCAATAAGCTGACCATTCTCCTTCTCATTAGACAAGATCATTACCTCAGGTTGGTCGTCCATCAAATATTCAGGCGAAATATGGTATTGTATTTCGCCAAATCGTTGGGAGAATGCTGTTTGCTCAGCCGGCGATAAGTCCTGCTGCTTCACGACTGCTATCAAATTGTTATGGAAGATATTTCGAAGATCCGCGAAGGTATCATCATCTATCTTGGCGACATCTATTCCAGAAACTTCTACACCTAAAGCATCTGATAAAGGTTTAACGTCCATATTCGCCATGAAATCCTCTTGACTTCTTTTTCGGATATTAATCCAACTCATTATAACATAATCTATCAAAAAAATTTTAGGGAATAATGATGCCAGCGAACCCCGCTCCCAACCCATCAATCCGGCGTGTTGTCACTACCCATGACTGCAACAAGAGATCGATCATCAAAATTGATGATTTAGCCTCGAACCATAGTTGGGGTGACAGGGTTCTGAATACATTAATTTGGTCTACGGACGAAATGCCGGTTGAAATATGGTCTGACGATGATTTCAGCGCACGGCAGGTTACTCATCAACCTCCGCCGCGAGGAACACGTATCTGCTATATCGATGTTCTACCTGAAAATGAACCAATTCAGCATCATACCGATACACTCGATTATATTATCTGCCTGTCGGGTGAAATTGAAATGAAGCTAGATAACGAGTTGGTTGTTAATCTGAGATCTGGCGAATTGATGGTCCAGCAGGCGACAACCCATACCTGGATTAATCGTAGCTCAGAACCAACACGCCTAGCTATAGTAATGCTGGATGCCAAACGTAAACCCGGGCCAGGCGATGTGTCACTGCCACGTATGAAGCCCCATGAGGAGACTGGAGCGGCCCCGAATCCGACAATAAAACGTTTGGTTACTGCCAAAGGTCCAAATGGACAATCTAAAATTGCATGGCAAGGGCCTGCTACAAATCACAAGTGGTCTGGCAGGGGAATGGTTGCAACTTTAATATGGTCCACAGATGAGTGTCCCGCTGACGTCTGGACAGATGAGGATTATGGCGCACGCCCACTTGGGACACAGCCCCCACGCAATGGCTCACGCTTTACCATCAATGATTATCCCCCGGGAATGCCCGGGCGAATGCACCGCACAGATACCTTAGACATCATTGTCGTAATAGACGGAGAAATCGATATGGAGTTGGATGATGGCGTAGAAGTTCACCTCAATCGGGGTGACATCATGGTTCAACAGGGCACGAACCACGCGTGGTGGAACAGAGGCCAAAAGACATGCAGGCTGGCCATAATCCTTCTGGATGCTAAGGAAGGAGGACTAAAAATAACGGCATAAAAGTTAAGACTTACCAAACTGCTTATCACCGAACATTATCGACCATGATTTTTCGTCATGAACTGCAGGTCTTTGAGACTCGTTTTCCAAAATTTCGATACCTTTTTTTACTGCAGGTCTCTTTCCAATTTTTTCAAACCATCGAGCTACATTAGGAAATTCGGCTTGATCAACTCCACGACGTTCCGGTGTTCGGCACCAGGGCCACACTGCCATATCAGCTATTGAGTACTCATCCGCAAGATATTCTCTTTTTGCCAATTGCTTATCCAAAACACCGTATAATCTGCGTGCCTCGTTTGTATAACGATCAATGCCATATTGTAGCTCACGATCAGTTGAACGTTCGCGTGCATAATGTCGAAAGTGTCCCGCCTGGCCGAACATTGGCCCAATACCACCCATTTGAAACATAAGCCACTGCAGAACGTCGTAGTGTCCTAAGGGGTCATCAGCAAGATTTGGCAAAAACTGACCAGATTTATCAGCCAGGTAAATAAGCATAGCCCCAGATTCAAAAACCGAAATTTCGCCTCCGCCTATACCATCGCGATCAACCATAGCCGGTATTCGATTGTTTGGACTAAAGGCTAAAAACTCATCTTTGAATTGGTCCCCTTCCCGGATATTAACTGGATAAACTTGATATTCCAGTCCCGTTTCCTCCAGCATGATATGAATCTTATGTCCGTTGGGAGTTCCCCAGGTGTAAAGGTCAATCATTGTTTATCCTCCGGTTAGAATTTAAAAATTTCTACTTTAATAGCCATGATGTCTTTGCTCTGAAAGGTGTAAAATGGCATTATTTCAATCCTGGAAGAATTACATACAAAAATTTATCTGAATTAACTAATATAACGGAATTATGCCAATCATAAAAAATCTCATCTACTATGCGGCGCGGCGTGCGATGAATGACGAAAAATTGCGCCAGAAGGCTACCGAAACATTTGAAAAAGAAATAAAACCACGCGCTGAGGCGGCTTGGTCAGAAGCAAAACCTCGAATGGTAAGCGCCCGTGATGATATAAAAAGAATAGCAAAAAGGAGTAAACCTATGGAAAATCCCGGCAATTTTGCTGGTCAGGTTACCAGACGAATTTTTGATGAAATTACCAAAAACAAAAAAAAGGATTAGACACCCTACTCTTTGAGCTTTTCGCGTAGAATTTCATTAACCATTTTTGGGTTGGCCTGACCTTTAGTCGCCTGCATCACTTGGCCAACAAACCACCCAATTACTTTTTCATTTCCTGACTTATATTGTGCAACTTGTGCTGAACCAACAGCAATTACCTCATCGATAGCACTTTCCAACGCAGTTAAATCTGACACCTGTTTGAGACCCTTTTCTTCAACAATTTTTGCAGGGTCTTTTCTACTCGACCACATTTCAGAAAAAACTTCGCGGGCCGTTCGACCAGAAATTGTACCATCTGAAATTAACCCGACCAAAGTACCAATTTGGGAAGGCGAAACTGGACAATCTACGATATCAAGACCCTCCTTGTTAAGATAACCAAATAGATCACTGGTTATCCAACTTGCTATAGCCTTAGCATCTCTCCCTTTGGCAGCTTCCTCAAAATATTCTGCGATAGCACGTTCAGCAACCAATACACCGGCGTCGTAATCAGAAAGCCCTAGGTCATTTATAAAACGTTTTTTCTTTTCGTCTGGAAGCTCTGGAAGATTGGAACGAATTTCTTCTATGAATTCTTCAGATAAATGAACGGGAAGTAAATCAGGGTCAGGAAAATAGCGATAATCGTGAGCCTCTTCCTTGGACCGCATTGAACGAGTTACACCTTTATTGGAATCGAATAACCTCGTCTCTTGCTTTATAGTCCCACCCTCCTCAATTATCTCGACTTGGCGACGGGCTTCATATTCAATTGCCTGCGCTACGTAACGTATAGAGTTCACATTTTTAATCTCGCAACGAGTTCCGAGTTCTTTGCCCGGTTTTCGAACTGAAACATTGGCATCACACCTGAGACTACCCTGCTCCATATTTCCGTCACAGGTTCCTAGATACCGTAGAATAGCCCTTAATTTACCTAGGTAAGCGGCGGCCTCAGCCGCCGACCTTAAATCAGGTTCAGAGACTATCTCCATTAATGAAACACCAGAACGATTGAGGTCTACGTAGGTACTAGCCGGATCCATATCGTGAATACTTTTACCCGCATCCTGTTCCAGGTGAATACGAGTAATACCTACGGTACGACTTTGGCCATTTTCTAATTCGATCAATATTTCACCTTTTCCTACAATCGGGTCACTAAATTGTGATATCTGGTAGCCCTGAGGAAGATCTGGGTAAAAGTAGTTTTTTCGGTCAAATACAGAAACTCTGTTTATCTGTGCCTTAATACCGAGACCCGTTCGAACCGCTTGTTCGATTGCCTTTTTGTTAATAACTGGAAGCATGCCTGGCATAGCAGCATCGATGAGAGAAACCTGCTCATTCGGCTCAGCGCCAAATGATGTATCTGCACCAGAAAAAAGCTTGGCGTCCGCTATAACTTGTGCATGAACCTCCAGACCAATGACCACTTCCCAATCGCCTGTGCGTCCTTCGATCATATTACTGGCATCGTTCAAGGTTAAGCGCCTCCCCTTGCCGCCATCGTTGCAACCAGTGTCAGCAAAGCATACATACATGAACGCATGAACCACACCCGAAGTAACCGCTTACGATAGTCAAGCTTTAACTGCTCTGCCGCTTTAAAGCTGTCAGCGGCTTTCAAGGTAGAATCGAATTTAGGTTTTGCATCACGATGAATTTCGAAAATCGCGTATGCTTGGACCAATAATGCTGCACCAAACGCATAAATACCCCCAATATTGGTGAAGGTAAAATACTGATAGCCGACTACACCTAGCCCGATATGTATGAGGACATACCAAAAATGATAACGCATAACTCGTCTACACGCTCAAATCCGCTCTAGCTTCAAAACCAGCGGATTGTTCTAGTATATCTGCCACACGAAACAAAGTTTCTTCATCAAAAGCTTTGGTAATAATTTGTAGACCAAGCGGAAGTCCATCAGAAGATAAACCAGCTGGAACAGAAATACCGGGTAATCCAGCGAGGCTCGCAGGGACCGTCATAACATCATTCAGATACATGCCCAATAAATCGTCGTTCTTATCTTCGTGTGCAAATGCCGCACTTGGAACCGATGGGGTCAATATCGCGTCAACCTGTTCGAAAGCCGTCGCAAATTCTTCCGAGATTAACTTTCGGACTTTTTGAGCCTTAAGGTAGTAGGAATCGTAATAACCAGCAGATAATACATATGTACCCATAAGAATACGCCGACGAACTTCTGAACCAAAACCGGCCGCGCGAGTGTTTTCATAAACCTCTGCCAACGATTTTCCTTCCGCCCTCAGCCCGTAGCGCAAGCCGTCGTAACGAGCAAGATTGGAGGAGGCCTCCGCTGGTGCAATTATGTAATAGGCGGGTAGTGCGTATTTCGTACGGGGAAGACTTATTTCGACAGCTTCCGCGCCAGCATCTTTAAGCCACCTTATACCTCGTTCCCATAGATCCAATATTTCCGGGTCAGTACCGTCTATTTTATATTCTCGCGGAACGCCGATCTTCAGCCCTTTGATATCCTGACCAATAAGTGATTGAAAATTAGGTATGGGAACGTCGGAGGACGTCGTGTCTTTGGGGTCCAGTCCTGCCATGGATTGTAATATAATTGCAGCGTCTCTAACTGTCCTTGTTATCGGCCCCGCCTGATCTAATGAGGACGCAAAGGCAACGATCCCCCACCTCGAACAACGTCCATAAGTTGGCTTCATACCTACAACACCACAAAATGCCGCCGGTTGTCGAATTGACCCTCCAGTATCTGTACCCGTTGCGGCAAGGCACAAACGTGCTCCAACCGCGGCCGCCGAACCACCAGAGGAACCTCCTGGTACTAATGGCCGTTCATCTGACGACCGTTTCCAAGGGTTAACAACCGGACCGAAGTAGCTAGTTTCATTGGATGAACCCATTGCAAATTCATCAAGATTGGTTTTCCCAAGCATCACCATACCGGCCGCTTTCATGTTAGAGGTAACGGTTGACTCGTATGATGGTATAAAACCTTTCAACATTTTAGAGGATGCTGTGCTTTGAATTCCCTTTGTACAAAATAGATCCTTGATGGCGATTGGTAATCCTTCCAAAGCGCCTATTTCTTTATTGGCTCGACGTTTATCTGATGCCTCAGCATCCATTAAAGCTCTTTCTGGCGTTTCGGTTATAAAAGCATTCAGACCACGAAACTTCTCCATAGATAGAATATGGGCTTCTGTTAGCTCCCTTGACGAAAAATCACCCTTAGCCAAGCCATCTTGTGCTTCAGCAACGGTTAGGTCAGTTAGCGTCGTCACTATTCTATAACCTTGGGCACAACAAAGTAGCCCTTATCAGTTTGGGAGGCATTTTTTAGGATATCACTCTTACAATTCCCGTCTGTCACCACATCGTCCCTCTGGCGCAAAACGATATTTTCGACCGTGGAAGACATTGGCGGTACACCTTCAGTGTTCACCTCATCGAGCTGTTCAACCCACCCCACAATCTTGGATAGCTCATCAGCAAGCACATCAAGATCTTCTTCAGAAACTTTGATCCGGGCGAGCTGCGCTATGCGTGATACAGTAGATTTATCGACAGACATGGCGTTTTCGTCTCAAAACATATGGTCCAGGGGTACCAATTGTACTAATATCATTCAATGGAAACAGATATTTTCCATTGAATTCCTCCTTATTTGAGCGCGCGGAAGGTAACATTGGTCATGACAGTTCGCAAGCTAATAGACTTCGTCGAACTTTTGCCTCCGAATCGGCGGGTCGTCGGCCTGGATATTGGTGAAAAAACAGTAGGAGTGGCTCTTTCAGATTTGTCACGAACAGTTGCAACTCCTATGGAGACCCTAGCAGTCCGTAAATTTTCACAGACGGCTGTCCAAATTCTCGATATTTGCGTCGAACACGAAGTGGCGGCCCTCATCATCGGGCTACCGGTAAACATGGATGGTACGGAAGGACCACGCTGTCAATCCGTTCGTCAGTTTGCACGGAATCTAGAAGCACATTTTGACATGGAAATGGCATTTTGGGATGAACGCCTTTCAACGGTTGCTGTGACTAAGACTATGATTGAAGCCGACTTATCACGGGAAAAACGATCCAAGAATGTAGACAAGCTGGCCGCCTCATATATCCTACAGGGCGCGCTAGATTTTATTCAAAACCACGCTAATGAGGTCCAGTCCCAACTAGATGATAGTTGGGGTTGAATTATAAATCTTTGTCGGTCTTTTAGGTGTAAATAGGAATGACAATATTACTAGCCAGTTGTGTGGGGCCTGCGGAACGCTGGCTTGAACCACTTCGTTCTGCACTGCCAAAAGAAGAAATCTATAACATTTCCGATAGTTTTGATATGGAAACAGTTGAAATTGCCTTATTTGGTCATAAGGCTCTTGGCATATTTCAGAGATTATCCAATTTAAAGTTAATCGTCGCCCTACAAGCTGGGGTAGACGACCTTCTTAAAGATCCTGAACTCCCTGAAAATATTCCAATTGTTCGATCTAGCCCACCGGGAGGCGATCCAATGATTGCCGAATATGTCTTGCTTCATGTTTTACGTCACCATCGTCAAATGCCGTTTTTCCTAGAAAACCAGCGCCAATTGAAATGGGAAAAACCAGATGTATTACAAGCAAAAGAAAGACGGGTCGGATTCATGGGAATGGGGCTAATAGCTGGGATTTGCGCAAACCTGTTAGCCTCTATCGGTTTTCAGGTAGCTAGCTGGACTAGAACACAGAACCATCACCCAAATATCGAAAATTTTTTTGGTAACTCGCAGTTAGATACGTTTCTTGCCCGCACTGAAATCTTGATCAATGTCTTGCCTCTTACAAAATACACGGAGGAGATTCTTTGCAAGAGAACGCTATCAATGCTGCCACGTGGTGCCAGTATAATTAATATTGGCCGTGGACAACATATAGTTGATCAAGATCTGACAGACGTTTTACATTCTGGTCACCTTGAAAATGCCACGCTCGATGTGTTCCGTGAGGAACCGCTACCAACCAGCCACCCGTTTTGGAAAAACCCAAAAATAACCCTCATGCCTCATACAGCTAGAAAGACACGACCAACAAATATCATACCGCAAATAACAGAAAATATTCGTCGCTTTCGCGATAATGAGCCACTATTACAATTGGTGAATATTCGCGAGGGTTATTAGTTATTAATACTGATCTCTTATTAGTAATTTAAAAGTTTCCGCTAAACCTTAGCCAAAGCCGCCATGTTTTCCATTGCCATAACCATTCTCCCGATTTTTCTATTGATTGTAATAGGTTATCTTTTCAAAAAAAATGGATTTCCGGGTGACGGGTTTTGGAGGCCTGCCGAAAAATTAACTTACTACATTCTTTTACCAGCTTTAATTATTCGCAGCATAACAGAGACCGATATTTCCACGATGCCCGTTGGGCCAATGGCTTTGGTAATCCTCTCTCTTGGCACGATAATGATAATACTGGCTTTATTTTTAAAACCGTTCTTGAGAGTTGATGGACCAGCATATACTTCCGTCCTTCAGGGAACAACCCGGATCAATGCCTATATATGTTTTGCCATTGGCGATGCTCTTTACGGCACCAAAAGCGTGGCATTATGCGCCTACTTCCTTGCGGTGATGATGCCTTTCATTAACATAGCACTAACACCTCTTATTTCTGCATATGCCGGAACTGGCAGACCAAACTGGTCTCGTGTTCCAATTCAGGTCCTCCAAAATCCAATTATTATCGGCTGCGCAATAGGTTGGACAATCAATACATTGACAATTCAGCTGCCCAATTGGATTTTGACATTTTTATCAATTCTTGAGCAGGGAACGCTCCCCATCGCTCTCCTTTGTATCGGGGCCAGCCTCGTACTTACGCTGGATCGTTCTCGAATTGTTGCATTGGGGACTACCGTTATTCTCAAACTTTGTTGTATGCCAGTCATTGCAATAGCGCTTTGCATGTACTTTGGTGTTTTTGGCCTACCCATGGCTATCATCGTTCTTTACGGGGGCGCTCCAGCATCACCGGCATCTTATATTCTGGCACGCCAAATGGGAGGGGACGCACCTTTAATGGCGACGATTTTATCAGCGCAAACTATTATAGCCGCCTTAACTCTACCCCCTATACTTGCATATATTGCACCAATGGTTAATCAGTAGCCTTCGCCCTTTGGAAAACTTTTTGTACCCTTCATAATGACACGTTAATTATTAGTAACAGGATAACCCAATGTATTTTGATGCCGACAAAAACGATCATGGTCTCCCATACAATCCTATAAAGTCTTTAACCGTTCCGCGCCCAATTGGTTGGATTAGTACTATCAGCAAGAATGGTGTCGGAAACTTAGCCCCATTCAGTTATTTTAATGGCTTATCTTACAATCCGCCGTTCGTAATGTTTTCTGGCGGTTCAAGGTCTGATGGCAGCAAGAAAGACTCTGTTATTAATGCCGAGGAGACTGGAGAATTTGTTTTTAATATTTCAACATACGACACCAAAGACAAAATGAATGATTCAAGCTGGATTGAAGATCCGGCCATTGATGAATTGGCTGAGGTAGGTTTAACTCCCCTACCCTCAGTTCAGGTAGCGCCGCCTCGTATTGCTGAGTCCCCGGCTCATTTCGAATGTATCTACCACCAAACCGTTGTCCTACCAGGTAATGCGCCAGACGCTGTTCACCACGTTGTATTTGGCCGGGTTATAGGGGTTCATATTGACGATAATTATATTACTGAAGAGGGTCTAGTCGACACTCTTAAAATGAAAATTATAGCGCGTTTGGGGTACAAGGATTACACCACCGTAGAAAGCAAATTCTCGATGGACAAACGAACCCTCGAGGATAATTATCTTCCGGATAGGAAATATCAGGCAACCGAAAAATAAATCTGTATTATCAGCTATTTATGCGGCAAACCTTGTTGTTCCGGCGTCACACGACTCAATCGCACGTACAGCAGAGTCTCTAACCGCCTCAGGCTCTAGCAAAGCCCACTGACAAATTCGGCGAAAATCTATCCCGTCATCAAGTAACCACTCTCTAGCCTCTTCCCTTAGAACCCTGGCTTCACGTGCTTCAACATCGGCCGTTTCACCACTGATTCCTCTGCGATTTAACGCATCGTGAAAAGCGCGTGCTATAACCGCCCGGAACAATGTCACTTCGCCGGCCACTGTAGAAATATTAGTCATTTCCCGATTACTCGGATCAAAACTCATTCTATTACCCCCCCCCCTCAAACCCTAGCCATTGCAGCTAGGGTCCGTTTATAATTTTCTAACCTTTCTAGGTCAGTATTTATTTACCGTTACATGATAATCAACACTTTCTAAAATGTGTAGTCATTTTATCAAATTTTGTCTCAAAAAAGCGAATTTACTCATTAAAGTGAAATCTTGCCGAATATGAGTTCGATCATTAGAAGTATAATTGATTTTATTTAAACAATTCCAAGTAATGTAACGAGGAAAAAAATTGATAGACCCTATTAGTTGGAATTTTTCATGGCCTTATATTTTGACTGCTTTCATTGGTGGTTATTCCGTCGGTTCAGTTCCTTTCGGACTAATTTTTACTAAACTATCAGGGCTGGGGGATATTCGCGAAATTGGGTCAGGTAACATTGGAGCAACTAATGTTCTTCGCACGGGGAAAAAGGGGATAGCCGCAGCTACTCTTTTTGCAGACGTGTTAAAAGGAGCCTTTGCTGCTTTGGTTGGAGCGCAATTTGGTCCAGATATAGCGGTAGTTTCAGCATTAGGTTCCTTTCTTGGACACCTTTTTCCTATTTGGCTAAAGTTCAAAGGTGGAAAAGGCGTAGCGACCGCCATAGGGATCATTTTTACCTTATCGTGGACCACAGGATTTGTAGCCATAACAGTATGGTTAATTACAGCTATCTTACTGCGATATTCTTCTTTAGCCGCCTTATTGGCAGCTTTAGCCACACCAATTTTTTCCTGGTGGCTTTCGACACCACAATATACAGAGTTATTTGTGCTTATTTCAGTTCTTATATGGTTGAAACATTACTCTAATATCGGTCGTCTTCTAACAGGTAGAGAAATTAAAATTGGATCAACTTCAGCTTCAGGAGACGAGAAAATTCCTAAAAACTGAAAACCCAACGAACATATTTTTTAAATAACAGAGTTAATATCTAGATACCCCGGATGAAAAAAAATTTTAACAAATAATTAGAAACCCAGCCAAGTATCCGGCGACACCTGATCAAAATTGAAATTATTAAATTTTTAAAACTGTTACGGTAAGTATTGACGAACTGCCTCACGAGTGCCAATTGTCTCTGACTGCTTCATCCAAAAAATTAGAGGCGGTAAAATTTTCAAGGCAAAAAGTATGAATTTTTGAGAAATAAATTTCACTGGTTTTTTGAGATTGTTGCTATATTTAAAATGAAAATTTTTATATGACTGGTCAATGTAACGAGAATATGAATAGCTATGGATGTTGTTGTAGTAGAGTCGCCGGCCAAGGCTAAAACAATCAACAAATATCTCGGTAGTAATTTTAAAGTACTTGCGAGCTACGGTCATGTCCGCGATTTACCACCAAAAAATGGTTCGGTCGACCCTGACCAAGACTTCAATATGCTTTGGCAAGTAGGTGAGAACTCTGAAAAACATTTAAAAGCCATTGTCGAAGCAACACGCGGCGCAGATCACCTTTATTTAGCTACTGACCCGGACCGCGAGGGCGAAGCAATATCATGGCATGTGCAAGAGGAGTTAGAGAACCGTAAGGCGCTGGAAGGCGTCAACGTTAAACGAATTGTTTTTCACGAAATTACCAAGGATGCAGTTCTACAAGCAATGGAACATCCACGTGGCCTCGATCATGGACTTATCGAAGCTTATCTTGCACGGCGGGCACTCGATTATTTGGTTGGCTTTACCCTATCGCCAGTACTTTGGCGGAAACTACCAGGTAGCCGATCAGCTGGAAGAGTTCAATCAGTAGCACTTCGCCTGATCAGCGAACGTGAGAATGAAATCGAAAAATTTATTCCTCAAGAATACTGGTCAATTGAGGCAGACTTCACGACACGACAGGGCGGCGTTATGTCATCACACATGACTCACATGGATGGAGGAAAACTGGGTAAGTTCTCCATACCTGATGCCGAGGACGCAGAACGTGCTGTCGCGGCGGTTAAAGCCGGTGAATTTCGAGTTATCTCGTTAGAAAGAAAATCCGTTTTCCGAAACCCACAACCACCATTCACGACGTCAACCTTGCAACAGGAGGCATCGCGTAAGCTGGGATTTGGTGCGGTTCGTACGATGAGGACCGCCCAACGCCTGTACGAGGGTATTGATATTGGTGGGGAGACAGTAGGCCTCATTACCTATATGCGAACTGACAGCAATCAAATGGCACAAGAGGCTATCACTGCAAGCCGAAATTTAATAAGGCAACAATTCGGGAATGATTATGTCCCAGAGGCCCCGAATGTATTTCGGAATCGATCGAGAAATGCGCAAGAAGCCCATGAAGCTATTCGTCCTACAGATTTTTCACGTTTACCCAAAGATCTGAAAGGGCACCTAGATAATGATGGACAGCGACTTTACGAGCTCATTTGGAAACGTGCCGTTGCCAGCTCCATGCAAAAAGCAGCGCTGGAACAAGTCGCTATTGATGCGGCAACTATTGACCGAAAATCAATTATGCGCTCAACAGGTTCGGTCATTGAATTTGATGGATTTCTGAAACTATATCAAGAAGATCGAGACGACCCAGCGGACGATGAAGAAAGTGGTTCAAAAATCCTTCCCCGTGTAATTGAGGGCGAAGTTCTAATTACCAACCTCGTCAGGTCGGAGCAACATTACACCAAACCGCCGCCGCGCTTCACTGAAGCCAGCCTAGTTCACAAATTGGAAGAATTGGGGATAGGGCGTCCTTCAACCTACGCCTCGATAATTTCTGTATTACAGGACCGAAATTACGTCCGGCTTGAAAACAAGAGATTTGAACCAGAAAATAGAGGCCGCGTGGTGACGGCATTCCTTTCTGGATATTTTGAACAGTACGTCGAGTACAATTTTACTGCTGAATTGGAGGACCGTCTTGATTCAATCGCGAACGGGGATACAAACTGGACACAGGTCCTTCGTGATTTTTGGAAAGCATTCCAGAATGCTGTAAAAGGAACAGAAGATTTAAAGATATCCGATGTGATCGACACTTTGGATGCTGACCTTGGACCACATTTTTTTCCGCCTCGTAATGATGGCTCAGATACCCGTGTCTGTCCTTCTTGTGCGGATGGCCGTTTGGGCTTGAAACTTGGAAAGGGCGGACCCTTTATCGGCTGCAGCAACTACCCAGATTGCAACTATACCAGGCCATTATCTGTAGCCAGCTCAGAAGATGACGAAATTGCCGGTATGGCGCTGCCTAAAAGTTTGGGTGTGGACCCAGATACCAAAAAAGAAGTTACCCTACGTAAGGGCCCTTTTGGGTTCTATATTCAACTAGGAGAAGTAGAAGGAAAGCTAAAACCTAAGCGTGCAACTCTGCTAAAGAGCTACGCTCCATTGGAAATTACTCT
>CAZCKO010000040.1:0-1070 GCA_964499275.1 uncultured Rhodospirillaceae bacterium
GCAGAGCTTACTATTCGGCTTTCGCCTCCTTGCTTTGCTGCCCTAATACAAAGAAGGCCGACCGCGTCGATCGGGTCCATATGCATTGGAAGTGGGCCTCCCCCATGATAATAATGTGTTCTAATTGCCGGCCTTACATCACGAACTTCGCCAATAGATCTAGGATGATTTTCTTGTGGCCCCACCAATCCCATATGGTGTCCTATAACCTGAAGTGTCAACTTCAAGGTCTCGCAATTTTTTGTATCAATATTTATACCTCTAATTAAAGAGAAACCTGGCCCCTCTGCAAGGTCATTTAAAATTACTTTAAGCTCTTTTCGTAGCCGAGGAATTTCATAAAGTTCAAATCGAAAATCATATTGGTTGCACCCCTTTGATTGGGCTTCTTGAACAATTGTGCTAATTTCCGATAGGACACCGGGAGACAAGCGGTGTGTCCACAAATCTGTATTTTTGCAGTCTATTCCTCGCCAAACATTTGGCCCATTAATTGGCTTTATATCAAAGGACATGACATATTTCTTTAAAAACCCTAACAACTATGTGGGATTATAACAGAGGAATGTTGTATTCCCAAGTTTATAGGAAACTGTATCAGGCGAAGTCCGCCGCTAGAGCCATGCGCACGTCATAAGACAACCCGGCCATATGGTGATAGTCAACATGCCCAATGGACAAAACCACGTTCTTCTCTTGGTCTTTAAAGTCAGAAATCTGAGTATCAGTAAAAGGAAAACGCAAAAATTGCACGGAGGACGCTTTTCCGTCGGCCGTAGTCCTATCTATATCCTCTTCCGCCACACCTCGAATAATTTCGCCATCAACAGACATGGTAATGGTATCTTCAAACCCACCAAGTTTAGCAAGCAATGCCGACCGTCTGTCAGGGTCACCAACTTCGATCATTACTGTTGCTACAAGCTCCTGGCCTTTTGGAATAAGTGGATTATAAGCTTGTAATTCACCAAGGATCTGATCCTCTCCGCCTTTCTCGATATAAAGCATTTCATGAACCTGGAACCACATCGTTTCATAGCTTTCGAAGTAAAATGTGCAGGCAGGTCCAA
>CAZCKO010000040.1:1170-21220 GCA_964499275.1 uncultured Rhodospirillaceae bacterium
ACCTGGAACCACATCGTTTCATAGCTTTCGAAGTAAAATGTGCAGGCAGGTCCAATTTCAACCCGCCGGGTTTTTTTCTTATCAGCTAATTTCGTTGCATGTTCTCGCCTGATGGCAGAATAATCAGACATCGGCATTATATCTTTATATAGAATTTCTCGCTGCATGATAATTTGCTCCATTAAAATCCGTAAGATTTTGCCAAAACCTCAATCGGATGGGGCGCCGAATCAGGCACATTCCCTTCGTCCTCTTGGTTTTTAAGCTGTTCCATCCCCTGCAAAATATGCAAGCCAGCCAGTGGGCATTCTGACACGACGGCACCTGAACCCTTTTCTAGCGCGGTTCGTGAAACAGGCCTCCCCACTTTTAGGGCTGTCTCAAAGTTTTCACGCATCATCCCCCAAGAACCACCATGCCCGGAGCACTTCTCAACTACGTCAACATCGGTATCTGGAAGCAACCTAAGCATTTCTGCTGCCTTTGCCCCCATATTTTGCGCCCTTGCGTGACATGCTAAATGTACCGTCACACCGCCCGGTCTTGCTGTTAACCCGCCGGCCAAACCCTCTTTTTTCGATATATCAACTATATATTCCGAAATGTCCCTAGTTGATTCAGATAAGCGCCTAATATTTTGGTCTTCCGGCAAAATCAGGGGCCATTCAAACTTCAGCATCAATGCGCAGCTCGGCACCAAAGCGATAACATCGTATCCTTTATCAACCCAAGGCAAAAGTTCGGCTGTTACTGTTTTTGCATTCTCAGCAACAGCAGCAATATCACCATGCTCTAGCTTGGGCATGCCACAACACTTGGGATAAACAACTTGGGTCTCAACCCCATTCTTAGACAAAACGTTCTCTGCAGCATGTCCAATATTAGGATTATTGTAATTTACGAAACACGTCGCATATAAAATTGCTCTCCGCCCGAATGCTGGGGCATCTTGATTAATTTCTAGAGTTTTCGATTTGGACTGCGCTGAAAAAAGCTTTCCATTAAACTTTGGTACAACTGCGTTTTTATCAATACCAGTCACGGCCTGCATTACCGAACGAGACACCTTGTTATCTGTTTTTGTTGCCCAATTTGCAAGGTCCGCAACAGGTCGAAGCAAATTACCATTGCGATCTGTTTCAGAAATTTGTTTTGACGCTAAGGAGGTTTGTTTTTGACGATGTTCGATTGCTCGATAACGGAGCATGAGATGGGGAAAGTCCAGGTTAAACTCATGCGGGGGTACGTAAGGACACTTAGTCATAAAACACATATCACAAAGCGTGCACGCATCTACAGCCGGCTTGAAATCCTCGCTGACAATTGAATCCAGTTCACCCGTTTCAGAGTCATCGATAAGATCGAAGAGTTTTGGGAATGTATCGCAAAGATTGAAGCAACGACGACACCCATGACAAATATCAAAGACGCGCCTCAGTTCTTGATCTAGTTTATCAACATCAAAATAATCTGGATTGTTCCAATCAATCGGATGACGCACTGGTGCTCCGAGACTTCCTTCAGACATCCATTATGTTCCTTTGACAAAAAGTCGAGTCCTTTAGTCCCTAGGATCACAACACCTAGAGTGAACGATTTAAATTTCATAAAATTTGTGCGGAAGCATTTTACCCTCCGCACAATAACCGCAACTTTTAGTCGAGCTCGTCAAAAGCTTTTTGGAAACGACCAGCATGCGACTTCTCTGCTTTGGCCAAAGTCTCAAACCAACTGGCTATTTCATCAAAACCTTCATCTCGTGCTTCGCGGGCCATACCAGGATACATATCGGTATATTCATGTGTCTCGCCAGCAACTGCTGCCCTCAGGTTGTTGGCGGTAGTTCCAATTGGTTCACCCGTTGCTGGGTCACCAGTCTCTTCGAGATACTCCAAATGTCCATGTGCATGGCCAGTTTCGCCCTCCGCGGTGGAACGGAAGACAGCCGCAACATCATTATAGCCTTCGACATCAGCTTTTTGAGCAAAATATAAATATCGCCGGTTGGCCTGGGATTCTCCCGCAAATGCTGCTTTCAAATTATCCTCGGTTTTAGTTCCTTTTAACGATGGCATCGTTTTCTCCTCTTCACTTCGTTGTTAAATAATTACCTTAGTAGCAGGGTGTAAAAATTAGGTTAAAAGTTTGTGAAATATTTACATTATAGCCTTGTCTTATTCAATAATTTAAAATGATTCTAATATAAATTTTACTTAATTATCTCTTCTGACTGGACCGAGCCTCACCACCATATCTATACAATTTATCGATGTCCCTTCTGGAATTTCGGGTAACCGCTCGAAAGTAATTTGGCTATCGGGAATATCTGAAATTTCACCAGTCTGTTCAAAATAAAAATGGTGGTGTTTACTCAAATTTGTATCGAAGTAAACGCGACCGGGCTCAACAATTACTTCACGCAACAACCCAGCAGACTTAAATTGGTGCAGGCTGTTATAAACTGTAGCCAATGACACCGAGATATTAGCACCCTGTGCAGCTTTATATAGTTCTTCAGCAGTAACATGTTGATCAGGCCCATCAAACAATAGCTTTGCAAGCCCAAGTCGTTGCCGAGTGGCGCGTAGGCCGGCCTCCCGCAAAATTTTAATAACTTGGGTAAAAGGTCTTTCACTCATAATTCTAATATAAGGATAAATTTATAGATTTGAACCACTATAAAGTAGCAATTGTGATTTTCTTATTCTGGAGTGTCTTAATTTGTATCTAAACCTTGGGTTCTCGGTGACGCAGCAAGTCCGGGACACCAACAACGTTGTAACCTGAATCCACGTGAACTATTTCACCCGTAACCCCTGCCGATAAATTGGATAAAAGATATAAGCCCGCACCGCCAACGTCATCAAGATGTGTATTCCTTCGAAGTGGCGAGTACTCCCCATTCCACTTATAAACCTGGCGCGCCCCACCAACTGCGCTGCCTGCAAGCGTTCGCAGGGGTCCGGCAGATATAGCATTAACACGAATATTGCATGTACCCAGGTCTACCGCCAAATACTTTACGCTTGCTTCGAGCGCAGCCTTTGCAACTCCCATGACATTATAGTTGGGCATAACGCGTTCGGCACCAGAGTAGGTAAGTGTGATCATACTTCCACCATTTGGCATTATTTTAGCAGCCCGTTTAGCCAAGGCCGTAAATGAGAAACACGAAATATCGAGCGTTTTCTGGAAATTGCCCCGAGTTGTATCTACATATTGTCCAGATAACTCATCCTTATTTGAATAAGCCAACGAGTGCACTAAAAAATCAATCGTGCCCCATGTTTTTTCGATTTCTACGAAAACAGCGTCGATACTATCATCATCACTGACATCACAGGGCAAAACAATTTTCGACCCCAATGAATCTGCTAGCGGGCGCACACGCTTTGCAAACCCCTCACCCTGATAAGTAAAAGCAACCTCTGCCCCATGTGCCGCCACTGTTTTTGCAATACCCCAAGCGATCGAATGGTCATTCGCAACCCCCAGCACCACCCCTCTTCTGCCATCCATTAAATTGGTGTTTAACATTTGGTATAATGCAATCAAGCATCCTGCAGCGAGGTAAAAGTAAGGGAGGCATTAGTTCCACCAAACCCAAAGCTGTTTGAAAGAGCGCAGCCTATTTCCACATTGTCCCGGCGTTTGGTGACGAGCGGCATATCACCAACATTAGGGTCGACATTTTCGACATTTGCCGAGGCAGATATAAATCTGTTTTGCATCATCAATAATGTATAGATCGCTTCGTGAACACCGGTTGCACCAAGAGAATGGCCTGTAAGTGATTTAGTCGAGCTGAAGGCCGGTATAGTGTTACGATCACCAAAAACCTCTCGCAAGGCGGCAAGCTCTTTAACATCACCAACTGGTGTAGAGGTGCCATGAGTGTTTATATAGTCTACTGGTCTATCAACGTTCTTTAAGGCCATATTCATACAGCGCACAGCCCCTTCACCGGAGGGTTGCACCATATCATAACCATCTGAAGTTGCTCCATATCCTGCAAATTCGGCATAAATCTTTGCACCACGCGCTTTAGCATGCCCCAACTCTTCGAGAACGAGGACCCCACCACCTCCGGCAATGACAAAACCATCTCTGTCTTCATCAAAAGGTCGGGAAGCTTTAGTAGGCGTATCATTATAACCACCAGAAAGGGCGGGCATTGCATCAAAGAGAACTGTCATAGTCCAATCCAGTTCTTCTCCACCTCCAGCAAATACGATATCCTGTTTTCCAAGCTGAATTAGTTCCGCGGCATTTCCGATACAATGGGCGCTGGTTGCACAAGCGGAGCTTATTGAATAATTAACACCCTTAATTTTAAAGGCGGTCGCCAAGGTTGCCGAATTAGTACTAGACATCGTCCGAGGAACCATAAAAGGTCCTACTTTCTTTGCACTAGAATTACGTGCTGTGTCAAAGGCGACAAGTAAGTTTTTAGTAGACGGGCCTCCCGATCCCATAATGAGCCCGGTGCCATCATTAGACACTTCGTTAGATTCAAGGCCAGAATCTTTAATGGCTTGATCCATCGCGATATAGTTATACGCTGCACCATCGCCCATGAAACGGCGCCTTTTGCGATCAATAAAGTTATCGAGATCGATATTAGGGGCACCATGAACATGACTACGAAAACCACGTTCGGCATATTCTGAAGCAAATGAGATCCCGGATTTTCCATCTCTTAGGGACCTGGTTACTTCTTCCTTGTCGTTGCCAATACTGGAAACAACCCCAATCCCCGTTACAACCACTCTTTTCATCAACACCTCACATTTGATCGGTAGAAGTGAAGACCCCCACCCGGAGGTCCTGTGCCTGATACACTACTCGTCCATCAACATCGAGTGTTCCGTTAGCGATACTAATTGCAAAATCTCTACGTAGCACGCGTTTAACATCAATTTTGTAGGTCAGAAGCTTGGACTCGGGTGTAACCTGCCCATTAAACTTTAATCCACCTAGCCCTAAAGCACGTCCGCGCCCAGGCGCACCCAACCACCCGAGGTGAAACCCGACCAGCTGCCATAAGGCATCAAGCCCTAAGCACCCCGGCATAACCGGGTCGCCGTCAAAATGACACGGGAAAAACCAAAGGTCAGGTTTGACATCAAACTCGGCTAATACAGAACCCTTGCCAAAATCACCCCCTTCTTCTGTAATATCTATAATTCGATCGAACATTAACATTGGAGGCAAAGGTAACTGCGCATTACCAACCCCAAACAACCTCCCATGGCCACAGTCAATCAAATCATTATATGTAAAACTGTTACGTTCCTTGACACTCATCAGTGTCGATATCCTTAATACAAGTTTCTAAAACGGATACAAGCTGGGCATAGGAGGCTGTAATAGTTGTATATTATATCAATTACTACCATCTCCGTTGCTCAGCTAATATCAAACTCCTACTATAAGTTATATGAAGTAAATTTAGATTGACCAGTACTATCACAAAAGTTATTCCGGACTCTGGGTTTATTCTTGTTGTTTTCTTTCTATCTCTTCGCCTGTTTCCTGATCAACAACTTTCATGCTTAGCTTGACTTTGCCCCGGTCATCCACAGCCAAAACCTTGACCTTGACTTGATCACCTTCATTTACAATATCGGTAACCTTTCCAACACGTTGGGGGGCGAGTTCACTGATATGGACCAAGCCGTCTTTAGCACCGAGAAAATTAACGAAAGCACCAAAATCGACAACTTTTACGACCTTTCCACCATAAATAACCCCAACTTCTGGTTCAGCGACAATTCCCTTAATCCAGTTAATAGCGTTATCTCCGGCCTCTGCCGAGACAGCCGCGACCTTAATGACACCGTCGTCATCAATATCAATTTTAGCTCCGGTAACTTCGCAAATTTCGCGAATAACCTTTCCTCCAGTACCGATAACATCACGAATTTTGTCTTTAGGAACTGACATTGTTGTAATTCGCGGAGCGTTGTTACTAACATCCGAGCGTGCTGATTCTATCGCCTTCGCCATTTCATTAAGAATATGCTGACGACCGTCACAAGCTTGGTCTAGCGCCACTTTCATGATTTCTTCAGTAATACCTGTAATCTTAATATCCATCTGAAGTGAGGTAACACCCTCGGAAGTACCCGCTACTTTGAAGTCCATATCGCCCAGATGATCTTCATCGCCGAGGATATCGGAAAGAACGGCAAAACCGCGGTCTTCCTTGATTAATCCCATTGCTATTCCAGCAACTGGACGAGCAATGGGAACACCAGCATCCATCAGCGACAAGGACGTACCACATACCGTTGCCATCGATGACGAACCGTTCGATTCTGTTATTTCGGAAACGACGCGTATCGTATAAGGAAAATTCTCTTTGTCAGGCAGCACTGCCTGAACAGCGCGCCAAGCAAGCTTACCATGGCCAATTTCTCTCCGACCTGGGGAACGCAAAAAACTTGCCTCGCCGACAGAGTAAGGTGGAAAATTATAATGCAGCATGAAGTTTTCTCTATACTCACCTTCGAGAGCATCAATAATTTGTTCATCCTGTCCAGTGCCAAGTGTTGCTACACATAATGCCTGCGTCTCACCGCGGGTAAACAAAGCGCTCCCATGAGACCGCGGCAAAATACCAACTTCGGCAACAATTGGGCGAACTGTTTTAGTATCGCGTCCATCTATTCTATTACCAGTATCCAATATATTACCACGCACTACATCTTTTTCTAAATCCTTTAGCAAACCACCAAGTAATTTTTCAGAGTCTTCATCAACATCCAAAGTTTCTATGGCTTCTGCTTTAGCGGTCGCTATTTTTTCCACACGAGCCTGTTTAACCGTCTCTGTATATGCCTCACGGATACTAGACTCTGCCACACCCTTGAGTTTTACAGCTAATTCAGCCTTCTCTGGAGCAGGATCAGGAACCGCCCATGGGTCTTTGGCACACTCCTCAGCTAATTCAATTATTGTTTGAATAACTGGCTGAAATTCTTGGTGCGCAAACATTACCGCACCGAGCATGACTTCTTCTGACAACTCTTTCGCCTCTGATTCAACCATAAGAACAGCGTCAGGGGTACCTGCCACAACCATATCGAGATCTGATTTCTCTAAATCTTCGGGCAATGGATTTAAGGAAAATTCCCCATTAATATAGCCAACACGAGCACCGCCTATTGGCCCCATAAAGGGAATACCCGAAATCGTCAGCGCGGCCGAGGCTCCGACTAAGGAGACAATATCAGGGTCATTTTCCAAATCGTGACTGAGCACAGTACAAATAACTTGTGTCTCGTTCTGAAAACCCTTTGCAAATAGTGGTCGAATGGGTCGATCAATTAACCGGGATGTCAGTGTTTCCTTTTCATTCGGTCGCCCCTCACGTTTAAAGAACCCGCCGGGTATTTTCCCCGCTGCGAACGTTTTTTCTTGGTAATTAACAGTGAGTGGAAAAAAGTCGACACCAGGCTTCGGTTCCTTCTGCGCTACAGCAGTGCAAAGCACCATCGTATCACCATAGGTAACCATAACGGCTCCATCTGCTTGACGAGCAACCTTGCCAGTTTCAAAGACGAGCTGGCGACCACCCCAAGTCAATTCTTTTCGATGTACGGAAAACATATAATTCATTCCTTCCTTGCTAACTGACCACACCACATGTGGGCCAACCTCTAAGCAGCAGCCGATTTGCCCTGCTTACTAACACCTAACGCAATAAAGCTTAATTAGATGCTATCAGGCTCCCGGCCCATGCCGGAAAGCCTACAACACAGATGCCTACTATGGTATTAACGGCGTAGGTTCAAACGCTTAATCAAATCCTGATAACGCGTCTCATTCTTATGATTTAGATAATCCAACAAACTTCGTCTTTGGCCTACCATTATAAGTAAACCTCGCCGCGAATGGTGATCCTTTTGATGTTCTTTAAGATGTTCGGTAAGATTTTTGATCCGTTCTGTCAGAATTGAGATCTGCACTTCTGGCGAACCAGTATCACTATCACTTTGCTGGAACTCTTTAATTAGCTCGCTTTTTCGCTCTTGCGTAATCGACATCGTTTTCTCCCAAATTTAAATGTTGAATACCCGTATCACTCGAATTTCATCTTCCGTTAGACGGGCCAGTGCCACAGGCTGACCACCGGTCATGGCACAAAACACGTCCCCATCAACCAACAAACCGGTCTCCACATGGGAACGCCCCTCTGCATCTTTCACCCGTACCAGTCTCCCATGTCTAAGGTGATCGGCCTGAGTTATATTCAAGGTCAGCGCCGGGATGTCGTCCAGCGCAGCCTGAACCGAAAGCAAGTAAGCAGAAGGCGGCGCACTATGCACCAGAGTTTCCAGAGATTCCAGCGAAATCGAATTAGATTCTAAAAAAGGCCCACATTGGGTTCTGCGGAGTTCTTTAACATAACCAGCGGTGTTGAGACGCCTACCGATATCTCTTGCCAAACTCCTAACATAGGTTCCTTTTCCACAGACGACCTCAAATACCGCAAAATCTTTATCAGGCGCCGAAACTAGCGAAAACTTTTCAATAGCAACGGGTCTTTTGTTTATAGATACGTCTATACCGGCCCGTGCTAAACTATATGCGCGCTTGCCATCGATTTTGATAGCTGAAAATTTTGGAGGTACTTGGTCTATCGTACCAATAAATTCAGGCAACACCTCCAATATTTCTCTTTTAGACGGTCTATAATCGCTAACAGCCATCACTTCACCCTCTGAATCATCAGTGGTTCGTTCTTGGCCCCATGCAACGGTAAAAGTATAGTGCTTTTGGCCATCTATAACATAAGAAACTGTTTTAGTTGCTTCGCCTAACGCGATAGGCAGCACACCAGTAGCCATTGGATCAAGTGTTCCACCATGCCCGGCCTTGGCCGCATCAACGCAACGCCGCACCTGTGCCATCACTTGGGTCGAGGTCCGGCCCGAAGGCTTATCAATAGAAATCCAACCATTGATAGGTTGACCGCCCCGTTTCCGCCCCATTTCTAATTTTCTTCACTATTTTTTTTATTCGGAACAGGGGCGAGATCTTGAGAAATTTTAGGCGAACGCAAAAGGGTTGCGATTTTTTCTCCCTCATCAAAAACCCTATCTTCGACAAAGCTTATAGCAGGCATATATCGCATCGTCGCAGACGCGCCGACACGGCGACGAAGGTAGGGCGCAGCCCGTTTAAGTGCAGCCAGGATTTTAGGTATGTTTCTTCCCCCTAACGGCATAATATACGCTGTGGCATTCTTTAAGTCGGGACTCACTCGAACTTCAGATATAGTAATAGAAACGCCTGACAGATTAGGATCCCGTAAATCGCCGCGTGTTAGAATCTCCACCAAAGAATGTCTTATAAGTTCGCCGACCCGGAGCTGCCGTTGGGTTCTTTCTCGGCCTGAGCGCGGTGCCATATCGCGTTCATAAGTCATAAAAGCCGCCACTTTGTTTCCAATGTCCTGCTCTAAAGGGATCGGGCTATTTCTTCAATATCAAAACACTCTATAACATCACCCGCCTTGATATCCTGATAATTTGCAAAAGACATGCCACACTCCATTCCATCACGAACCTCGCGCACCTCATCCTTAAACCGCTTTAAAGTTCCGAGACTGCCCTCATGAATAACAACATCATCCCGCAATAACCTTACTGCGGCACCCCGTTTTACTAGCCCCTCAGTGACCTTACAGCCAGCAATCTTGCCGACCTTACTAATATTAAATACCTCAAGAATTTCTGCATTTCCTAAAAATGTTTCTTTGCTTTCTGGAGCCAACAACCCACTCATCATATCGCGTACATCATCGAGCAAATTATAAATTACTGAATAGTACCTAATATCAACATTCTCCTTACGAGCAAAATCCCGCGCCTGCACATTTGCACGAACATTGAAGCCCACAACAAACGCATTTGATGCCTGAGCCAGACTGATATCCGATTCATTAATGCCGCCAACACCCGAGTGAAGAACTCGGGCCGCCACCTCTTCTGTTCCGATCTTCTCGAGGCTACCAACAACTGCCTCGACCGAACCGTGTGTATCCGCTTTAATCAATATGGGTAGTTCTTTTAGCTCGCCTGCCTCTATATCCAAGAACATTTGTTCAAGTGTCCCGCGGGGGACAGCAGCAGCTTTCTGAGCGCGATTGCGGCGCTGACGAAATTCAGTAATTTCACGCGCTCTTTGTTCATTCTCCACTACAGAAAAATCTTCGCCCGCCGACGGCGACCCACTTAATCCCATAACTTCTACTGGCTGAGACGGCCCTGCTCTTTTAATGGTATGTCCCTCATGATCGGAAATTGCCCTAATTCGCCCCCATTCCGCTCCAGCAACGACAATATCACCAACGGCAAGAGATCCACGTTGCATCAACAATGTCGCCACTGCACCTCGTCCAGTTTCCAAATTTGCCTCGATGACAACACCTTCTCCGGGACGATTGGGATTAGCCTTGAGCTCCAAAAGTTCGGCTTGAAGCGAAATTGCCTCAACAAGACTATCAAGATTCGTCTTCTCAGTCGCGGATACCTCGATCGCGAGAATATCACCCCCCATTTCTTCGACAACAAGTTCATGTTGGAGCAATTCATTGCGCACCCGTGTTGGATCCGCATTAGGTCTATCAATCTTGTTAATCGCTACAATTATTGGAACCTCCGCAGCCTTCGCATGATCAATAGCCTCTATTGTCTGTGGCATAATACCGTCGTCAGCAGCTACTACCAAAATTACAATATCCGTAACATGTGCTCCTCGAGCACGCATTGACGTGAAAGCGGCATGACCAGGCGTATCAATGAAAGTAATTCTGTCTTCCGAGGCTAATTTCACCTGATAAGCCCCAATATGTTGGGTAATTCCACCTGCTTCACCACTCACAACATCAGTCAGCCGTAATGCATCGAGAAGCGAGGTTTTACCATGATCGACATGTCCCATAACAGTGACAACTGGTGCGCGAATTTTTAAAGACTCCTTAGTATCTTCCTCCCCTTTCATTCCAATCTCGACATCTGAATCTCTAACCCGCCGAATGGTGTGACCAAATTCTGAGATCACTAGTTCCGCCGTATCTGCGTCTATAGTTTGCTGCAGGGTGGCCATTACACCCAACTTCATTAAGCTCCGGATAACTTCTACACCGCGCTCCGCCATGCGATTAGAGAGTTCTTGAACTGTGATGGTTTCGGGAACAACAACCTCGTGAACTATCTTCACAGTTTCCTGAGGCTGTGGTCTCAAATTACGACGTTCGCGTTCTCGCGCACGCCGAACAGATGCGAGGCTGCGGACACGCTCATCGTCATTTAATGCCTGTGCAACTGTTAACTTGCCCGCTCGACGTCGTGGCTCATTCCGCCTTGCTGATGGACGTTTCTCAGCTAGGCGGGATGCATTTTTCTTATTTCGGGTATCTTTATCTTTTACCTCCGCCTCTATTTCTGCAGGATCAGCTAACGACTTCCGCGACTCTAAACGTTCCTTCAACTTATCGGCTTGCTCAGCAGCACGTCTGGCAGCTTCTTCCTCCTCAACCCTACGCTGTTCTTCTTCTAAACGTCTCTGTTCCTCTGCCTGTTTAGCCTCCTCTTCAGCCTTTGCTGCCGCCCTGCGCGCTTCAGCACCTTCTAAAGTTCGTTCTAAAATTTTATTTGCACCGCTTTCGTCTGTACGGGCGCCCTCTAGTGCTCGGGCTCTGGTAGCGGCCTCTTTTTCAGTCAAAGTACGCAGGACAGCCGGGCTTCGTCCCTCTTCGTTATCAGTAGTTTCCGATGATTTTGGCTCGATCTCTATGGCGACGGATGGCTTTTCGAAATTTTGGTCAGGTTTCTGTCGCTTAATCTCCTCCATAGAGCCGCCGGCCCCTTGGGTAAAAGTTCTTTTGCGGCGGACTTCCACAGCCACTGATTTAGTGCGGCCATGTGAAAAGCTTTGCCGCACCTGTCCAGCATCAACCGTTTTTTTCAGCTCGAGTCGGCCAGGGCGTGCTTTCAATACACCCTTTTTACTTTCATTTTTTTCACTCATATTTCCACACTTTCATAATGTTCCCGAAATTCGGAAACCCGCCAGCCGCATAGATTCATTTATTATACGCGATGCTAGTATCTTTTGCCTAACCGCTACATATACCATCCTTTCACGCCCAAACATGCTTCCCAACTCAGCACCTGAAAAAATATTTACAACAATAGTTTCTTTCGCTCCAGAGAGTACTTTGCGCCGCCCCCCTTCGGCAGCGTCAGAAGCACAAAATACGATGGAGCCTACATTCTCCTCTAAAAAAGATACTACTTTCCCAAAACCCCCGACCGCGTCGCCGGCGCGGCGAGCCATACCAAGCCAATTTAGGCAACGTTGCGACAATTGTGCCTCTACATTGTCCGCAAGGTCATCTCTTACCGTAACCGTACAACCAGTTACTTTTACAAAAAGGCCTTTAGAGCAAGCAGTATTCACTACTTCACGAGATGACAATAGCCAAAATCCTCTGCCAGGCAAACGTTCGGCTAAATCTGGTACAATGCTATTATCAGGTGCGACAACAAAACGAACAAGCTTACAAGTAGGGTGGCTTTGATTGCTTACAAAACAGCGCCGCTTACGAATTGATTTTCTTTCAATCGAAGAATTTTGGGTTTGCCGTTCAATATCTGTCGAATACATGATTTGTAGAACCTCATCTGGATAACCTAAGGAACTACATCTGAAGATTCGGGGCCCGGTTCTCCAACACTGGGCTCTTCATCATCGAACCAATGAGCTCGGGCCGCCATAATAATCTGGTTAGCATCATCCTCAGATAATTCATAATCACGAAGCAATCCATCTTCTGCGGCACATAGCTCATCGCCAGCAAGGTCGGCCAAGTCGTCTCTTGTTTTAATACCTGCTTCTCCGAGAGTAACAATCATTGCACTAGTAAGACCTTGTACCTCTATAAGGTCCTGAGAAATTCCTAATTCTTCACGACGTTTAACATGTTCCTCTTCTTTTTCAGCCAAATGAATATGCGCCCTATTACGAAGCTCTTCGGATAACTCTTCATCAAACCCTTCAATTGCAAGTAAGTCTTCGATTGGAACAAAAGCCACTTCTTCAACTGATGAAAACCCCTCTGTTACGAGCAAATGAGCCAACACTTCATCTACCTCGAGGGTGTCTATAAACATTTGAGAGCGCGCTCGAAATTCTTCCTGTCGTCGTTCGGATTCTTCTTCCTCGGTCAGAATTACGATATCCCATCCTGTGAGTTGAGAGGCCAATCTTACATTTTGACCACGGCGACCAATTGCTAAACTTAATTGATCATCAGGAACAACAACTTCTATCCTTCTTGCCTCCTCATCAAGGACTACCTTTGCAACCTCCGCCGGTGCCAGACCATTAACGATGAAGGTTGCAGGGTCAGATGAAAATTGAATGATATCAATTTTCTCTCCTTGTAACTCACCAACAACTGCCTGAACGCGGCTTCCACGCATACCAACACATGCGCCTACCGGATCGATACTTGAATCATTGGATGTTACCGCTATCTTCGCTCGACTGCCTGGATCACGTGCGACAGAATTTATCTCTATAATCCCATCATATATCTCTGGAACTTCCTGCTTGAAAAGACTTGCCATAAATTGTGGGTGGGTACGCGATAAAAAGATTTGCGGGCCGCGCATTTCTTCACGGACGTCATAAATATATGCTCTTACACGATCACCCGGACGAAAGGTTTCGCGAGGTATAATTTCATCGCGCCTCAGCACCGCTTCCCCACGTCCCAGATCTACTGTCACGTTGCCAAACTCGGCCCGCTTTATAATACCGTTGACGATTTCACCAACTCGATCCTTATACTCATTATATTGGCGTGTCCGCTCGGCTTCACGAACCTTTTGTACAATTACCTGTTTTGCAGTCTGCGCCGCGATTCGACCGAAATCTATAGGTGGTAATGATTCGGATAAAAAATCACCTACTTGCGCATCGGGATTTAAACGCTTTGCGTCATCAATTGAAATTTCCATAGATTCATTCTCAACAGGTTCCGCCACTTCCATATAGCGAGCGAGTTGAATTTCACCAGTTTTACGGTCTATTACTGCGCGAACATCATTTTCTTGTCCATAACGAGAACGGGCGGCTTTTTGAATTGCCTGTTCCATTGCTTCAACGACCTCTTCAGACTCAATACCCTTATCCCGTGCTACAGCCTCCGCAACTTGGAGCAATTCTCCTCTATCGTACCCCGCCCCAATGAATGTATCTTCTTCCAAATCCATACTAGTGCTCCATCTGGCTAGCTGAACTCGTTCTCCGACGAGAATTCTCTATTAATTCATCCGTCAATACGAGTGATGCACACTTAATTTTCTCAAAAGGTAGAATTATCGACTTCCCGTCACATTCAATTTCTATATTATCACCAACAACGCTAGAAATTCGCCCAGAAATTTTTTTTCGCCCAGAAATCTGTCTTACAGTTTCAATTAACACCACAAAACCTTCAAATCGTACAAAGTCGGCAATTTTAACTAATGGGCGATCTATTCCAGGCGAACTTACCTCGAGTGTATACTCCTCCGACGCCACGGCTTCAACATCAAGCAGGTTCGAGACCACACGGCTTACAATACTGCAGTCATCAACTGACACATGGCTACGATCCCGTCGTTCAATCATTATTTGCAACGTATTACTAGAATTATTTATATATTGGACGCGCACGATATCGTATCCTGAATTTTGAATAGCGGGATCAACTAGTTCTTTTATTGCTTCTGTGTCATGTATCCTAATGAGCTTACCTTTTAGTTTTACCACCTAACCCCCCACCCGCTACTTACAAAAAAAGTGGGCCTGAGGCCCACTCCCAAAAACTGTCCCAGGCGAGAACTCTTAGGAATGAATTTGAGGTTATATATCTTGAATTAGTCGGCCTCTGCAAGCCTTTTACTAAGTCGGTCTAGTTCCGGCGTTTAAACAAAAAGTAGCTGCATTGTCTTCCTTCTTTTACAGCCTTTTTCTCGTAACGGGTCTCAGGCCAGTCTTGCGGCCTAATTTTCCAATCACTGGCACGTTGGGCACACCAGTCAAATTTATTTGAAAACAACATATGCCAGAGAATCCATTCTTTATAACTTTTATCATCCGTCGCTATGCGTAATTCAGATCCTTTCGCCATCTTCCGATAAAGAAGGGGTACCGTAGATGGCCCAATCATTCGTCTTTTATAGTGGCGCGCTTTAGGCCATGGATCCGGAAAAAGAATAAACGTTCGGGCAATACTTTTATTTGTCAGAGAGTTTAGCAATAATCGCGCATCATCACGAAAAACTCTCAAGTTGTTTATCTCATTTTCAGAGACACTTCTTAAAAGGCGGGCTACACCATTAATGTACGGTTCACAGCCGATTATACCGACCGAAGGGTGTTTTAATGCCTGCTGAATTATATGTTCACCCGCGCCAAAACCTATTTCAAGCCAAATTTCCTTAACGGTCGGGGCAAATAAATAAGTAGGGTTAAGGGTCGAATTTTGAGCTGGTAGGAAAATCTCTAGAGATGGTAATAATTCCTGGATCAGGGTTTTCTGTCCTTTTCGCAAGGAGCGTCCCTGACGGCGGCCATAAAGAGTACGTTGCACTATCAGTCGAAAGCACCCCTTAATTCATCAACCAAATCAATTTTTTCCCAGGAAAACCCGCCTTCTTTATCCGGGGTACGGCCAAAATGGCCGTAAGCGGATGTGCGGGCATAAATCGGTTGGCTAAGTTTCAGGTGTTCTCTTATACCCCGAGGCGAGAGATCTACAATTTCTTGTATTACCATTGACAATTTGGTCTCATCGACGGTGTTAGTGCCATAGGTATCAACATAAACCGATAAAGGTTTTGCAACACCTATTGCATACGACAGCTGAATTACACAGCGTTCTGCCAAGCCCGCCGCAACGACATTTTTAGCAACATAACGCGCAGCATACGCAGCAGAGCGATCAACTTTTGTAGGATCTTTTCCAGAAAAAGCTCCTCCACCATGAGGGGCAGCTCCACCATAGGTATCTACAATAATCTTGCGGCCAGTGAGCCCACAATCCCCGTCTGGGCCGCCAACAACAAAGCGGCCTGTTGGGTTTACGTAAAACTCCGTCTCATCGCACATCCATCCTTCGGGTAAAGATTCCAAAACATACGGGCGAACTATTTCTCTTACCTCAGCGGGAGACAAATACGCCGCATGTTGTGTAGAAACTACCACCGACGTTGTTTTTACAGGTTTACCATCTTCATATTGGAGCGTGACTTGACTTTTGGAATCCGGCCCGAGACCTTCAATGACTCCTGAATGTCTAACATCAGCCAAGGACTGCAATATGGCATGCGAAAACTGGATAGGTGCGGGCATTAAAGCGTCGGTTTCTGTGCAGGCATAGCCAAACATGATACCTTGGTCTCCAGCTCCCTCATCTTTATTGCCACTAGAATCCACACCTTGCGCAATATCAGTTGATTGCTGATGCAGGTGAATTTCCACTGACGCGTTTTTCCAATGAAAGCCTTCTTGCTCGTACCCAATTTCCTTAACCGCATTACGAGTAACGCTTTCCAGAACATCTTTGGTAATGATGCTAGGCCCCCGAACCTCGCCCCCCAGAACTATCCGATTTGTCGTACACAAAGTCTCGCAGGCAACACGTGAAAGGGGATCAGCTGCCAAATAAGTATCTAACACAGAATCAGAAATCCGATCGGAAACTTTATCGGGGTGTCCCTCGGAAACAGATTCACTAGTAAAAAGATAGGTCCCTTTACGCAAGTGCATACCCTCCTGTCAGCGTCGAAAAACTATCCACTAGCTGTGTCTTTTGGGGCCACTTCGATATAAAGATCACCTACGCACCCCCACGCTGATCAATAAAAACCTCACCCGATGGTTTTTGTGGCAAAATCGCTTTTCAGTCAAGGGGCAGAAAAACATTTAGAAATTAACTTATAATAATTAATGTATTTAAACCTAATCTAATAACGACAAGTAGTCGCGTAAGCTTATCAGTCATAAACTTTGGGGGTTCCATTGACCCCTCTTCTGAAACAGATTGAACCACATACCACAAGGATTACTAACCCTATTATCACCCAATCCCCTGTCCTGCTATATACCGTCCGACGGCTTATTGGTTTTGGCAAACGGGAATCTATGATTCCTTGGGATTTTAAAGGGATATATTTCATAACGCGGCCAAAAGGATCAATAATACCAGAAATTCCGGTATTCGCCGCCCTGATCAATGGGACACCCTGCTCAACCGCGCGCATACGCGCCATTGCAAAGTGTTGGTACGGCCCGGAACTGTTCCCAAACCAAGCATCATTCGTAATGTTGAGCAACCAACTTGGTCTACTTCCCGTCTCCCTGACTTTATCAGGAAAAATAATCTCGTAACATATTGTTGGACTGAAAGAAGGGAAATCTGGCAAAGAAATGGTCTGTGGACCAGGTCCTGGGGAAAAATCTATGCGTCCTACTGTTAGTTTCTTAAGACCTAGATACTTTACAAGAAAACTCCCAAACGGAATAAACTCCCCAAATGGCACGAGATGAAACTTATCATAGGTCATGACAACCCGTCCTCGGGACGAAATTGCGTGAAGACTATTCCAAATTCGAAAAGGGTGAACATTAGGAGCGCTGGTACGAATTGAGCCAGTCAATAGAAACCCATTTGCAGACAACATTGTGGTTATTGCTTTTCGATAGTTTGGATCCAAAGCAACAACAAATGGAGATGCCGTTTCAGGCCAGATAGTTAGCGTAATGGGCTCATTAGACGGGAGCAGTGAAAGTTTTAACAGGGTAGAAAGATGTTTTTCGCGATAGGTCTTAGACCATTTAACGCGTTGTGGAATATTTGGTTGAACTATTCGAAGATGTATATCGCTATGAAGCTGCGATTTTTCGCCAAAATTTAAACGCAGATGTCCGGTAACAAAGATAAGAACGAAACATATTAAAATTGGCAAAAAACGATATATGCGAACAGGGGGTTTTTCATAAGCAAGGGCGGCCAGCGAACTGGCGCCAAATACCGTCAGTAGCCCTAGACCTATCAGACCAATATAGGAAGCAATCTGTACCGCAAATTCGGAATAGGCCCATACCAGGCCAATTCCATTCCAAGGAAACCCTGTGAAAAGATGACCCCTTAACCACTCAAACAAAGTCCAGCTGGCCGAAAATAAAATAATCCGCACCAGCCCCTTTTTAGCGATTCGAGCTAGTGCGGTGGCTGCAGCAATATAAATCCCGATTACGGCAGGAATACAAAACAAGGAAAAAGGCATAAGCCAAACGAACTTTAGATCAACAGTTAATGAAACTGCTATCCAATACAGTCCAGCAAAAAAATGACCCAGCCCAAACCACCAACCATCGTGAAATGCTCGCCGCCAATTAGGCGCACTGTCAATTAACCAAACAAGACACGGGAACGAGACAATCAAAACCGGTATAGCATGGAGTGGCGGTAACGCCGCGGCGGAAAGAACCCCAGCTAAAGTCGCGAGGCCTCTGCGGCGCCATCCTCTCGTATTACCAACCCAAATTGATAGATTAAAAACCCAACCCCTCAGTTCCGCTGAAGACTTAGATGAATTCTCAATTTTTTCTATCATTGGAAGGCTGACAAACTCGGACTCGCCGGATCCGTCTTGGATCAGCATCTAATACTTCGAAATCAAAACCTGAGCCGTGCGGGATAACCTCCCCTCGTGAGGGTACCCGGCCGGCCAGAAAGAATACTAGGCCACCCAACGTACCTATATCTTCTTCTCTCTCTTCCTCAGAGAGAAATTCCCCCAAACGATCTTCAAAGTCTTTGATTGGCAATCTAGCATCAGCCTCAAACGTTCCATCGGCCCGTTCAATCACACGAGGGGTATAATCTTCATCGTGTTCGTCTTCTATTTCACCGACGATTTCTTCAACCAGATCTTCAATAGTTACCATGCCATCGATACCCCCAAACTCATCAACGACAAGCGCCAAATGAAGCCTACTGACCCGCATCTGAAGCAAGAGCTCTAAAATAGGCATCGATGGTGCAACAAATAGAACGGGACGAACTAAGTCACTCAAAATAGTCTTATGCTCATTATTCCAACAGGCCAGTAAATCTTTTATGTGTACCATACCTGCAATATCATCAAGCGTCCCACGGTAAACTGGAATACGTGAATGGGCTTCTTCACTCATAATTCTAACCAGTTCGGTCAGAGAGATTTCGATATCGACTGCAACGATATCTGCTCTGGGAACCATAATGTCATATACCGTTAAACCATGAAGATTGAGTATATTGCGAAGTAGGGTTAGTTCATCCTTAGAAGCCGGAATCTCACCTGTTTCCTCTTGCTCGATTAGTTCTTCTAAAGTGCCGCGAAAATCCGCGCCATTCTTTAGACCCAAGACCCGACGAATCCAGCCCCTAAAACCGGTTACCTGAGATTGCTCATCATTAGTGAATGGAATTTTTAAATTCGTTTTATCGGAGTTGGTTTTCATAAACTGATTTTATATTCAATTTCTAATTTGAGAAATATGGATCCTTTATACTAAGGCCGGCCAACGCATTTGTCTCAAGATTTTCCATCTTAGCCGCGGCCTTATCCGAAACATGATCATAGCCAAGGAGATGGAGTGTTCCATGCACAATCATATGGGCTAAATGATTGGTTATTGACTTATTTTGTTCCAAGGCTTCTTCTTTTACCACACCCGCGGCAACTACAATGTCACCTAGCAAGTTAAGAGGACCTCGATTTTTATGAAAATCTTCGCTGGGAAACGCTAGCACATTAGTTGGTTTATCTTTATCTAGCCATTGCCTATGCAGTGATTGAACAAAACTATCATTAGCAAGGATTACTCCGATCTCGGCCCCATCTCCAGTAACACCCGCCGCTTTTAGAGCCGCAGTCGTGGCTCGGTAGCAAAGCTCTTGAGAATTAGGCACGAGATCCACCCAACTTTGGCACCT
>CAZCKO010000041.1:0-4338 GCA_964499275.1 uncultured Rhodospirillaceae bacterium
GGCCTTTACAACTATTGGATCGTCACCTTTTTAATGATGGCTGGTTTTTATATTGTTGTAGCCCATGATAATTTAATAAAAAAAATCGTTGGCTTAAATGTATTCCAGGCCTCCGTTTTCATCCTCTATATAACCTTTGGAAAGGTCCAAGGTGGTACTGCGCCAATTATTGGAGAGGGCTTTACAACTTACTCTAACCCCCTACCCCATGTCTTAATACTCACCGCGATTGTTGTGGGTGTTGCCACCACGGCGCTGGGCCTCGCTCTTGTTGTAAGAATTAGAGAAGCATACGGAACAATTGAAGATGACGAAATTGCTGCCCAGGAAGAAGAAACGTGACCGAACACTTCGCTGCTCTTCAGGTTGTTATACCTCTCCTCTGCGCACCAATTTGTATGCTGGTACGCTACCGTGATTGGTCTTGGGTTGTTGCCCTATTTGGCTCCTGGGCTTGTTTGGGAATTTCTTGGTTAATTCTCCAGCAGGTGATGTCTGGTGGAATTATCAGTTACCACATGGGCAATTGGGTTCCTCCTCTGGGAATTGAATACCGAATAGATGAAATAAACGCCTTTGTTCTTTTAATCGTTTCGGCAATTGGTGCGATCGTCATACCATATGCCCGCGAAAGTGTCCGGGCCGAGTTTGGTGTTAATCGAGTATATATGTTCTACACCTCATACATGCTGTGTCTTTGCGGACTTCTCGGTGTCACAATTACTGGCGATGCCTTCAATCTTTTTGTATTTCTCGAAATTTCATCATTGTCATCATACGTTCTCATCGCAATGGGCAAAGATCGCCGGGCATTAACGGCTGCCTATCAATACCTTGTATTGGGAACAATTGGCGCGACCTTTATTGTCATTGGAATTGGGCTTCTTTACGCAGAAACTGGTACTCTAAATATGGCAGATTTAGCAGACCGCCTTGCTGATAAGCCTCTTAGCAGAACGATTGGGGCCGCCTTTGGCTTCTTGATTGTTGGAATTTCCTTAAAGTTGGCGTTATTTCCCCTGCACCTTTGGTTACCCAATGCCTACACATACGCCCCGTCTGTTGTTAGTGCCTTTTTGGCAGCTACGGCCACAAAGGTTGCCATATATGTGCTCCTGCGGTTTTTGTTCACGGTTTTTGATGTGAAACTCTCATTCGGAGTTATGCCGCTGGACAGCATCCTGCTCGTATTATCGATTATAGCAATGTTCGCAGCCTCAGTGGTCGCAATTTTTCAACCTAATATTAAAAGGATGCTGGCCTACAGCTCTGTAGCCCAGGTCGGTTACATCATCTTGGGTATCAGTTTTGCCAATGTTAATGGGCTCGCTGCCGGCATTATTCACCTCTTCAATCATGCCCTAATAAAAGGCGGTATGTTTTTAGCTATTGGATGTGTATTTTATCGCGTTGCATCAGTGAATATTGATAATTTGGCAGGATTGGGAAGACGCATGCCGCTTACAATGGCAGCCTTTGTCATTGGTGGGTTAGGTTTGATAGGTGTCCCGCTTACAGTAGGCTTCGTAAGTAAATGGTACCTGATTGTCGGTGCGTTAGACCGTGGTTGGTGGTGGGTTGCTGTATTAATTCTACTCAGTTCGTTACTCGCCGTATTTTATGTTTGGCGTGTCGTAGAGGTGGCATACCTACGGCCATCATCAGATAAAACTGCCAATATCGATGATGCCCCACCGTCAATGCTTATTCCAACGTGGATATTGATTGGCGCCAGTATCTATTTCGGTATCAACACAGAACTAACAGTTGGAGTAGCGAAGCAAGCTGCCAGACACCTACTGGGGGCTGGATAATGACGGCATCCACAGCAATCGCATTTGCCATCGGTTTACCACTATTCGGGACTATCCTTATCCTGCTCAATGACCGGTACCCAAATATCAGAGATGCCATAATTCTTACGATCTCTGCATGCCTCGCATTGGTAGTGTTTGGGATGGTGCCCGAAGTAACATCTGGGGCACGACCCTCTCTCGTTCTCATTGAAATCCTTCCGGGCCTTCCAATTGCTTTTAAGGTTGAACCACTCGGAATGCTTTTTGCCATGGTGGCATCGGGTTTGTGGCTTGTAACCACATTTTATTCGATCGGTTACATGCGGTCGCATCATGAAGTTAACCAAACCCGCTTTTACGCATGTTTTGCCATTGCAATTTCCTGTGCAATGGGAATTTGTTTTGCAGGAAATATGCTCACCTTATTTATTTTTTATGAAGTGCTGACTATCTCTACCTATCCGCTGGTTATTCACTCCGAGACTAAAGATGCCGTACGAGCTGGAAGGACTTACCTGGGAATATTAATCGGAACCTCTGTAGCCTTTTTGTTGTTAGCTGTTGTCTGGACATGGTTTCTCACCGGCACCCTGGATTTTACTCCTGGAGGTATTCTTAAAGGAAAAGCTGACGGCCCCATCATTGGCATCCTCTTATTCTTGTATATGTACGGTATTGGTAAAGCAGCCCTCATGCCGATACACCGCTGGCTACCTGCCGCGATGGTAGCCCCCACACCTGTCAGTGCATTACTGCACGCTGTCGCTGTCGTTAAAGCCGGCGTTTTTACAGTTTTAAAAGTAATTATATATATTTTTGGGATCGATACCCTCGCAGGGATCGGTCAGGATGACTGGCTGATGTATATTGCTGCCTTCACCATCATCGTCGCATCTTGTGTGGCGCTGACAAAGGATAACTTGAAGGCTCGACTAGCATATTCAACGGTGAGCCAACTATCATACATTATCTTGGGAGCCGCCCTCGCCAATAGTCTCGGGGTCATAGGTGGTGGAATGCACATTGCCATGCATGCATTCGGAAAGATCACACTTTTCTTTTGCGCGGGCGCCATTCTTGTTGCCAGCCATAAGACAGAGATTTCGGAAATGGATGGCCTCGGTCGAATTATGCCTTTAACCTTTATAGCATTCTTTATTGGATCTCTAAGTGTCATCGGATTGCCTCCCATGGGCGGCTCCTGGAGCAAGTGGTACCTGATGTTATCCGCGTCCGAAGCCGGCCTTTTATTTTTTATGTTTGTTTTTATGGCGAGTTCACTACTGAATATTGCTTATTTAATGCCAGTAGTCGCACGAGGCTTTTTTGCCCCTACAAAACAAGAAGATCACCACGACGAAGGACAAAAGCCTGTTGGCTTTTGGAACGGTGTAAGTTTCGGCAATATTCGTGAGGCTCCCCCCTTCTGTTTGTTGGCCATGACCATAACAAGCGTCGGCTGTATTTTGTTATTCTTTTACGCTGATAAAATTTATCGGATGCTAGCGCCAGTTGCGGGTATTCAAGGCTGAGTTGGAGGTATAGATGGAAGATCAACAGAGGCCTGAAAAAAAACGTTACTGGCTTGATGACGCCAAAAACGTATCCAAAATTATTTGGACACTTTGCATCGCGTGTGCCTTAAGCGTTATTGCCGACCTCTTTTATCATAAACATGTTCACTACGCAGCTGAGGATTGGATCCCCGGTATGTATGGCTGGTATGGTTTTGTCGGGTGTGTTTTTTTGGTTTTGAGTGCAAAACTCCTGCGTAAATTTCTAATGCGGGACGAAGACTATTACGACGAGGCGGACAATGATTGAGTTCCCGCCAGGATTACTGTTAATCATTGGAGCTTTCCTGGTTCCAATACTACCTCCAGTTCTTCGTAATGCCTACATGCTTGCGTTGCCTGTGTTGGGCTTTTGGGGACTTCTCGTTCTGCCTGAAGGTGTTCACTTCGCGTTTGATTTATTCGGTCACACGCTTTCACCGGTTCGTGTCGATGGATTGAGTTTGATATTCGGCTATATATTCCATATAGCAGCGGCAATCAGCATAATATTTGCCTTTCACATGAAGGACCCCGTCCAGCAAATGGCAGGCCTTGTTTACGCAGGGGCAGCCATTGGAGGTGCATTTGCAGGCGATTTAATCACCTTGTTTGTTTATTGGGAGGGGACTGCAATAGCATCAGTCTTTCTCATTTGGTCAAGTAAAACAGAAAATGCATACCGAACCGGAATGCGATACCTGATTATTCAAGTTGGATCGGGCGTCCTCTTACTTGCAGGGGCAATCCTTCAGCTTAAGTCAACAGGTTCACTAGATTTCACCAAAATGGACCTGAGTAGCATGGGGGCCGTGCTGATTTTTGTTGCCTTTGGCGTTAAGGCCGCCTTCCCTCTCCTCCATAACTGGTTGCAGGATGCATATCCCGAAGCCACTGTTACAGGAACAGTATTCCTGTCAGCCTTTACAACCAAGTTGGCCATATACGCACTTGCACGCGGCTTCCCCGGAACAGAAATGCTTATCTGG
>CAZCKO010000041.1:4348-21062 GCA_964499275.1 uncultured Rhodospirillaceae bacterium
AACCATGACTGCCTTCCCAATATTTTATGCTGTAATAGAAAATGACTTAAGGCGGGTATTGGCCTACAGCCTTAATAACCAGTTGGGCTTTATGGTTGTTGGGATAGGGATCGGAACTGAGTTGTCTCTTAATGGAACTGCGGCGCACGCCTTCTCACATATTTTGTATAAAGCTCTGCTTTTCATGTCCATGGGGGCTGTACTGTATCGGACGGGTACAATTAAAGGGTCAGAATTAGGAGGTTTATATAAGACCATGCCCTATACCGCTGGATTTTGTATCGTTGGCGCGGCGTCTATCTCGGCTTTCCCGCTCTTTAGTGGATTTATATCGAAGTCATTGATTATTGCAGCAGCAGCAGATCAGGGACACTGGATAGTCTGGCTCGTACTATTATTTGCATCTGCAGGCGTATTTCATCATTCCGGAATAAAAATTCCCTATTTTGCTTTCTTTCAACATGACTCCGGTAGAAGACCAAAAGAGGCTCCAATTAATATGCTGGTCGCGATGGGCATTGCAGCATTTTTATGCATTGCAATAGGCGTTTACCCGGCACCACTTTATGCTATTTTGCCATTCCAAGTGAACTTTGTTCCCTACACAACAACCCACGTTGTTACCCAGCTTCAACTTCTTTTGTTTTCCGCCCTGGCATTCACCTACCTAATGAAGACCGGTCTCTACCCACCAGAACTTAAATCAACAAACCTGGACTTTGACTGGGCATACAGGCGTTTATTACCCAAAAGTATAACCGCTCTTGGAAACTTTCTTTTGCCTATAGATCGTTTTGTTCGGTCTGTTTTCCTAAGGCGAATAGAGCAAATTATTACAGGGGTTTTTCGTTACCATGGGCCAACAGGATTACTTGCCAAAACGTCAACAACAGGGTCAACGGCCCTATGGGTAGCAGTACTATTAGCCCTGTATATGGTCTTTTATTTCTTCTAGTAAAATGTTCTTAAGTGGTCATTTTACAAACTCAAAATTCCAGACACCTATGTCGTCTTTGCCTTGAGATTGCTCCATACATCCAGTAGCTCCTTTGATTCATTGTCACGGAGATGACGGAGCGACTGCTCCACGCAATCAAGTCCAACTAACTCATTCCAATTTACCATGAGTTTAAGGGTAAGTGGTCCAGGTAAATTTTCTCCAATATTCATTCCATTAAGATTTTTGACCGGAGAAATTGACCCGCTGGTTCCACAAATGAAAGCCTCATCGGCGGCGTAGACATCAAAAGGCGTAAAATCACCCTCGACAACCTCGATATTCGAAGCTTTTGCAATTTCAAATATAGCCATTCTAGTTATGCCACCCAGCACTGTTCGCGATTTAGGCGTAAAGAGGCGTCCCTTGGAGATAAAAAAGACATTTGCAGTATCGGTTTCAGATATATTGCCATCCATATCAAGCATTAACGGAATGGCACTGGGGTCAGCCTGCTGGGCTTCAAATACCGCAATATTATGGTTCATTTTGTTCGTAATTTTAGCCTTTGGATCAAGGCATTGTGGTGGCGTCCTTCTTGTCGCAGGCGTGATTAGTGTCACCCCTTCGATATACGACCTAGCGTACCTCAAAAAATCTACGGGCTGAGCAAAAATTGCAACTGTCGGGCCAGCCATTTCACTGGTCCCAGGCATTCTAACACCACGGCTTATAACATGCCAAAGAGCGTACTCATCATCAGGTTCTAACAACGGGCGATTTCGTTCGATAACTTCGGTAGATGCCACCGTCATTTCAGCACTCGACAAACCACAATCAATCCTTACGTAGGCTAAGGAATTAAATAAACGTTCAATATGGTCATCTAAACGAAAAAGCCTGTGACCAAATGTTCTTGTTGCCTCATAAATACCATCACCCGAAGTAAACCCGCGATCGTAGATTGATACCGTCGCCTTACTTTCAGGAACGAATTCACCACTAAGATAAACCACCCGCTCCACCATGACTCCTCCCATTTTTTACTATGCGTGAATTCACTATGCCGGATTAGCAAACCCGTTCCAATACTATTAAAAATAGAAATTAATTAGTCTAAAACTCCTAGGGTTGTTACAAATCAAACAAAAGACTAGGTTTTGGCACCAAAGAGATTATATTTAGTCAAAGGATATATGGAGAGTAACTGATGGATATGACCGGTGAGTATCGGATAGCTGCCCCAAGGGAAAAGGTGTGGGCAGCATTAAATGACCCGGAGGTCCTCAAAACCTGCATACCTGGTTGCGAAACCCTCACTAAGGATTCTGATACAGAGCTCTCCGCTACAGTCTCTACTAAAGTAGGGCCTGTTTCAGCCAAATTTACCGGTAAAGTTACTCTCTCCGACATAAACCCTCCGGAAGGCTACAAAATTACGGGGGAAGGGCAAGGGGGCGTCGCTGGGTTTGCCAAGGGTGGTGCGGAAGTTAAACTAGAAGAAGACGGAAACGAAACTGTGCTGACCTACAACGCTACCGCTCAGGTTGGCGGCAAACTCGCACAAATTGGATCGCGCCTTATAGATTCAACCGCAAAAAAAATGGCTGGTCAATTTTTCGGAAAATTTGCTGATGAAGTTGGGAGCGCGCCCGATATCGCAGGCGATGTACAGGAGACATCAACAGAAGAAGGCAAGGGCAATCAAGGAGTTGCAGAAACTGGCGGTATCAGCCCGGTCGTATGGATAACCGGACTAATTGCTGCTGTAGTTATTGTCTTGATTTTAGTGACTTAAATTTTTTATTCAAAAAGGTATAATTCAATCACGCGACACGGGTTGACCACTAGGCATTCCGCGTCATACTTTCTACTATTAGAGGGCCTCGAGTTGGATCTGCACAATAATTCTGTAGATTTGAACTGAGGTTTTAAAAATCGGTTTTTTTAAGGGGTAGTAACCCTGTATCGAGGAAGGATCAGATGTCGGTTAAGTTCTCATTTACGATTAATGGCAAATCTGTAGAGGGTGATGTGGAGGATCGTACGTTACTCGTTCAATATATCCGCGAACATCTTGGCCTGACAGGCACTCACGTTGGCTGTGATACCTCGCAGTGTGGATGTTGCACAGTGCACATTGACGGTATTCCAGCTAAATCGTGTACCATGCTAGCCGTTCAGGCGGATGGGTGTGATGTCACGACCATCGAAGGGCTGGCTCAAGACGGCGAGTTGCATCCCATGCAGAATGCCTTTCGTGAAAACCACGCGCTCCAATGCGGGTTCTGCACGCCCGGCATGGTTATGAGTGCTATTGGAATTGTCGATCGCCACAAAGGCAAAAAACTTGATGAGAAGACAGTTCGACATGAACTTGAGGGCAATATCTGCCGGTGTACAGGCTATCATAATATTGTGAAAGCAATTTTGGCCGCTTCTGAGGTCATGAACAAGGCATAGCGGATTAGACAACGTTTCGTTAATAGACATTTTATTTCGTCATAGGACGTAATTGGAGAGATAACACATGTACGAATTTACTTACAGCAAGGCTGCTTCTGTTGATGATGCGGAGAAACAATTCGGTTCTGCTGAAGAAGGGAAATACATGTCAGGAGGGATGACACTCCTTCCTACATTAAAACAACGCCTGGCGCGTCCGTCTAACGTAATAGATCTTGCTGAAGTGCCGGACCTTGCCGGTATCACGGTATCTGGAGATATAGTTAGCATTAAGGCGATGACACGGCACGCATCGGTGGCAGCCAGTGCAGAAGTTCAGAATGCCATACCGGCCCTTGCCAAGCTAGCGAGTGGTATCGGAGACCCGATGGTTCGAAATCGAGGGACAATTGGTGGTTCTATTGCCAATAGTGATCCTGCCGCAGACTACCCGGCGTCAGTGGTTGGACTAGGTGCGACCATACATACCAACAAGCGCGACATTGCGGGTGACGACTTCTTTCTAGATCTATTTGAAACAGCTTTGGAAGAGGGAGAAATTATAACCAGCGTGACATACCCTATCCCTGATAGGGCCGGATATATGAAATTTCCAAACCCGGCTTCGAGATATTGTATCGTTGGAGTAATGGTTTCACAAAAAGGAGAAGACGTTCGTGTTGGCGTTACCGGGGCGGGAGCCTGCGCCTTTCGGGTGTCTGAAATGGAAGCGGCACTTTCAGCTAACTTTTCGTCAGAATCTGTTGCAGAAATTAAAATTCCAGATGGTGAACTTAACAGTGACATACATGCCAGCTCGGAATACCGAGCGCACCTCGTAACGGTCATGGCAAAACGTGCGGTTGCTGAGGCAATTTCCTAAAAAGTATAACGCACAAGGAAAGCTATTTATAAGCCGTACAAATTAATTAGATAACAGGGGGGTCATGAAACTGGCCTCCCAGTTGGTTTGAGCTAACCGAGTATGAAATATGAGCGTCCCTCTTCCGGATTCTATTGAAACGACCTTGGATACGTTAACTGAAGGGAAATATGTGGCGGACCGTTCCCTTGCGACGGCTTTGTTCCTTGCCCTAAAACTTGGGCGCCCACTTTTCTTGGAGGGAGAGGCCGGGGTCGGCAAAACCGAGATTGCCAAAGTTTTGTCTGCCTCGCTGGGGCGGAGACTGATCCGCCTGCAGTGCTATGAAGGATTAGATGTTTCATCCGCGGTTTACGAGTGGAATTACTCCCGGCAGATGATCGATATCAGGATATCAGAGGCTGCGGGAGATAGAGATCGCGATCAAATTGAAAATGATATCTTTTCCGAAGATTTTCTGATCAAAAGACCGCTCCTGCAGGCACTAGAACCAGATCCCAGAGGGCAGCCACCAGTCTTGCTGATCGATGAACTGGATCGAACAGACGAGCCTTTCGAAGCATTCCTCTTAGAAGTACTTTCGGATTTTCAAGTCACTATTCCAGAAATTGGTACTGTAGTGGCAGAAAAACCTCCGATTGTAATTATTACATCGAACCGAACACGGGAAATTCATGATGCAATAAAGCGGCGCTGTTTTTATTATTGGGTCGACTACCCAGACGCCGAACGGGAACTCGAGATCCTAAATGTTAAGGTGCCAGATGCCGCCACAGAGTTGTCCCGTCAAATCGTCGCTTACGTCCAGAGGTTGCGAACCATGGACCTCTTTAAACTTCCCGGCGTAGCCGAGACAATAGACTGGACTAACGCACTCGTTCAATTGGACAAAATCGATCTCGACCCAACAACTGTTAATGACACCCTTGGTACACTGCTAAAATACCAGGACGATATTGAAAAGATCAAAGGCAGCGAAGCCGCAAACCTGCTTAACCAGGTTAAAGCAGACCTGGCTGCAAGGCATTAATCAAATGAATGAGCCGGAAATCGGCACCACGCCGGGCCTCGCTCTCCTCGAGCAACTCGAGGGCAATAAACTAGTTACCAATATTATGCATTTTGGAAGGGTCTTGCGCAGCACAGGCATGCCCGTTGGACCCGGAAAAATCATAGACGCGGTTGATGCCGTAAAGACTGTCAGCATCACCAATCGCCGTGACTTTTACTGGGCTCTGCACTCGGTTTTAGTCAACAGACGAGATCAACACGAAATATTTGATCAGGCATTCCATATTTTTTGGCGCGATCCGCGGCTACTCGAAAGGATGTTAGGCTTAATGATGCCCGATGGACCTGGGGACGAAGACGGACCGGAACCAGAACCGCCAAGTAAACGGATTGCCGAGGCGATGAGCCCTGGAGACAATGACGAGGATTTAGAAGAGAAAGAACCAGAACTCGAAGTTGAAGCGACCCTCACGGCTTCGGATAACGAGCTACTTCAGAAAATGGACTTCGAGGATATGTCTGCCGATGAAATTTCTGCAGCAAAATCAGCGATTTCTCGAATGCGACTAACCATACAAAATGTAAAAACGCGGAGGTATCAAGGAACTCACCGAGTAGATAAGATTGATATGCGTTCAACGCTCCGGGCGGCCATGAGATCTGGAGGGGCGGTAATTCCTCTTCAATATAGAACCCAACGTAAACGCCCCCCACCCCTTGTAATTCTATGCGATATATCTGGTTCTATGGGGCGCTACACGCGGATGTTATTACACTTCATGCACGCGATTACCAACGACCGTGATAGGGTCGCGACTTTCCTGTTTGGAACTCGACTCACCAATGTTACCCGCCACCTCCGTTATAAGGACATCGATGTCGCATTGGGGAAATGCACTGAGTCGGTAGAAGACTGGTCAGGGGGTACTCGTATTGGAGAGAGTTTAAAGAATTTTAATCAATTCTGGTCAAGAAGAGTTCTTGGACAGGGTGCAGTAATGTTATTAATTTCGGACGGCCTAGACCGGGATGCTGGCCGCGGGTTAACACTCGAAATGGAGCGGCTCCACAAATCGTGCCGGCGACTCATATGGGTGAACCCTCTCCTAAGATTTGAAGGTTTTGAGCCCAAATCACAAGGGATTCGGGCTATACTTCCACACGTTGACGAATTTCGGCCGGTGCATAACCTAGAAAGCCTAACTGAGTTGATAGAGGCCCTAAATAGTCAACTCGTTAGCCGTAAAGAAGGGATTACAGAATGGCTACAAGCGATGTAAATCAAGGATTACAGGACGACAACGTATTAAATCAAGCTGCAATCTGGTTCAGAGAAGGCAAAAACGTTGCACTGGCTACGGTAGTTAGTAGCTGGGGCTCCTCCCCTCGTCCACCTGGTAGCCAACTTGCTGTCTCCCAGGACAGTACCTTTGTTGGCTCAGTATCTGGCGGATGTATTGAAGGTGCGGTCGTCACTGAAGCCCTTGAGGTCATGAAAACGGGATTACCCAAAGTTCTTAATTATGGAGTCAGCAATGAGTTGGCATGGGAAGTTGGACTGGCTTGTGGTGGACAAGTAAAAGTATTCGTAGAGGCGGTCAAAAAATGAAAAGCGAAATACTAAAACAAATACTGAAAGACCAAGAAACAAAAATACCTGTTGCTTTGGCTACAGAGCTCTCCACTGGAGATCAAGCTATTATATATCTTGACGCTTCTCTTGGAGATTTAGCAGAAAAACCTGGTGTATTAGACGCCGCGCGTCGAGCGATCCACGATGACAAAACAGGGACTGTAGAATTAGCAGTAGGTGAATATTTTTTCCAAATCTTTAACCCTCCTCTAAGGATGTTAATTGTGGGCGCCGTCCACATCGCCCAACCACTATCGCGAATGGCAAGTGTTGCTGGTTATGATGTCACCGTTGTCGACCCCAGAGAATCGTTTGCATCGGCAGATCGTTTTCCAGAGATTTCCCTAAACCACGAGTGGCCCGACGACGCCTTGCGCCAACTCGATATTGATCGCCGAACGGCAATTGTAACACTAACACATGATCCGAAACTAGACGACCCCGCGTTGCATGTCGCCATACGTTCTGATGCATTTTACGTTGGTGCCTTGGGTAGCAGGGGTACTCATTCCAGTAGAGTTGAACGACTAAAAGGTGACGGATATTCAGAATTGGAGATAAACAAGATTAATGGCCCGGTCGGGCTAAATATTGGAGCTATTTCGCCTGCAGAAATTGCGGTGTCAATTTTAGGGGAAGTTACCGACACCCTGCACGCCAAGGAGAAAAAGGCAGCAGCGTGAAATTTGGCAAGCTACGCATTGGAACGGCATTGGGGGCAATTCTGGCTCATACCCTTAAAGTTGGGAAACAGACCTTCCGCAAGGGAAGAATTTTATCTGAAAAAGACCTTAAATTCCTAGTTGAGGCTGGCTTTAATTCAGTAGTCGCCGTTACCCTTGAAACCGAAGACCTCCACGAAAATGCCGCCGCTCAAAGGTTAGCAAGCACAATAACTGGACCCAACCTCTCCCTGTCTCCGACGGCGACCGGACGCTGCAATTTAATTGCGGAAGTCGATGGCCTTGCACTTATTGATAGTTCCACGATTAATGATCTAAATCTAACTAATGAGGTAATCGCAATTTCAACTATTTCACCCTTTAAACAAGTTTCTAAAGGTGATGTCGTTGCCACTGTCAAAATTATCACATTCGGTGTTGCCCAATCTATTATCGTGGAATGCGAAAAAATAATAAAAGAAAATCCTATTCCAATAAAAGTTTCTCCATTTACGACAAAAAGAATTGGACTGATTCAAACAACACTTCCGGTATTAAAGGAAAAACTTTTAGAAAAAACTCGCGAAGTTACCAAGAAGAGAATTATGGACCTTGGCTCCATGTTTACTCACGAAGAAATTTGCCAACATGACGTTTTAGAGGTTAGTAGAGCTATAAAAATATGCTATAGCAAAGGTTGTGAGGTTGTTTTAATAATTGGCGCCTCTGCAATTGCTGACCGGTGTGATGTCATACCCAAAGCGGTCCAAGAAAGTGGCGGAGAAATAAATCATTTTGGCCTCCCCGTTGACCCAGGGAACCTAATGCTGCTTGCGGAAATGGACTCCATGATTGTTCTAGGCCTCCCCGGATCTGCGCGGTCCCCCCGATTACATGGCTTCGACTGGATATTACAAAGGCTACTAGCCGACATAAATGTTAAGGGCAAAGATTTGATGCTTATGGGTGTGGGTGGACTTCTTAAAGATATCCCCAGTCGCCCGCTACCCCGTAAACGTGCCGTGCAATCAAAAAATTAATGCAGAAAAGTTTAAATATTCTTGGGGTTATATTAGGCGCAGGAAAATCGAGCCGTATGGGTTCCGAGAACAAACTGTTGGCAGATATAAATGGTAAGCCAATGATTTTACGTGTGTTGGAGGCTGCCAATGAATCCAAAATCAACAAGACCATCATAGTAACCGGCTACCAAAGAGAACTAATTCAAACAGCTACCGGGGCAGTAGATATCCAATGTGTTCATAATCCAAATTTTTCTGAGGGTTTAAGTTCTTCCATTAAAAGCGTTAAGCGCCTACTAAACCCCGATGTCGATGGAGTGATTATTTGTTTGGGTGATATGCCAGGAATAACATCAGATCATATCAATGCGCTCATAAATACTTTTGAGGGCAATATGAATCGTCACATTTTCATTCCAATTTTTAATGGAAAAAGAGGAAATCCGGTATTATGGGGCCAAAAATATTTTTCCTTGTTATGTAATTTAACCGGAGATAAGGGAGCGAGAGAACTCTTTGAGAGTCATTCTGATGACATTTTAGAGGTAGAAATAAACGACGATGCAATTCATACAGACCTGGATACTCCCACCGACCTTAAACAGTATCGTTCAAAGTCCTTAGATAAATAACTAAAACTGATACAATCATTAACACCTCCGACCCAACAAAATCATCCTACCGGTGGCTGGTCCTCTTTGGAATCTGGCTCCTTTATTTCTGTTTTGGTCTTTCGGTTGCGTCTCTCGCTCCATTGGTACAGGTCATAGAAGCCGATTTATCTATTGAACACGCACTAATGGGAACGATCCTGGGAGCATGGCCACTGGTCTATATTGCGTCTTCACTTCCATGCGGGTCTCTATTGGATAAGTATGGCGCTGGAAATATGCTTGTCGTTTCCGCTGTTATTGTAGCAGTAGCGATCTCCCTGAGAGGATTTGCTGATACCTACCTAGATCTCTTATTTACTATGATCCTCTTTGGTTTGGCAGCACCCCTAATTTCTACAGGAGCACCAAAAGTAGTAAGTACCTGGTTCACCGGGAAAGACCGAGGTCTAGGCACCGGTATTTACTTCACCGGAAATGCGTTAGGGGGTATCACCGCGTTGTCCCTCACTAACAGTTTCTTACTTCCTTTGGCGGGTGGAAATTGGCGTTATATATTTTTCTTATATTCTTTCTTTATAGTAATTGCTGGTTTTCTATGGCTTTTAATCAGCCGACAAAAAATATTCAAACAAGTAGAGCGAGGCATACAGTTTGGGAAAAAATTTGTTTATAGAGAGGTAGTTAGGGAGCTGATAAGCCAGCGCCTCGTAAGGTTAGTTCTGATTATGGGATTACTCATTTTGTTTTTTAATCACGGTCTCGTCCAATGGCTACCAACTATTCTTGTTGAGAATGGAATGACGCACGCAGAAGCTGGGTACTGGTCATCCATCCCGGCGATAATTGGACTTATTAGTGCGCCATTTATTAATCGTTTAGCCACCCCAAAATATCGGTTTAAAATTTTATTAGGGTTGTTCATTTGTGCGGGAGTGGCAACTATAATGATATACCTAAATCATCCCCCCATTCTCCTTTTAGGCTTATTTTTACAGGGGATGTGCCGCGGGGCAATGAATGGAATTACTATTCTAATTCTTATGGATAATGAAGATGATAGAGGACAAAATGTTGGTGCGGCTACCGGTTTATATTGGTCTGTAGGAGAAATTGGTGGGGCCTTAGGCCCCGCAACCGTAGGTACAATAGCCGGCCTTACGGGAACATTTTCTCCTGCACTTTTCTTGATGACGGGGGTCGCTCTTCTATTAATTATATGTGTACGAAAGCTGGAATTTACCTACATATCAGAGAAAAACAACTTATGAGGCAAACTCTCCCCCCATCATAACATAAGCCATATTAACGGGTACATTGGATCGATTGTCCCATGCGTGCCAGTTTCCCAATTGGACAACAATTGTACCTTGAGTAATAAGAACGTCATCTTCTTCCAAAACCAAATGACGCTCACCCCTTAAACAAAAGCCATAATCAACTGTAGGGGTACGATGCATATTCCAGTGGCGGCCACCCTCTTTTAATTCGGATGAGCCGGTCTTATTCATTTTATCGTGGCTACTGCGTGCCTCTGCATCACTTAGTAAAACGCGTTCACCTGATGACTGAACTATCCGCCAGTGCACTCCATTAACGGGTGGCGAATGTCTCAAATCCCCATCTGTGGGGCTTGTATCTTTATGCGATGTAATCTCTGCGGGTATTAACTCAGAAGTCCAAATCTCGTTAAAATAGGTGCCTGGGCTATTCGGTCGCTGATGTACATTTGGCATGTCACTGTCAAAAAGAACTTGGGACCGTCCTTTTTCGTCATTACCAACGACTACACGTCTAATCTTATGATCATTTGACATGAACTATTTAATTACCCTAGACACCATCATGCTTTGAGAAAAATACTATACATGCCTTGTCACTGCGGTTACTCCAAGAGTGATTTGCGCCTAACAAAACAACCGTATCGCCTTCATTTAAATTGACTTCTTCTTTATCAAGAATAAGTGTAATTTTTCCTTCTTGGATATAGCAAAAGTCAAGACTTTCCGACCTTTCCATATATGGGTGGGGTGATTGAGGACTATACGTTGACACCTTGGGCGACCCCATCAATTCAAAAAACGCCGCTACATCTAATTCATTAATCGAATCCTCCCAAACCTTATCGGGTGGGAATTCTACAACTCTACAAACTGAACCATTCTTTGGAGGCTCAATCGTATGAGGTAGGTGAAGAGTTTCCTGTATTCCTCTAACCTTAGCTGGTGTATCTTCCGTAACCCAAATCCGTGTCGAAGCATAACCAGGACGAGCAGGATCCCCTCTCATGTCAGGAGATGGCCCATCCGACAAGGCAACAGCCTTACCACTTTCATCCTCTCCAGCTACAATTCTTCTTATAGGTTTTGGCAAAGGAACCTCTGTTATTTTTTAAAATCTGCACCGATCATTACGTATCCCATCAGACTATTATCGGTGCGATTAGCCCAAGCGTGATAGTTACCTAACTGAACACATATATCCCCCGGTTCCATTGATAACTCCGTATCGTCGAGAACAAGTGATCTGGCACCCTTGGCTACAAACCCATAATCGACAGATCGGGTTTTATGCATACCGGACATCCCCGCATGTTTTCCTCCTCTGTCCCCCCTCTCTAAGACTGGATCCTCAATAGGGTCATGGAGGGGGACAGCATTAGGATCGTTTTCTACTTTGTAGCCAGGTGGAGCCTTCAGAGACTGAACAAAACGCAGAAAACCTCCTGACTGTGGTGGGTGCACATTGAATGGCGGAAGTCCTTGGTCTTCATCACCAGAAATTTTAGCAGGCATTAGCCAACACCAATGCTCAATCATACCCCCTCCCGGACGATTTAGGTCGAGCTTCAAGTTACTGGCATCACTATCAAATATAACACCAGATCGACCTGCCGTATCATTACCCACAACGACACGACGCATAGAGAAGGGGGTTTTAGACAATTCTTTTCCTCAGAGATTATTATTTGATAAGTTTCTTAATCCTCTTAACAACCGTCGGCGGAGTACTCACAAGTTTACTAACCGCTTTTGTAACCTCTTCTCCGGTATTAGTAGTTAACTTTAAGTTGGCCCTCGCAATCATGGCCACAAAGCCCTTGTCTTTCATCGTCTTGTCGAAAGCACGCCTTAAAGCATCGACCCTCTTTGCAGGAACTCCAGGAGGCGCAAATACCGAGCGACCCGTAAGGGACTGCAACATCATGTACCGAAAGACTTCTTTGTCGGCATCATTCTTTGCGAGTTCTATTGTAGTTGGAACATTTGGCAATTCTTTTGTCCGCTCATTGGCATTCTGCACCATTATATTCAATGGATTTTTTCCGTCTTTGAACCAGTGCGGCGTCATAGCCCGGAAATTTTGCAATGTAGAGAAACTTCCTTCAACCTCGCCCCTTTCAATTGCCAAGGCTCGATCGGCACCTTTGTAACCCAAAACAACCTTAAACTTAGTTCCGAGTAGTCGATTTGCGAGAATAATATTTTGATATATCGGTGAGCTCTTACCGGAGCCACCCATAGTCGTCACACGTTTGCGTGCATCTTCGATGGATTTTGTTTTAGATGTATGCCAAGTGAATAAAACGGCAATGGATCTCTCCATATTTCCAATCCAGTTCAACTTGGTGGCGTCATATTTAATTTTCTTTGCACGCAAATGCTGATTAGTTGCCACAGTCATCAGCGGCATACCCACAATTGAGCCATCCTTTGGGGCAACATTATATGCCCAGTTTGTCATTTTTGTACCACCGGCTCCCGGCTTGTTTATGACAATTACATTTGGCTTTCCGGGAATATACTGACCATAAAACTTACCAAAAGCTCTTCCGAAAAAGCCGTAGCCACCGCCGGCGCCTGCTCCGACATAGATTTTAACAGTATTTCCCTTATAAAAATCGGCCACACCGGCGGATACAGAAATACTGAGACCGAAGGCACAAACACCGGAAATTAATGCGGTCCCTATTAAATTTTTTAATTGTTTGCTCATAATTATCTCCTATAACTTTTAATCATCTTTGTTTTCCCAAAGTGAGTGTAGGCTTGGGTTAACTCGCTGTGTCTTTACATCAACAACTGCCGTACACCCTTCGTTAACGACCTTTATAGCTGATTGTAGTGTAATCTCCAAAGTAGCTGGGTCAGAAATCTCAAATGTTTGTGCACCCAACGCCGAGCATAGATCTCCAATATCAACGCCAGTACCAAACCTTACGCGGGCCAACCGTGAACTTTCACCGCCATCTGTATCGATAAACTTCCTGTTATTTTTTACAATTATCAGAATGGGTGCAGAATTTCTCACTGACGTCTCAACATCCATGGCAGTTTCGTTGAACGCCTCCTCACCAACAACCACGACAACTAACTTATCCGGGTGGGCCTTCCTCACTCCCATCCCAGCCCCAACGGACCAACCCATCGCACTTTCAACCCCAAATCCTATAAAGGATTTAGCTTTAGAGGCAATATAATGTTGTGAGGTCGTCCCCCTAACCGTCCCTGCATCATGCAAAAGAATGGTGTTTTCGTTATCGAGTATTTTGGAAAGTACATTGGTAACTCTGAATGGATTGATGGGAATTTCATCAGAATTTAACAGTGGCGCACAAATTTCATTCCATTCGTCTTTGAATCCTTGAATTTTATTGGCTCTTGTGGATGTGGCAGGCTTCTTTTCTTTAGTTAATTGCAATTGGGCCTCAGATATCAATTGTCCCAAGATAATTTTACAGTCGCCCAAAATAGCTAAATCTGACATTTGATCACGATTAATTTCCTTTGGGTCCACATCAATTTGAATATGAGGAATATCGTCACTAGGCCTAACCTGTGTGGCATGCCTTTTAAAACCGCATCCGATCGTCACTATCAAATCCGAAGTGGTTGCCACCTTGGTAGCCGGCAAACTACTGTACGACGCCTTGGCAAATCCTCCTATACCCAGGGAAAGCGGATGATCTTCAGGAAAAGCGCTCTTTCCATTTAATGTCGTAGCGACCGGAAGGGTTAATAGCTCAGACAATTTAAGCAACTCATTCGACGCTTCTGAAAATAAGATACCCGCCCCAACATAAATGTATGGACCCTTAGCAGATATCATCATTTTAACGGCGGACTTGATGGCTTCTGGATCTCCACCACTCCGAATTCGATTTTGTGAAGTAACAGGTTTCCAGGAAGGCACCTCCAGTTCCATTTTAGCGACGTCAAAAGGCATTCCAATCACAACGGGACCCTGCCTACCTGTATACATCTGCATAAATGCTCGTCGAAGTGTTCCAATTGTCTGGGACGGATGGCTTATTACGGTTGCCCATTTACTCACAGGAGAAAACATTTCAACAAATGGGATTTCTTTGGTCTGTCGACTGGCTATTTCTGTGGCGTTATTATGGCCAGCAATAAATAGGACAGGTACTGAATCCCCCCAACTATTTACCAGCCCACACATCAAGTTCGCAGCAGCAGGACCTGAATCCGTGAACGCCACGGCAGGTCTTCCCGCAGCTCGAGCAAAACCATCACAAATATCAAATGCTACGCGTTCCTGTCGCGTATACATTAAATCAATTTCTTTACGCCCCGCTATTTGATCCAAAAATGGTCCAATCTGTTGACCTGACATTCCCGCGGCGAGGGTAACGCCCTCGCTTACAATATAAGTCACAATTAATTCTGCCACTTGCATTGCATCAGATATCCTTCAGTTGAACCGGATTATAACTATACCTCTACTCATGCTTTCCAACCACCCAACCGTGCTTGGTTAAATGTTTCTCGGCAACAGATTTTGGATGTATTTCTAATTTGGTCGCTAACGTATCATTTACTCGATTATAAAAACCAAATACGCCAATAACTGATAACAATTCGACGATCTCCTCCTCATTGAAATATTGTTTCAAATCATCAAACTCTTGGTCCGTGACAGCGTTCGGGCTTTGAACCGCACTCTGGGCGAGACCAAGGGCCGCCCGCTCGGCCTCACTGAACAAATCACTAGTTTCATAATTCCAAAGCTGTTCTTCCTTATCAACCGGAATACCCATATCCATTGCAAAACCGGCGTTATGGGCAGCGCAGTAGTTACAACCCGCAGAAAAACTAGACACCTGTGCTACCATATTTTTAAGCTCTTTCGAAACTTTACCATCTGCAATGGTGACGCGTCGAAGCTCTCTCAGCGCCTTTAAAATCTCTGGCTTGCGGGCCAAAACTCGAAGTAAATTAGGAACCTCGCGACCTCTCTTTTCTGCGTCAACGAACAGCTCTTCAAATTCAGGCATTTCTTCCCGAGCTAAAGGGCGAAGTCTTGTCATTTTTAACCTCGGATTAAAAAGAGAAAAAAGGAAAAAGGAGTTTCCGACCTGTCATTGGAAACTCCTAAAATTTAATTTTCCAAAGTTTTATAGAATTGGCGAAAATGGCGCAGCGTAAAGTATCTTATTCTCTTGCTGAATAAGTTCATCTCCTCCGCCCTTCGGCGGCCAGATCCCCTTGGCTGCTGCCTCTGCTCTAATTTCGGCACGATGGTTTAAGCTTTCATATGGCCAAATATGAACAAATTTATTCAATGGGCCAATCTCCGTTGTCATACCCATCAGAACCGGAGAAAGTTTCTCGCGGGCCTCTAGTTGATCTCCCCACCGTTCCTGAATTCCTCCGACAGAGTGGGGCTTGATGGTGTAACTACGCCATTCAAAGACCGGACCAAAATTTCCGGGTTTGAATTCTGGTGTAAAGGAAAACGGTGTAAATATTTCTGAAAGTTGTTCATCAAGAAATTCTGAGATATGGGGTGGCCAGTTAGCGGAAGCCGCCGCCTTGGCGCGGGTTTCCGTTCGGTCAGCTAAATCTTTGTAGGGCCAAATATGAATGATCTCATTCAGGGGACCTATATCCGAATAAAAAAAAGCTGAAATTTCTGAGTATTTCTTGCGATCCTCGTAGGCCTCACCAAATCGTTTTATTACTTCATTTTGTGACCGAGGCTTTAGTCTATAGGTCCGTACTTCGTATAACATTAGGTTCTCCCTTTATAATTTTCAAAGAATGTTTTATTTGGATAAAGATTAAATTTATAACTTGTTTATTCTGCGGCAGCTTTAGGTTTAGCAGCAAAATTATCAGGCAGTTTCGTAAAGTCAGTTAAAAGCGGTCCGAAACCCTCGATTGTATCCTCTATTCCGTTATCGCGAAGTGCATACCAATATGTTGCGGTGTTAATTGCGAGGATGGGCTTTCCAAGCATTTTTTCTGCCATTGGAGCCAAGCTTGCCATTGCTAGGTTAGTCCCCACCTGAACGATTGCTTCGACGTCGTCACCATTAATTTCTATAATCGCTTCTGCAAGCTCTGCTTCGGTAACATGTGCGATTAAAACGGGGCTTTTGCACTTCAATCCCTTTAAGCGAACGACCTCAAAACCGCAATCGGTAAAAAATTGTAAAACATTTTTATCGCCGACTGGCCAGTAGGGCGTGATTACCGCAATCCGTTTA
>CAZCKO010000042.1:0-21023 GCA_964499275.1 uncultured Rhodospirillaceae bacterium
AAGTTATTAGCTTATGAGAGGAAAGTGCAAACCCAATTTAGTGAAGCAGCGTAAAACTCAAAAGCTTGAAATTTTGGTCGATGCAGTTATCCATCCAAAAACTACCTAACTTTTAACAAGCTGTGAGACAAAATCCAATAGGTTGCTACCTGTGAAAAGGTGGCCAGCTACCTTTGCTTTAGTGGCGGCAGCAATATCGCTTTCGTGGTCACCGATCATTAAGCTTTCAGATGTGTTAATCTGCCATTCTTCTATCAATTTTAAAAGCATTCCAGGGGCAGGTTTTCTACAGTTACAGGTTTTTAAGTATTCCGGATTCGCTTCCCTTGGATGGTGGGGACATAACTCGAAAGCGTCGATGTGGCCCCCAATTGTAGCCAAGTCACGATTCATTTGCCCATGTAATCTGTTAACTTCTTCTATACCATAATAGCCGCGCCCGATACCCGATTGGTTCGTTACAACAAAGACGAGGTATTGGTTGTCATTCGCGAGCTTAATCGCATCACGCGCGCCTGGAATCCAAGTAAAGTTGGACCATTCGCGGACATAACCGTGGTCAACGTTAAGGGTCCCGTCTCGATCAAAAAAAACCGCTTTCCTCAGCTTCTTCTCCATCTTTGAATTTTCGTGTCTACCCTATCTAGGAAACTTAGTCCGTTATACTCTATATCAAAGCCGCAATCCGCGAGAAGGAAAAGCTTCTTAATGTTTCGACGTTTACTAGCCGGTATGATGACTGAGAGCATTTTTCGTGCTTTACGGCATAGGGACTTTGTAATTGTTGAGGGTGCGGGTTGGCTGGCTGGTGCAGGGGTCTGGTTTTACCGCATAGGTCTGGCGGTATTTGCCTGGGAACTTACCAAGTCGGGGTTTTGGTTAGGGATAATAGCAGTGGCTGAGGCGGGACCCGGATTATTTATATCACCAATTGGAGGGGCGCTGGCCGATCGTCACGATAGGCTTGTGATGGCACGTCTTGTTCAGGCGTCTATGATGTTGGTAACTGGAGCGCTAGCAGTTATGACCCTGTTTGGCTTAGTTAATATCTTGGTCCTGCTAATTTTTGCAGTGCTGCACGGGGCTTGTGCTGGGTTTTGGACGCCGGTACGCATGTCACTAGCACCTAACTTGGTGCCTAAGGCGGATTTATCCGCTGCGATCGCCACGCATTCAATTCTCTTTAATCTAGGCCGCACACTCGGTCCAGCTTTGGTTGCGCCCATTTTGGCAATTTGGGGCGTGGGTGCGGTTTTTGCCGTGAGCGCGGTAGCGAATTTTATTTTTTGGGTGGCACTATTTTGGGTGAAAATAGTAAATCCTGACCGGAAAGCTGAAAAAGGCCGATCAATGCGCAGTCATCTTGTGGAGGGCTTGCGATATGCAATCAGGCACCCGGTTATCAAATATTTATTTCTTAACATGATATTTGCATCCCTTTTATTGCGTGCTTATATGGAGCTGCTTCCCGGTATGTCGGAAACAATTTTTGGCCATGATCCACAGGAAGGGGTGCCTATCTTGGTATCAGCGGCAGGTGCCGGTGCAATTGTTGCATCTCTTTTGGTTGGAAACCTTAGGCAAATCCATACAATTCTTAATACTTACTTTGTATTTGTGTTTGGCTCTCTGATTTCTCTCACACTTTTTGTGTCGACATCTAATTTTTGGTTTGCCGTGATTTGCATGGTTTTTTTGAGCATCTCTCAGGTGGGTGTTAATATTGCAGGTCAGGTTACCGTTCAGAGTACAATTCGTGGTGACTTGCGTGGCCGTGTTATGTCACTTTGGGGTTTGTTGAACCGCTCGGGTCCGGCTTTGGGTGCGCTTCTTATTGGAGCATTGTCGGGGTTATGGGGGTTTTCTGGGCCTATATTAGCGGGTGTCGGGGTTTCTGCTTTAGTTGCTTTATTTGTGTTTTCCCGAAGCAGGGAGATTAAAAGCGCTGCAATGGAAGAGGAAGAAATTGTATCTAAGAGATAATTTATAAAACACCTAGATCTTGTTTATAGGTGTCTTAAGGTTTTCAGGTACATACTAAAATTTAGCGCTAGATGCCGGAAAGGAAATAAATGGAATATTTGCATACCATGGTACGTATAAAAGATATCGATGAGTCTTTAAATTTTTACTGTGATTTGCTGGGCTTGGTAGAAGTTAATCGTAAAGATAACGAGAAGGGGCGGTTCAGCCTGGTATTTCTTGCAGCTCCCGATGACGCAGAAGCAGCTAGAGTGACGCGCCGGCCAACCGTTGAGCTAACCTATAATTGGGATCCAGCGGAATACGAAGGGGGAAGAAATTTTGGCCATCTCGCTTATCGGGTAAATAATATCTACGCGGTTTGTCAGCATTTGCTTGATGGCGGTGTCACAATTTGTCGTCCACCGAGGGACGGGCATATGGCTTTCGTTCGTTCCCCCGATGGTATCTCAATTGAATTACTACAGGGTGGCGACCCACTCCCATCGGCTGAGCCTTGGGCTTCGATGCCAAATACCGGAGAATGGTAATAGGTTATTTTCTCTTCGCCTGTTTTGAAAGTTTAATTTTAAAAGTTAATGAGGCAATTTAATTTTATTAACAAACGTTTTGAAGCCTTACCCGTTGTAATTCAGGCAGCGTGGTGGATGTGTCTCAGCGCGTTCGCTTATGCTGCGTCCATCGCTATCGCACACCATCTAACCCAACGGCTACCAGTGTTTGAGGTAGCGCTTGGCCGAAATGTTTTCGCACTGCTTTTTATGATGCCCTGGCTTTACAGTGTTGGCCTTAGGGCTATGCGGACGTCCCACTTTGGAATGCATGCCGTACGCGGATTATTCTCTGCAGCTAATGTTTGGTTTCTTTTTGGTGCCTTAACGTTGGCACCGGTTGCCGATGTTTCTGCTATTACTTTTTTGATGCCAATTGTTGCAGCAATTTTGGCAGTCATCTTTTTTCGCGAGAAAACCGGTATTTGGCAATGGGTGGCGACTTTGGCCGGATTCTTCGGCGCACTGATAGTTATTCGACCTGGTATGGCCGATTTTAATCCTGGCCTCTTGTTAGCCTTGGCATCGGTTTTTTCTGGGTCTGTAGTTGCGATGATGATTAAAGGTCTGTTGAAATATGACTCTTCAGATACCGTGGCAGCTTGGCTTTTTTTATCCCATACGGTTTTAGGTTTAATTCCTGCAATTATTGTCTGGGTACAACCAACATGGGAGGAGGTTATATGGACGGCCTTCCTTGGTTATTTGGGAACCGTTATTCAACGAGCGTTCAACCGGTCAATGGCACTAGCGGATGCAACAGTAGTTTTGCCCTTTAACTTTACTCGGCTTATTTGGGCGGCACTATTCGGCTATTTATTTTTTGCTGAACTCCCTGATTTGTGGACCTGGATTGGCGGGACTGTTATTTTTCTAGCATCCATCTGGCTCACACGGATCTCAACGGTACGAAAGAAAGGTAGGGGGTATAGCAAACATAACCATTTGTGTCATAATTAGCCCTAACCTGACACCTGGGAAGTTGTTCTATGTATGAGAATATAACCCGAGAGGATTCTTTGCGGTTAAATCCTATTATTGATCCGGCTGCGTGGACACCAATAGAAATCGAAAGAAGTGAAAATTGGGTCTATAGGTTTTCTGATAAAGAAATTAATGAGCTTCTCGATGCTGCGAGCAAATTAGTCTCTAGAAATGTAGACCTTATTCATGTGGAAAAAGGTGACTTTGTTCTACCGTACACGGCGCCTACTTTTCTTGAAATTTATAATGAGCTAAAAAAAGGCCGAGGTTTCGTGCAGATGCGGGGTCTTCCAGTGGATGAGATAAGTCGTGAGCAGACAGCGGCGCTTTTTTGGGGCGTCGGTACTCATTTTGGCACGGCGTTATCTCAAAATCCCGAAGGTCATTTTCTGGGGCATGTTAAAGACCTCGGTAAAGATTATAATAAACCAATGGTAAGGGGTTACCAGACTAAGGCAGCGATGACTTTTCATAGCGACCCTTGCGATATGGTGGCGCTTCTTTGTCTGCAACCAGCGAAGTTGGGCGGGGAAAGCCGTGTCGCAAGTTCGATTACGCTTTATAATGAAATGCTTAAGAGACGGCCTGATCTCGTTGCTGATTTGTGTAAAGATTTTTATTGGACTAAGCACGGTGAGCATTCGTCTGATGATGAGCCTTGGTATAAATTGCCTGTCTTTAACTTTAAGGAAGGTATGTTTAGCGGCAAGGGTGCGTCGACGCATGCTCGTAAGGCCCAGGATTTAACGGGTGTAGAGCCGTGGGACGCATTACGTACAGATGCAGTAAATTTATTTCAGGAGATGGTTCCCCAGCTTGCGGCCGATCTACCCTTTCAGGAAGGCGACCTACAAATTCTTAATAGCCATGTGACGCTTCATTCCCGGCGACCCTATGAGGATTGGGAAGACCCAAGCCATAAACGTCATCTATATCGGCTATGGCTGGAAAATGAAGATTTGCGGCCAGTGCCGGATGTTGTACGAAAGAATTTGAAGGGTGTAATAATGGAGGGATTTACTCCATGCACTCCCCTTGATGCTGAGGAGGCTGCCTGATGACATACGCGCCGCGTCCAAAACGTAAACACGCCCCGGCAGTTCCCATGGAACAGGTCATAGATCCAGCCGGCTGGTTGCCAGAAGAGCTGGCGGCGAACAATGACTGGATCTACGAACTATCTGATCCGGAATGTCATCAAATCGTTGATGCAATTGACGTTATTGAAAAACGTGGTCTTGATTTAAGAAATGTCAAGAGAAGTGATTTTCAACTTAATGGCTTTGAGAATGCGTTATCTGATATTCGTGATGAGTTTCAGAATGGGCGCGGGTTTGTATTGATACGTGGTTTACCCGTCGATGATATGACGAGGGCTCAGTCTGCAATAGCTTTCTGGGGAATTGGTACTCATCTTGGGCGTGCAGTATCTCAGAATGGCCAGGGGCATCTATTGGGGCATGTAAAAGATGTTGGCGGTGACTATGCCGATAAAAATACCCGTGGATATTTATCAAATTCAGCCATGGGTTTTCATGCGGATCGATGTGATTACGTTGCTCTACTTTGTTTGCAAACATCAAAATCTGGCGGTGAAAGTCGCATTGCAAGCTCAGTATCGCTTTATAACAAGATGCTTAAGGAGAGACCCGATTTAGTTGAAGAGCTTTGCAATGACTTCTACTGGTCGAGAATTGGTGAAATCCCACCAGGGCTGGGACCCTTTTACCTTATGCCGGTATTTAGTTTTGATCAGGGCTTCATTTGTATTCGTGGTGTAAGTACACAAATATATAAATCTCAGGGTATGGAAGGCGTCCCTGACTATTCCGATAAACAACATGAGGCTTTGGACTATTTCAAGGCGACGGTTGAAAAACTCGCATTTGATATGGAATTTCGAAAGGGTGACATACAAATCCTTCATAATCATGTAATACTGCATTCACGGCGGGGCTTTGAAGATTGGGAGGTGTTAGAGAAACGTCGCCACCTGCTGAGATTATGGCTTAGAGATGAGTCTGGTAGGCCGCTTATGGACGAGTATAAGCGGGCTATTAGCGGTATTGAGCTAGAGGGAGTAGAGCTGAAAACGCCTCTTGATGTCGTTGCTCCGCTGTAACCGATTAATGTTTAAAGTCTGAGTTGTGGAATGAGATCTACTTAGGTGAGCGTTTGAGTTGTCCGCCTAAGGGATATCTCCGCAAAGATTGCTGCAGCCAGGGCGGTAAAGGCAAATCCGAACATTACGTACATTACAGGTATTAGAGTGCCGTCAGATAAAAAACCAACAGATTGTTCAGCTGCCCCGGCTAAAAATAGTTGGCTAAATACAACTGCCCCGGAGGCACTTCCTGCGAGGGATGGGTTGACCTTCATGGCCCCCGTTTGTGCGTAGGGCATGCACATACCCTGGGCAATACCCAGGGCGGCGCCAGGTATCATAATTCCAGCAATAGAAAGTCCAAACATCGCGTGCCATGTCCATTGGGCGAAGACAATGACTAGACAAAGTCCGGCACCCCCGACTGTCATAAGTCCAATAGATAGACGATCGCCAATCTGACCGGATATTAGATTTCCGATCATAAAGCCTATCGGCATCCACAGGAACCAAACACCAAACAGTTCAGTCGACAAACCCAACGCTTCCTTTGCTAAAAATGCCGATGCGGTTGCGTTTGCAAAAAAAACACCCGAAACGCAACCTGGCATCAAGGCATATGCGGTGAAACGAGGAATTTTAAGCAGTTGGGTATAGTTTTGAAACATATCGATCACAATAACGGCAAATTTTTCTTTTCTAGCTTTTGGTGCATTAGTTTCGGGTAAACCAAAGTAAACAATTCCTATAAGGCCGATTCCAATGATTGAAATTGGAATAAAAATAAAGCGCCACCCCTCCCATCCCACCAAAAAACTTCCAATAGTCGGAGCCAATAGTGGTCCTAAAACATAGGCCGCAGTAAGATTTGCAATAACAGCTGAGATCTTTTTCATCCCATAAACATCGCGGGCGATCGCTCGTGCAAGGACGATCCCGCAACCCGCTCCGGCACCTTGTAAAATTCGTCCCCCCAACAGCATTTCGATATTTTGGGAAAACCAACAGAGCTCCGCGCCCATCGTGTATAGCGCCAGTCCACATAGGAGGACCCTTTTACGCCCCCATTGATCTGAAACGCCACCATATATCAATGACGTTATCGCCATCGTCATCATGGTTAGCGATAAGGTAGCGAAGGCAAGCTCATCGCCAATACCAAATTCTTCCTTCACTAAGGGTGTAGCCGGTATAAACATATGGTTCGCAAGGGGCGAAATGAATGTAATAGCTACCAGTGTTATAAATATTAATCGGTGTCGAGGAGGGGTATCACTCATCTGTACGACTTAGCACGTATCTTTATAACGTAATAGAGAAGTTTCGTTGTCTAATGACATTGGTTTCGGACCCTTAAAAATGTAATGTATTCTGAGGCTCTAAAATAGAGGCGCAATTGCCAGTATAGGAGAAACAATATGCCAAATAACACGCTCCCTCTCTCACGTTTTAAGGTGTTAGACTTGACCAGGGTGCGTTCTGGTCCCACCTGTGTAAAGGTTTTGGCGGATTGGGGTGCAGACGTAATTAAAATCGAATTACCCCCTAAACCGGGACAGGACGACGGATATACTGGAAGTCGTGACTCGGCCGATTTTCAAAACTTGCACCGCAACAAAAGGTCAATCACCCTCAATCTGAAAGAGGAAGATGGCAAGTCAGTATTTTATAAGCTTGTCGAAGATGCAGATGTTGTTGTGGAGAACTACAGACCGGATGTTAAGAATCGCCTCGGGATTGACTACCTATCTTTGAAGATTATTAATCCGTCAATTATTCTCGGCAGCATCTCAGGGTTTGGGCAAGATGGTCCATATGCCAGGCGCCCGGGTGTTGATCAAATAGCCCAAGGTATGGGTGGGTTTATGTCAGTAACAGGCCTTCCCGGACAGGGTCCAGTTCGTGCGGGCACAGCGATTGCTGATCTGACCTGCGGAATGAATTGTGCTATGGCAATCCTCATAGCTTTACTGCAAAGAGAAGAAACTGGAGAAGGCCAATGGGTTCACACGTCTCTTCTTGAGTCTCAAATTGCCTTGATGGATTTTCAGATGGCACGATACTTAATTGAAAATGATGTACCCCCCCAAGCGGGTAACAATCACCCTAAATCTACGCCGACCGGTGTATTTAAAACTAAAGATGGACATATCAATATAGCAGCTGGGGGGCAGCAAATGTGGACGCGTTTGTGTGATGGTCTTGGAGCTCAACCGCTGTTCGATAACCCGGACTTTCAGACGGCAGCTGATCGTCTCTCAAATCGGGATAAGTTAAATGAATGCCTTGAAGTTTATACGGTAAATAAAACAAGCTCGGAATGGGTTGAACTACTTAATGAAAAGGGGGTTCCATGCGGACCTATTTATAAGGTCGATGAGACATTTGCTGATCCGCAGGTTAAGCACCTCGGGATTGCCCGAAGCTTTGACCACGCCAAACGCGGCAAAATGACTGTTGTGGGTCAACCATTCCAGTTAAGTAGTGCCGACCCTACCATTCGCAAAGGGACTCCAGAATGTGGTGAAGATACCAACGCTATTTTAAGCGCTGCTGGCTTTGACTCCGAAACGATTACAGATTTTCGCAAACGGGGCGTGATTTAACTTGTCGGGCAGAGCAGAGATATTAGAGCCACCAAACACCCAGGAGCCATTAGCGTGGTAGTTAGCTGTCTATAACGGTAGCGTGAAATAAATCCTCTGCTGTGATCCGCCGATCAATCAAACCCTGATTAAAGGAGTAACCGATAAATCGATCTATATTGTTTTTATTCTTAACAAATCCTATTGGCCAAGTTTCTAAACCTATGAGGCTGGATTGTTCCTCCCTCGCCAAACGGGCCCACGGTAATTGAGACCAACCTGGATCATCAAGATAGGATTCAGAAATAGATTTTGACTGTTCAAATATGGTCAGGAGTTGTCTTGGAAAACTTGGATTAGCTTCTACCACCGAGTTCTTGATTGCAATTACATGCATTATTGGGAAAAAGCCATTACTTTTGTAGTAATCTGAGCAAGCGACCTTGGGGTTTTTAAAAAGTCGTCGTACTTCTCCAGTCTCAAGAGAAGAAGGAGCCCGAGAAAAAAATAAAGCGTCAATTTCGCCACGTGCGAGCATCGTTCCTAAGTCGATATCAGCATCTTTATATTCAATTTTCCATCCTGGTTTAGCGTCAAAGGCCACAGTTTCATTGGAACGGGTTACCCACGTTATAGATTTTAAGTCTACGCCGTATTCTTTTTCCAGATCTCCCTTGGCTAACACTGCTAATGTTGTTTGAAAGCTCTGCAAGCCAATTCGTTTTTCAGCCAGCTCAGCAGGGTCGAAGATATCAGAATTTGTGGCGACGTATATTTGTGTTTGGCTAAATAATCGTCGTGGAAAAGCGGGGATTGCGGTGAAGGGCAGACCCTGTGCCTTCGCCATAATGTAAGATGAAAAAGAAACCTCCGCCGTGTCAAAGGCTCCCTCCTGGAGCATCCGCTTATGCCGGTGAGCACCGTCCCTTTGCGGCGACGTTTCTCCCGCTTGTTTCACAATTAGTTTGAGATTCTCTGGTATGTCGAGTGTACCGTCAAAGAATGGAAAATGGCGATCATACCTGTCTATTGCTAAGATTAATTCTGTTTTCATAAGCTAAGTTATGTCACAGCTTTAAGGGGACGTCTATCTGATGAATTTCCGGATTTGGTCGATCCTGAGAATGACCTTCGTAGAAGACCTCCTTATTAACTTTGACTGAATTTAAAAATAAAATCCAGAACCTGAGCATTGCAATCCGTATGGGATATGGCTAGAAACTCGCCAAATCTAAAAGAGTTCCGGAGCTTTAAATGGCGTCAAATAAATATATTTATGTCATGCAGGATTTATCCAAAAGTTATCCTGGTGGCCGCGAAATAGTTAAAAACGTTACTCTAGCATTTTTACCTGGTGCTAAGATTGGTGTCTTGGGCGTTAATGGCACGGGTAAATCGACCCTTTTGAAGATAATGGCCGGAATTGATGCGGATTATTCTGGTGAAGCCTGGGCTGCTGAAGGTAGCACGGTGGGTTACCTGCCACAGGAGCCCGAACTAGATCCAAATAAAGACGTGTTTGCCAATATACTTGAGGGCATGCAAGAGGTTCACAACCTATTAGAGCGTTTCGAGGAGGTTAGTAATAAATTTGCGGAACCATTAGAGGAAGATGAGATGAATTCTCTCATCGAAGAGCAGGCCGGATTGCAAGAAAAAATAGACGCTATTAATGGGTGGGAGTTGGAACGTGCAATAGAAATAGCTATGGATGCGTTGCGGTGTCCTCCGCGGGACGCGGATATCAGTAAGTTGTCGGGAGGTGAAGTTCGGCGGGTTGCGCTGTGTAGACTTCTTATGCAAAAACCTGATTTATTGTTACTCGATGAGCCAACCAATCATTTGGATGCGGAATCCGTGGCATGGTTAGAGAAATTCCTAGATGATTATTCTGGTACAGTCGTTGCGGTTACTCATGATCGATATTTTTTAGATAATGTTGCCGGTTGGATTCTTGAACTTGATGGTGGTCGAGCGCTCCCTTTTCAAGGAAATTATTCGTCCTGGTTAGAAAATAAATCTACACGTATCGCGCAGGAAGAGCGTGAAGAAACTGCCCGACAGAAAGTCTTGGCAAAAGAGCTTGAGTGGGTCAGGACTAGTCCACGGGCCCGTCAGGCAAAAAGTAAAGCACGCTTGGCTTCTTACGAGGCTTTATTAGCCCAATCGGGTACCAGAACCTCGAGTGAGGCACAAATAGTTATACCAGTGGGCCAACGGCTCGGGAATTTGGTGATTGAGGCGACGTCTGTGTCTAAGGGGTATGGTGATAAACTGTTAATTGATGACCTCAATTTTAAACTACCCCCCGCTGGTATTGTTGGCGTAATTGGCGCGAATGGTTCTGGAAAAACAACTTTGCTTCGGATGATCACGGGTGATGAAAAGCCGGATAAAGGCGAACTTCGGACCGGCGACAGTGTCAATCTCGGTTATGTAGATCAGTCAAGAGCATCTCTAACCGCCGAAAGCACAGTATGGCAAGAAATATCAGAGGGGGAAGAACAAATTAATATTGGAAAACAAAAGGTTCATAGTCGAGCCTATGTTGGGGCCTTTAATTTTAGAGGGGCCGATCAGCAAAAAAAGGTTGGCCAACTTTCCGGCGGAGAACGGAACCGTGTCCACTTGGCGAAAATTCTTAAGTCGAGGGCAAATGTAATACTACTTGATGAGCCTACCAATGACCTCGATGTTGATACCTTGCGAGCATTAGAGGAAGCACTGCTAAATTTTGCCGGCTGTGCAGTGGTTATAAGCCATGATCGTTGGTTTCTAGATCGTATTGCGACCCACATTTTAGCATTTGAGGGTGGAAGTCACGTCGAGTGGTTTGAGGGTAATTATGAAGATTACGAGATGGACAAAAGGCGGCGGCTTGGCGAGGAAGCTGATAGGTCCGGTCGCATCAAATTTAAGCCTTTGACGCGCAGTTTATAAGGTCCAAGGTGACCAGATTTAATTCTTTAATTTTTTACGAAGAGCGGTTATCAATCCATCTAGTTTGCCGCCACTTCGATTTATGATCGCAGAAAACTCATCGCGTTGGGTTATTGCCATGCTAACGCCTTCCACTAAAACATCTATAATTTTTAGTGATTTACCATTGCGAACACGCCAATACACTGGAATTTTACGACCGTCGGCAAGTGTCAGTTCTGACTGCACAAGGGTGTCACGATCATTAATATTCCGGACTTTCCCAACAATAAATTTTTCGCCTTTGTAGTCGGAAAATCTTGTGGTATATGCCTTGACGATAAAATCTTCAAATAATCTAGTATATTCTTTTTGCTGTGCCGCGCTGGCGCGTCTCCAAAACCTTCCAAGTGTAAAACGGGCAATTAACTTGAGTTCAAATGTTTGGCGTAAAAGTTGTCGAAAATGATCTTCGCGCTGACTCACTGTTATCCGTTCATTGGTCAGCGATTTAATAGCTTTCTGCGCAACTAACCTGATAAAATCATCAGGGCCATCCTCCGCGCTTATCGGGTTCAGTGCAGTAACTGCAAATGCCAATAAAATGCCTAACACGAACAAGTAACGCCGTCGGGTAAGGAGTTGTCGTAACTGCGTCATTTCGTACAAAACCACTATCGATACTTTTGGACCAAAAACGTTAGAAATTTTATCGTGTTATCTGGTCAATATGTCAACGGGGTCTATCATTTAAAATAATCTTCATTTGGTCGACATCGGCCTACAGGAACAATTTATATAAGGATATATTGATATCTTGATATATTTATTAAAAACCTTTAAAAATAGAGAGTGAACTTATAGATAACTAAGGATACGCGGATGGATAAGGTTTTAAGCTGTTTGCGGGCAGCGGCAGAACCTACGAGATTGCGTTTGCTGGCTTTATGCGCTGTAAGCGATATGAATGTTACGGATTTGACAAATATTTTGGGTCAAAGTCAGCCACGTGTGTCGCGACACCTTAAATTGTTGTGTGAAGCTGGTCTCTTGGACCGTTATCGCGAAGGGAGCTGGATCTTTTACCGTTTGGCCGACGATTCTTGTGAGGAGGGCCAAATAGCGCGCAACTTATTTAGCCTCTTGCCGTTAGAAAATCAGCAACTACTGCAGGATAGCGATCGTCTAGATGGCATAAGGATCAAGAGATCTGAGGCTGCTGGAGCTTATTTTAGAAAGAATGCGGAAAGGTGGGACAGTCTCAGATCTTTGCATGTCGAAGAAAAACAGGTGGAGAATGCGATCTTAGATTGCTTTCCTAGTCATCTAGAAAATCTCCTAGATATAGGAACCGGGACTGGTCGAATGCTTCAATTACTGTCTGACCGCGTAGATCGTGGCCTCGGCATAGATTCATCACGCGACATGCTCGCAGTTGCTCGTGCCAATCTTGGTACTTCTGCGGTAGGTAATTGCCACGTTCGGCTCGGCGACATGTATAGACTGGTAATGGATGATGAAACCTTTGATGGCGTCATTATTCATCAGGTATTACATTATTCTGATGACCCGGAATTAGTTATTTCCGAGGCTGCACGCCTTTTGCGAGATAATGGTCAATTGGTCGTTGTAGATTTTTCGCCACATAATCAAGAATTTCTCCGAGAGAAGCATGCCCATTTGCGTCTTGGTTTTTCAGATAAGGAGATTGCTGGCTGGTTTAGGGCCGCAAACCTTATGGAACAACCCGTCACTCGACTAAAAGGGGATCCATTGACTGTGTCATTATGGCCAGCAGTAAAGAGTGACGGTCAAGGTCGTGATAACCACACCTTAAATGAGGAAATGGCATAACTCAAATGTCTGGAAATTATCGGAATATGACTGATTGCCCCCCATTCTCTAAGGAAATGGCAAATAATCTCAAGGTATCTTTTGAATTCTTTCCCCCAAAAACGGAAAAGACGGCTAAAACTCTATGGGCGTCCATTAAAAGGTTGGAACCTCTCCGACCTCAATTTGTTTCTGTTACATATGGTGCTGGTGGGTCGACAAGAGAACGAACCCATAACACTGTGGCAAAAATTCTGAAGGAAACTGGCCTTATCCCAGCTGCCCATTTGACCTGTGTTAATGCAACTCGAGATCAGGTTGATGAGGTGGCCAGATCCTATTGGGAAGCAGGCGTTAGAAAAATTGTGGCCCTTCGTGGTGATCCGCCAGCCGGACATGGTGCTTATAAGACCCACCCGGGCGGATACGCATATGCTGTCGATTTAGTGACAGGACTTAAAAATATCGCCGACTTTGATATTAGTGTAGCGGCTTATCCAGAAGGACATCCGCAAGCACAAAATATCGAGGTCGACCTAGATTATTTAAAGCAGAAATTGGATGCAGGGGCCAACCGCGCCATTACGCAGTATTTTTTTGGGGCCGAACCCTTTCTCCGGTTTATGGACCGGGTTCGTGCTGCAGGCATAAATGTTCCGATTATTCCCGGTATATTGCCGGTACAAAATTTTTCTCAGGTAGTGAAATTCAATGAAATGTCGGGAACAAAAATTCCAGCTTGGATGGCGGAGCTCTTTGAGGGCCTTGATGATGACCCTGAAACCAGACGGATGGTGGCCGTTACAATTGCTGCTGAACAGTGCCGACAGCTATATGCACATGGTGTGAAAGAATTCCACTTTTATACCCTCAATCGTGCGGATTTGACTTATGCGATTTGCCATATACTAGGTCTGCGGTCCTTTCAAGATAGGTCTTTTGGGACGAAAAATCAGGATGAATAAAAAGAACTTAAAGCCAACGGAAGATGAACAAGAAGGTTCTAAATCGTCATTGAACGTACTTCTGCCGTCTCTGCGTGCAGAGCGTCATAAAAGACTGAAAAATATGGTCCAAAACCGCATTGCAGTAATTGATGGCGCAATGGGTACTATGATCCAATTGGAAAAAATTGATGAGACGACATTTCGTGGCAATCGATTTTCTGATCACCCCTGCCCAGTTAAAGGTAACAATGATCTTCTAATCCTAACCCAACCAGACCTTATCCGGGATTTGCATATAGCCTACCTGGAGGCTGGGGTCGATATTTTGGAGACAAATACCTTCTCTTCAACGAGAATCGCTCAGGCTGACTACATGCTGGAAGATGCGGTTTTTGAATTAAACCGCGAGGGGGCCCGTTTGGCCCGTGAAGCTGCAGATATGATCTCGGCAAGGGATAAAAATCAACCTCGTTTCGTGGCAGGAGTTCTCGGCCCTACTAATCGGACAGCCTCTATTTCCCCTGATGTCAATGATCCTGGCTTTCGGAATGTTTACTTTGATGAGTTAGTCGAAAATTATTCAGAGGCAGTACTTGGCTTGATCGAGGGCGGCGCCGACTTGATCCTCGTTGAGACTGTCTTTGATACGCTTAATTGCAAAGCGGCTTTGTTCGCTATCGAAGCTGTGGTCGATGGATTTGATTTTGACGTTCCTGTGATGATCTCCGGTACAATTACGGATCAGAGTGGCAGGACACTAACGGGCCAAACAACGGAAGCGTTTTGGAACTCAATACGTCACGCGAAGCCATTTGCTGTAGGCTTGAATTGCGCTTTAGGACCAAAGGAATTACGACCCTATATTCAAGAATTTTCGAGAATTTCCGATACTTTTATTTCCTGCCACCCCAATGCCGGTTTGCCTAATGCATTTGGCGGCTATGACGAATCACCAGAGCAGATGGCAGAGGTCTTGGGTGAATTTGCTCGGTCAGGATTTCTAAATATTGTTGGTGGTTGTTGTGGAACTACTCCCGACCACATGCAAGCTATAGCGCGAGCGGTTAGAAACGTCATGCCGCGCAAGGTACCAGAAATTGTTTCTGAACTTCGTCTTTCGGGTCTTGAGGTTCTGAATATTGGAACTGACTCTCTCTTCGTTAATGTTGGTGAGAGAACCAATGTCACGGGTTCTGCGCGTTTTGCAAAACTGATCAAAAATAAAGATTATGAGACGGCGACAGACGTAGCATTACAACAAGTTGAAAATGGTGCCCAAATAATCGATGTGAATATGGATGAGGGTCTCCTCAATTCTGAAGAGGCAATGGTCATCTTTTTAAATTTGATTGCTGCTGAGCCTGATATCAGTCGGGTTCCGGTAATGATCGATTCATCGAAATGGTCGGTTATTGAGGCAGGGTTGAAATGTGTCCAAGGGAAATCAATTGTTAACTCCATCAGTATGAAGGAAGGAGAAGAAACGTTTATTGAACAGGCACGTTTGGTACGACGTTACGGGGCTGCCGTTATAGTCATGGCATTCGATGAAAAAGGACAGGCAGATACTGAGGAAAGAAAGTTGGAAATTTGTTCTAGAGCTTATGATCTCCTTGTTAATAGAGTTGATTTTCCGCCCGAGGATATAATTTTTGATCCGAATATTTTTGCTGTCGCGACGGGTATCGAGGAACACAACAATTATGCTGTAGACTTCATAAATGCGGCTAGGCGTATACGTTTAAAATTACCTAACGTTCAGGTTTCAGGTGGTCTTAGCAATATTTCATTTTCTTTCCGTGGCAATGATCCGGTCCGACAGGCAATGCACTCGGTATTTCTGTATTATGCAGTGGAATCAGGAATGTCTATGGGCATCGTAAATGCCGGCCAATTGGCGGTTTTTCATGATATTCCTGATGACCTCCGCGTGCGCGTCGAAGATGTGATTCTTAATCGGAGAGAAGATGCAACGGAACGTCTTTTAGAGATTGCAGACCAATTTCAGGGGGGTGATTTAAAAAAAGAAGAAGATCTATCATGGCGGGAAAATCCCGTTACAGATAGACTTAGTTATTCTCTGGTTAACGGCATAAATACACACATCGTAGAAGATACTGAAGAGGCAAGAAATCAATTTGAGCGACCAATTGAGGTTATAGAAGGACCTCTGATGGATGGTATGAATATTGTTGGCGACTTATTCGGCGAAGGGAAGATGTTTCTTCCACAGGTTGTAAAAAGTGCTCGGGTGATGAAGCAAGCTGTTGGACATTTGGTGCCCTTTATAGAGGAAGAAAAACAGCTAAATGGTCTTGGCCAACAAGCTAAAGGTAAGATTATTATGGCTACCGTCAAAGGCGATGTTCATGATATCGGGAAGAATATCGTTGGCGTTGTAATGCAGTGTAATAACTACGAGGTTATTGATCTTGGTGTGATGGTTCCAGCCGAAAAAATCATAGAAACAGCGGTCAAAGAGAATGCTAATGTGGTTGGTTTATCAGGCCTTATTACTCCGTCCCTTGATGAAATGGTTCATGTAGCGTCGGAAATGGAAAGACAAGGCTTGGATTTACCTTTACTTATTGGGGGGGCTACGACCTCCAAGGTTCATACAGCGGTCAAGATTGATCCGGAATATACGGCGCCGGTGGTTCACGTTCTTGATGCATCGCGCAGTATTAGCGTTATTTCTTCCCTGACGTCTCCAAATGCTCGCACTCCTTTTGTTGAGACCATAGTTGAAGATTACGAGGCCGTTCGTGAAAGATATGCGGACCAGGAAGGCACCAAACAGGGGGTGTCAATACAAGAAGCGCGGGCCAATAAATTTTCTATTGACTGGTCTGTGGTCCAGCCACCAAGGCCGCGAACCATCGGAGTTCAATCATTTCAAAATTATAGTCTTTCAGAATTAGTACCAAGGATTGATTGGACGCCGTTTTTTCAGGCTTGGGAACTTCATGGGGTTTATCCAAGAATTTTAGATGATACCGTAATCGGTGAGGCCGCTCGTCGATTGTATGAAGATGCTATAAATACTCTTGACCAAATCATATCGAATGGTCTGCTCAAAGCGTCCGGTACATTCAGCTTCTGGCCGGCAAATTCAGATGGGGATGATATTGTTTTATTTGATGATGAAAAGAGGGACCAAATTCTTGCAACTATTCATACACTTCGTCAGCAAGGAAAGAAAACACCGGGCCGTTCCCATTATGCTCTAGCCGACTTTGTCGCCCCCAAGGATACAGGTGTAGGAGATTGGATGGGGGGGTTTTCGCTCGCAATTTTTGGGGTTGATGCTCTCGCTCTAAAATATGAAGCCGAAAATGACGATTATAATTCAATTATGGTTAAGGCCATAGCCGATAGGCTGGCAGAAGCATTTGCTGAAAGATTGCATGAACGTGTTAGAAAAGAATATTGGGGTTATGCGCCTGATGAGGCAATTGAAAATGAAGACCTAATTAGGGAAAGTTACCAGGGAATAAGGCCTGCCCCGGGTTATCCAGCCTGTCCAGATCATACAGAAAAGGATATATTATTTTCACTTCTGGAATCCGGCAAATTAGGAATTAAACTTACGGAATCCTTTGCAATGCATCCAGCAGCCGCTGTTTCGGGGTGGTATTTTTGGAACCCGGAAGCCCATTATTTTGGTGTGGGCAAAATTAATCAGGATCAAGTCGCAAGTTACGCTGAAAGAAAGGGCCTTGACCTTGCGGTTATGGAACGTTGGTTGGCCCCTAATCTAGGTTACAGGAACTGAGACTCTACATTTTGCGAAAATTGTTTACCAACTGATCCCATAGAAGTTATCTCATCACCAGCCCACCATCGATATATAGTGTCTGACCAGTGATGAACCCGCTCCAGCTGGAGGCCAAGAAAAGCACAGGTCCGGCCACATCCTCGGGTGCAGCGATGCGGCGTAGGGGGGTCTGATTTATAATCATTTCTTTAAGGCCTTCCTTAGTATTCATGCTCCCGTCAGTGGGATAAACTAAACCAGGCGCTACACAGTTTACACGTATTCCAAACTGCCCAACTTCCATTGCCAAATTGCGACTGAAGCCAATCAGTGCTGCTTTTGCAGTCATGTAGTCGTGGTAGGGAATGGTGGGACGGGCAACGAGGTCGCTGGCGATATTTATTATATTTCCTTTGGTACGTTTCTTAAATATCGGAAGAATGGTCTGACATAAGGTATAAGAAGAGAATAATACCCCGTCGAGTTGTTCCTGATAATCATTCCAGCTTGTTTCGTGGAACTGTTTACGGTTTTCGGAGTCAAAAATATACGGTTTGAAAGCATTGTTTACTAAGATATCAATCTTTGAAAAATCTTGTAATATCTCATCAATCAGTTTCTGAATTTGTTCTCCAGAGGTTACATCTGCCTGAATGATTTTTGCGGAACCTCCCAATTCATTACATTTCTCCGCTGTCTCGATGGCAGCTTCTGAATTTTTTAAATAATTAATAATAACAGTGGCACCCTCGGCAGCGAATGCCTTGGCAATGGCAGCACCTATACCTCGGCTTGAACCGGTTATGAGAACAATTTGTTCATTAAATTTCATAGTGTTATCCAATAAAAGAGTGCTCTAGTGCTGATAAATTGTATATATCTATCGTTAATAGTTAAGCCCTTCCTAAAGCCTAATTTTCCTAATCGACATAGTCTGAAAATGCTTCAGCCGCAGTTTCCGCCGTTCTCTCGACTTCAGTAACTGTTACCAGGTCGAGAAGGTTAAAGCGACCATCATGATGCCATCCGGCTTCTGGGGTTGTCATATGTTCCAGCGCGCTGATGCGGGTTACTCCAATTGCACCCAATTGACTAGCCAGTTGAATTAGTTCTTCTGGCGACGCGGCAATACCAACAGTCTGGAGCAAGGCTTTGTATGGTTTGACGATAGAAGGAACCTCACGGAGTGACTTAACAGCAAAAACCTGAATTGTGCGGTACAGCCCAGACGGGTAAATTTCTTGGGCTGTTTCTGAGTAAGATACACTCCACCCACCGTTGGGATCAGCTATGAACGCCCTTTTTTCTTCCGAGAACGCTTTTAGTTCTTCTGACTGGCGCCAGGATGCAACGCTACTTGCTTCTTCAATGGTTAAGCTACGGCGTGGAAATTTATTTTCAAAATTTTCAAGTTCCCTCGCTAGAAATTGGGCGAACTGTTCAGGGGAGACCGCGCCACCCTCTTCAACGAAGAAAATTTGCGGTGAATAACAACCCTGTTGGTCATATCTTACAATGTCATAAGCTGCTTGATGCGCTGTGGTCCAAGATTTACCTGTATCTAATGCAGACTTTGAAATCATCCCAAAGCTTATTTTATGGCCATATGTCAAACAGCGAGTGGTAATTGGTGTACGGTCACGTATTTGGCGCAGGGTATCATTATTACCATATGCGAGTACCAAGTCTGCTTGTTTGAGTAAAACTTCTTCCCACTTATTTTGCCCTCCTTCCCACCAAACTATTGCGATACATTCCCCTAATTTAGGGTCGATTTCGGATAGTAGTTTAGAAAATAAACTTGCCATGAGGGGTTCGGCACTAGAGACTTTACCTATATTTCCGGCCTTTACGAGGAGGCCAGAGACCAAACTCCATATCGGAAGACCCGGCACATTTCCTGCCCAAATATGAAATAGAAGATCCGGGCCGTAAGCGCGTCCAAGCCCACCCTTAGGGAGGGGTTGAAACTCATCAAGAATTTTCGGGTTAGAGAAATCCTCTGATAAAAACCGATTAAGTTCAACTTTTCTAAATGTTTTTAGATAGCTTGTTAACCCCAAACGGATCATTTCTGGGTCATACCCTGTGATTCTGGGCAAGAGGTCCTCAGCTTGCTGACGGTATGGATTGGTTCGGTCAAGCAAACTGGATATTGCGGTATCAATAATATTAACCAAATCAGAGACCGGAATAGTCTTAAGGTAAGTTTGGCTCATATCTTTTACTCGGGTGCACAACGACTTTAATTGGGTTTCGCTGAGCACCGGCACAGCAACCTCGATGGCACCCCTACCACGGTCAAAGGACAGAGTTTTCCATTCTGTGGTGCTAGAATCTATACCCTGAAAATATCCCAAGTTTAGGGTCAATAGTTTATCCTTGTGCAATTTTTAAAAATTCTGCGACGGCCATTGAACACCCCTTTGCCTCCGCTCCCTCTGCTCGCCCTAATAACAAAAATCCGTTATCAACTTCAATTCCGATATCTTCAGTCTGTATTGTTGCCACGCAATTAAAATGTGCCAGGTCACAATGTACCAAGATACCTTTCTCACCCTTTGGCATTGGAATTCCGGTCACTGGGTTAATCACCTGACTGCGGATCCAATGAGGTCCCGACTTTTTTGATGGACAAAATTGGTTTCCGTTGTCGTAAAATTGAGTACTTAGTTCGGTCATCCCGTACATATTCACGCATGAAGCCCGCGGCACACTGAAACGTTCTGATAAGCGCTCATAAAAATCATCTAGATCCAATTCTCGAAATTGCCCTTTAAAGCCACCGGTATCCAAAATTCTACTACCTTTGGGCAACTGTATGGTTTTGTTTGACTTCTCCATTAGGTCGATTAAGTGCATGAAACTATAAGATGCGCCGAGTAAAGCGTAGGGCTCTATATCTTTCTCTGCTCGTTCCAATTCGGCAAATACTTTTTCGATGCAAATCCCTTCAGTTGTAAGAAGGTATTGACTGCCCTCAGACCCGAAATTTGTAAGAGCGAGTGCTAGGTAATGAGCTAGCGAAGAGTTTGGCATCTCCATCTCTGTCGGAAATAAGATCCCCATACGTATGGTTTTGAGGTTCGGCATAAATCTTGCTTTAAATGCCGTAATCATTGCGGTGTCATATACCGACAAAGTCGGGTGGTGACATTCCCCTCGCAATCCATCTTCTGTGGTTCCACTGGTCATAAACGTTCTTTTAATATCTTCTGGCCGACAACAGCTGAGGGTTAAACTTTTATATGCGTTGATAGGTACCGCCGGGATCGACTTCCAGCTCTGAACGGTCTTCGGCGTTGTTTCTCGTTGGCGACAAAAACGTTGATAGGGTAAATTATTATTGAACTGGTATTC
>CAZCKO010000043.1:0-20744 GCA_964499275.1 uncultured Rhodospirillaceae bacterium
TGCACCATCCCATCCTCTTTCCCAAGAGTGCCCGCAAGGTAAACTGTCCCGGAATGATTTTTGAGTGGTAAATAATCAAATGCTGGGCTCTCACGCTTTGGGAGTTCTATTCCCACGGCACGTAAACGGTCTTCCGGGTTACATGGGACAGTCATTATTTCCTCTTATCTTAACTGGGACGACAGTAATGCCTTATTAATAATTTATTCCTACTATAGAATATTTTATACCTACTATAGGGCCGGGAATTTAGAAGCAATCCTTGTAATAAATAAACTGAGAGCTGAATTATGATTTTCGTCGATGGGTGCCAATATGCAAATTGGTCAGAAAGAATATTTCGTGAAATGAATGAAGGAGGAGTGGGTGCGGTCCATGTGACCGTAACTTATCACGAGGATTTTCGAGAGACGGTCGAGAATATAATAGATTGGAACCGCATGTTTGAGCGTTTTTCTGACATGATTGTCCCTGGGCGTACAGCAGATGATGTTCGAAATGCACACAAAACAGGAAGGACAGCGATAATTTTTGGATTTCAAAATTGTTCACCCATAGAGGATGATATTGGGTTGGTCGAAGTTTGTTATCAGCTTGGAGCACGTTTTATGCAACTTTCCTATAATAATCAAAGTCTATTGGCGACAGGTTGTTATGAAGAGGATGATAGCGGCATTACACGTATGGGCCGCCAGGTAATTACAGAGATGAATCGCGTCGGTTTAGTGATCGATATGAGCCACTCTGCAGAGCGGTCCACATTGGAAGCAATTGAAATATCTTCTCGGCCTATAGCCATCACTCACGCAAACCCATCATTTTGGCACCCGGCCCTACGTAATAAATCAAATGAGGTTTTGAAGTCTTTGGGCGAGTCCGGTGGTATGCTCGGCTTCTCACTTTATCCCCATCATTTGAAAGGAAAAACAAACTGTAGCATTGGTAATTTCTGTGAAATGGTTGCCCGGACTGCTGACTTAATGGGTATCGACAACATTGGAATTGGCAGTGACCTTTGCCAAGATCAACCTGATAAAATTGTTGAATGGATGCGTGTTGGTCGTTGGACTAAAGAGATAGATTACGGAGAGGGTTCAGTGTTAGATTCGGGATTTCCACCTATGCCCGCATGGTTTCAGGGCAATCGCGATTTTGCTAAAATAGAGGCCGGGCTAAACGAATTCGGTTTTTCAAAAGTAGATATAGAGAAAATTATGGGGCAAAATTGGCTAACTTTTTTTGAAAGCTCTTTTCTCCCATTATCTTAAATTAATCTATAGAATCATTTTTAAATCTATAGAGATTTAGATTTTGAAAAAAAGTAACAATATTATACTTTATTCATTAGTTAAGACTCGTAATTACGGATGTTCGTAACCTCTTTGCAATTCTGGCTATATCCTTTAGTCGGTTAATGTTTGCTAAGGTAGGAAAATGTAGAAGGAAATGAGAAATGTCAGTTTTACCCGTGGATGCATCGAAATTTGCTGGAATGTCCGAGGAGCAGGCAAAGACCTTCCCAAGGCGCAGCGTAATTGGAGAACATCTATCAGAAGATCAACTTGCTCAGATGCCGAAAATGATCTCCACCGATTCTCATGTAATGGAGCCGGATGAATTGTGGATGGAGTTGCCCCCGCGTCTTCGTGATAATCTTCCAAAGGTTCCCTTTCGCAATTCACCCCCTGGTGCCTTGAAAGCCGACCTTCGCTTGGAAGACCAAAACAACGACGGTATTGCTGCGGAAATTTTATTTCCAAACTATGGTATGGCTCTTTATTCCGTGGATGATGTTGAGACACAGGAACAGTCGTTCAAGCTTTACAACAATTGGTTACATGATTGGTGCAGCGAGGACCATAAACGCCTTATCGGAGCACCGTTAATCTCTGTTTATGACCCCAAGGGTGCTGTTGAAGAAATTCATCGTTGTATTGATAAAGGTATGAGGGGAGCTCTGATATGGCAGGTCCCCGACCCTCAACTCCCATTTAGTAATACCGAGCATTATGATCCGATTTTTGCTGCGTGCGCCGAGGCAGGTCAGCCAGTTATTTGTCATATTCTAACTGGGCACGGCTATATGAAGACAGGTCATAAGCGCAGTGTTGAGGGTATAAAGGACTCATCAAATACCAAAACCAATGATTCTGCTAATACGCTCTTTGATTTCATTTTTTACGGATACTTTGAACGTCACCCTAAATTAAAACTGCTGCTTGCTGAAAGTGAGATAGGTTGGATACCGTTTCTTCTTCAACAGTGGGATTATTATTTTGAACGTCACAGAAATTCTTATCCGATCCCGATAGACCGCAAGCCAAGTGAGATCTTTGAAGAACATGTGTATGGAACATTTCTTGAGGATTATGTTGGAACACGTTTCCTGTCGTGGTGGGGTAAGAAAAATTGCATGTGGTCCAACGACTATCCACACTTTAACATGACCTTTCCCCATTCAAGGCAGGTCGTCGAGCATCATCTTAAGGGACTTTCCGCAGAGGAACTCCGCCGATATACATGGGATAACGCAATGGATCTTTTTAAATTAGATCTAACCGACGAAGATCGTCTTCACTAAAGTAAGTGCGCATCCAAGCTCGTTTGTAACATATTATGGGTCCATAAAAACGCTGTTAGGAGATGGGGTATGCGAGGTGTTGGCTTTTATGAATTTGGGGATCCGGATGTTTTAAAGGTTATTGATTTACCAGAGGTCTATGCTGGCTTTGGACAGGTTCGGATCCGAAATTACGCGGCTACGGTAAATCCTACTGATTTGATGGCACGCAATGGGGTTCGGGCCAAGCAGATGGGGGTTGATCCACCGCCATACGTTCCAGGAATGGAAGTTGCCGGTGTTGTTGATGAAGTGGGAGACGGAGTCACAACAGGATTAAATATTGGTGACAGTGTTATGGGCATAGTAGTGACCAAGGCTAGTTACGGCGGCTACCGCGAACAGATTGTCCTTGATGCACGATCGGTTGTTATTACTCCTGAAGGAAAATCACATGTAGAAGCCAGCACATTGCCTATGAATGGTCTCACCGCAAGACAGGTTCTCGATAGGCTGGCACTTTCAGCCGGCCAAACAATCGCGGTGACAGGGGCTGCCGGTGCTTTTGGTGGTTATGTTGTGCAGCTGGCAAAGGCCGATGATCTCATCGTCGTTGCTGATGCTTCAGCTCAGGATGAAGACCTGGTAACTTCATTTGGAGCAGATATAGTTTTACCAAGAGGTGACAACTTTGTGGACCTAGTGAGAGCAGAGTTTCCGCAGGGGGTGGATGGTTTGGCGGATGGAGCTGTCCTAGGGGAGAAAGTAACACATGCCGTTCGCGATGGCGGCTCCTTCAGTTCGGTAAGGGGCTGGCAGGGGAATGGTGAACGAAAAATTCGTTTTGCGTCCACTTCGGTCCGTGAATATGCTTTGGAACTTGGAAAACTGGAAAAGTTACGTAAGCAAGTCGAAGACGGAGTATTAACCCTCAGGGTGGCCAGAACCTACCAGGCTGATGAGGCACCGGAGGCACATCGCGCTCTCGAGGCTGGTGGTATTAGAGGGCGGTTGGTGTTGAGATTTTAGTTTTGTCTAGTACCAAAAATACCACCCTATAGCTAATCCAATTACAATTCCGCCCTTTATTGCTTCCATCATGCAGAGGTAGGGATGTTTTTTTATGAATGTCTTGAACCGGATGATAAAATCATTCAACAGTTAGCTGTCCTTTATGTAATCAAAGAATTTGTTTTGGCTATTTATCTTTTAAAAATTATACGATTTAGTTTCCATGCATAAAGTGTCTTGCCTCTTTGGCGGTAATGCCAGGACCTTTTATAAGCATTAGTATGAGGCGCTCAGAATCATCAGTCTCGACGCCGTGAACTACGCCAGATGGAGTAAAAATTATGCTGCCTCGTCTAACAGGTATGTCTTCTCGATCCTCAAATGTTATAACGCCTTTGCCGTCAACTACATAAAATATTTCGTCCTGGACTGGGTGTTTATGAAAGCCAGCGGTCTGACCTGGTTCAAAGCAAACAAAATCGCACACTATACCTTTGGATTGGGTTAGTGGTTTTCGAACGAAATTTTCACTCGAAAATTCAGTGAGGTCGTAAATTTCGTGATGTTCAACTTTTTCGATTAATGTCATCTCGTTATCTCAATCATTGGTAAAAGTGTTAGAAGATGGGTAAGAAGTATAAAAAAAGGTCTTTAAATATTAATTATGCCAACTCTATCAAGTTTCAATTGAAAAATAATATTGACCATACTTTATGTGAGAATTCCATTCTAGGATTTACCTATTGTGAAGTGGTCACAAAATTGACTCGTCTTTTGGTTGTGAACCATAAAATATTATGGGCTAAGAGAGGGAATATTTCATGAAATTATGGTCTTGTACTATTACGTCAGTTTTTGCGATTCTGGCAAATTGTAGCGTTGCCATCTCTGAAGAATTTAAAACCATCAATACTCGCGAAGACGTAACAATTTCATTTATAAAAAACACACCAGTGACAGAGATCAAAGGCGCTGCAATGCTGTTTGCTGGGGGTGACGGTATAATTGATGTTGATGTCAAAAATAAAACCGTTGGCAGCTCCAATTTCTTGGTTAGAAGCAGAGGATTATTTGCAAAATTTGGTGTTTTGACAATAACACCTGATGTTCCATCAGACATGGATGGGGGTATAAAAAACGACCGAGGTAATTCCGATTACCGAGCGGATATTAATTTTTTGATTAAAGAGATCCGGAAGGCAACCGATAAGCCTATTTGGTTAATAGGGACGAGTAGAGGAAGTATTACGGTTAGTTATCACGCTGCCGCATTGAATGTTCAGGGTATTGTTTTAACGGCGAACGTGACCACAGGCAATCACGACACGGTTTTTGGTGGAGACCTAGAGGGGATAAAAGTTCCAGCACTTGTTGTTCACCATGAAAATGATCAATGCTGGGTGTCTCCTGCACATGGTACAAAGGAAATCATTCAGGCACTATCCTCTGCACCGAAAAAACAAACTCTTATATTTCAAAAAGGAAAAGCGGGAGACTCTGAGGACTGTGGACCGATATCACCTCATGGTTTTTTAGGTATCGAAAACCGGGTTGTGAGTGAAATCACCAATTGGATGTTTAAGTCCGTTAAATAGAACGCTGGTTAAGGGATAAATAACTAATATGAACCATTTTTCGGATTGGATATTTTTCACTGTCGCAATCATTGCCGGGTTTGCATTAATGAGAATTTTTTTTGGATAAAATATTAATATTAAGTGATAGGAGAAATGGTAATGAAGACTCTTGGATTTATTGGCACCGGAGGCATGGGTGTCGGCATGGCTACAAATCTGATCAAAGCTGGCTATAAATTAATTGTTAACGACCTGAAGCGCGAACAGGCCAAGTCGCTTGAAGCACAAGGCGCTATCTTCATTCAGTCCCCTAGGGCCTTGGCAGAAGAGTGTGACCTCGTTCTTTCAATGTTACCAAATAATGAGGCGGTAAAAGTCGTTGGTCTTGGGGAAGGTGGTTTGTCGGAGGCATCCTCAGGTGCCAAAGAATGGATAGACTTCAGCAGTATTGATAAAGAGACTATTGTCGGAGTTAGCAGCCGGTTAAGCGAGAAAGGTTGGACAGTCGTGGATGCCTCTGCGGGTGGGGTGGAAGAAGTCGCAGCGGCCGGTGATTTGGCGCTTTGGTTGTCGGGCTCCAAGGCATTATTTGAGGAAAATCAATCTATATTTGAGGCCATGGGCAAGTCGATACTTCACGTTGGAGAGCTTGGGAACGCCAAGATGGTAAAGAATGCAATGGCTATGTTTGCTGCCGTTCAACATATGAGCCTGATCGAGATTTGCAGCTGGCTCAGAAAAGGCGGACTGGATGAAGAAACCTTCCAAACGGTAGTGGCTAATTCTCAACAGGATTCAGTAGCCACTAAACGTATTATGGAGACGGCTGTGAGTGGAAAGTACAAGCCACGCAAGTCGTGGATGCCCAAAGACGTCGGGTTTGGTCTTGATATGGCTCGTGAGATGGAAGTTCCCATGCCCTTTGTTGGTCTTGCCTATCAAATGTTTGCCATTGCCCAGGCGACAGGTAACGACGGGTATGAGGCAACAGGGATCGCCTGCAATCTTTATGATCTGATAAATGGAAAAGAATAAAACGGTTAAGTAATAAATCTTTTGGTGTGTTATGGAAGCGATTCGCTGTTTTAGGGATTTATTGTTGTAAAATGGAGTCAGTATATTAGCAGATTACAATTAAATATTGAAAACATCGTTTTGTAAGCGTCAATTTTCGGTAGACTTATGATAAGTTACTTTCGGACCTTCTGTTTGGTATGTTTTGTTGGTACCTCACTGATGGGTTGCTCAACATTCAATGACAGACATCAAAAAGATACAAAGTTATTAATTGAATACGCCCTTTACGATTTTCCTTTTCCGGCTACGTCAAAAATTATAGAGAAAGAAACAGTCATTTTGGGTTCGGGTGAACGATGGTCGGGAAAAGTTCGTTTTCTCGATACCAAAAGTCCTGCTGAATTGTTGAAGTTTTACGCGGAGGTGGTCCCTGCTTCAGGATGGAATATGAAAGCCTCCACCGTTTCGGCAGGAATTTTTCTTGTGTTTAATAAGGACGGACGAGTTGCTACAGTTGAAATTAATAGACTAAGTTTTTTACAGGGGCGTTCATTATTGTCATCACGAAAAACTTCTGTCACGGTTTCTGTAAATCATGCCGGCACTGTTTCAGTACCACAAAACCAACAAGCTCCCGTTTCAACGCGACCTTCTGTCTCCCAACCAATAAGGTAATTAATCCATTACATTCTCGTAGCACTCGCGTTTGCGTGCTGGCTATAAACCAACAGCTCGGCTGCTAGGGCCCGTATATCGTTGGTGGCAGAACTCTTCTCATCATTTTGAGCAACATAAGCCTGCAATAAAGACGCTATTTCAGTAGGATTTTTACTAAGGTTCGTAAATTACTCTTTCCTTTAATGATGATACCGACTGGTCCAAATTGCGGATCACCCGCAGAGACTAATATTGTTAATGGATTTGTTTGTTTAGTGTTAAGATCTTTTTGTCCGAAGATTTTTATTTAATCAGGGATTTGGGCTAATTCACATATTTGTGAGGAAATAGTTACGGGAGGCAGAACATGATTTTTATTAAACATTTTGTTGCTATCGGTATTTTGACCCTTTCAATTTTTCTGAATTTTCCAATGATCGCAACGGCGGGAGATCCACGCCCTCCTATATCCGAATTTTTCAGTATAAACACCTTAAATGAGTTCTTAACGAGAATAGCCTTGGTTAGTTTGCGCGGTACATTGGATTTTACATATCAGGATGTAAGTAACGACCCTTACATAAATCGTATGGTCCTGAACAATGCAATTTTTCGCCCGCAATCAAGATGGGATCATGCGAAGGATTGTGAAATCAAAGTCGAACGGTTAACAACATCGTCCTCACCTTTGGGTGATTTAAATATTTTGAGAAGCCGTATAGAAGCAAATGGAATAGCTGTTCCATTTACATGTCTCCCTCCAGAATTTTCTGGGATAGCGTCCGGTATTGGGAACTCCGGTTTAGATATTGATAAATTATATCTAAATGTAGAATATCAGATGAATACCTCCAGCCTTACTGCAAACGCAATAATTTCAATTCCGAAAATTGCAGCTATTACGACTGATCTTAAATTTTCGTATATCGGGGTGTCCGCCAATAACGGTTCATTTTTCTTGGACTTGGCGCAGGCCTCATTTGCTTTGGAGGACTTGGGGCTATGGGGCCGGATTAAAAATAAAATTGCTCCAGAAATGGCAAATCCAAAAGCTGTCTCCCAAATGGTGGCTGACATGTGTCGCGCGTTATATCCAAGGTTTAAAACCGGCAGTGATAAAATGGCTAGACCTGGGTTAAATCACTCTCAAGCCGCCTGTTTCAGGTCAGCAAATAAAGAAATTAATAACTTTCTTACTGGGTCAGGCAAACTGGTTTTAAGGACTGTTTTAAAAAAACCAATCCGAATTGATAGCTATTTTGACCCGGAAAAATTTTTCCATGAAGTGCGTCCTGTATTCTCTTCTGGTACCAATCTTAGGTATAAAATTATTTCGGCTGACCTACTGAACAAAGCGATAAGGTTACCCTATTCATTGTCCGATGCGGAAAAACTTTCTGTAGGTAGGGCTCTAGTTACTGGAAAGGGCGCGCCGAGATCTCTTTTGAAGGGACAGGCCCTTCTTCGACCCCTAGCAGATAAGGGTCATAAGCTGGCTGCCATGATTCTAGCAAAGTCAAAGAGTTCTATAGATCCGGAAAGTGCTTATAAATATGCCATGGTCAGTGGCAAAGCCGGTAATATTGAGGCGCTTAGTTTGATGGATAGGTTAGAGAAAGTTCTGACCACGCCGCAGGTGCTCAAAATCCAAGCAGAATACGCCTCCAAAAGTAGCTTTAGGCGTAACAGTCAAGAAGGGTTTGTACCGATCATCAAAATTAGGTCACGTGCACAATCTTATTTACGTGGGCGGGGCGTATTTCGGAGTTATGCAAAAGCCTATCATTGGGCTCTTTTGGGAGATGCTACTGGAGACTTATCATCTGCCGGTATCGCTGAGGAGATAAAAACGCGAATGCGTTACCGTGGGCAAGATGCGGCGGCAGCATGGAACGAAGTGTCAGAGAAAATTCAAAGTAAAGTGCTAGATAGTTGGATCGAGTATAATTACCCGTCAAAGATTGCGAAATAATGATCTAGGAGATTTCTAATGAATAATGCACAAGATCGTAAAGCCATTACTGAGGACATGCATATAAAAGCAGAGGCAGATATTTCTGTATTTAGCTATAAAACTCCTGAAAAACTTAACAAGGCAAAGATCAACACCATGATTGCCAAGGGAAATTTGGTGCGCGCCATGGTGCAGGTAGTCAGGGATGGTGGAGAAAATAATCTTCATTACCATGCCAAAGTAGATGGATTCTGGTTTGTACTAAAGGGCACGGCCAAGTTCTACGGACCTGAAGACGTTATGATTGCTGAATGTGGGCCGCAGGAAGGAGTCGTAATTCCACAATATGCCCGATATTGGTTTGAGAAATCCGGAAAGGAAGACCTTGAAATACTGCTCGTTCAAGCTTTTGACGAAGGTAAACAAACTTCATCTGGTAGAACGGATTCCGCTCCAAGGGTGGAAAGAAATTTAAACACAAAATACGGTGAAAACTGATACTAACAATCAATTAAGTTGTTAGGCCTAGGGTTCTTAAACGATAGTATATGCATTAGGTAATGATAATGAAGTTATGCAGTTATCAGGCAAGCGGTATAAACCGCTACGGGGTAATGACTGATGATGGGGTTATTGATCTCACCAAACGTGTTGGAGAAAATTATCCCAGTTTAGTGGCACTCATTAGAGATCAAGGAATTAATGCAGCAAGAGACGCATTAACAAATACGACTCCCGACTATCAATTTAATGATGTGAAGTTTTTACCACTAACCTCTGAGCCAGTTAATATATTTTGCGTCGGTGTTAACTATATGGACCATCGGTCAGAAACGGGAAGGACTGATGATCAATTTCCAAGCGCGTTCAGCAAACTTAGAGGGTCATTAGTGGGTCACAATGAGGCGTTAATACGCCCAAAGGGGCTGCTAACTATGGATTTCGAAGTGGAGTACGCTGTGGTCATTGGACAGTGTGCTAGGAATATTCCTATAGAAAATGCCTTAGATTATGTCGCGGGGTATACTATATTAAACGATGGTACTATCAGGGAATACCAATATGACCGTAGTGTTTTTCAGGGCAAAAATTTTTGGCGGACCGGGGCTTGTGGACCCTGTATGATAGTTAGAGAGGATGCCGAAGATTGGTCAAACACTGTAGTAGAGACCAGGCTCAATGGTATTGTCATGCAAAATTCTTGTGTCGACCAACTGATTATGGATGTGCCATTTCTGGTATCTTATTTTTCGCAACAAACAGTTTTGAATCCTGGCGATATAATTTCGACGGGAACGCCCGCTGGTGTTGGACATCGACGCGATCCACCTGTTTACCTAAAGCCAGGTGACATTTTGGAAATGGAGATCACAGGGATAGGAATTTTGCGTAACACGGTAATTGATGAAATAGATTTGGGAACTTGATAGGTAATTTTGATAATTTAGAAAGATTTAAAATGAAAAATTCGGTTAAATATATTATTGCCGCCGGTTCACTAATGTTCATCCAGAGCGTCGCCGCAGCAAATTGCGGGAAAATAACAGTTGCAGAGATGAATTGGCCCTCAGCAGAATTTATGGCCAATCTTGATAAGATTATATTGGAGAGAGGATTTGGTTGTAAGGTTGAATTAGTGGCTGGCGCTACAACAACTACATTCGCCTCTATGAACGAGAAAGGTCAACCGGATCTAGCGAGCGAGCTTTGGGTTAATGCGTTAAGAGTTCCTCTTAAAAAAGCGTTAAAAGAGGGCCGGCTTTATACCGTTAATCAAGGCCCTATAACCGAACTTGGGGAAGGTTGGTGGATTCCACCGCATACAGCTAAAAATTTTCCTAAATTAAAAACGGTTCTTGATGTTTTGAAACGACCAGATTTGTTTCCACACCCTGAAGATCGTTCAAAAGGAGGTTTCGTGACCTGCCCTTCCGGTTGGGGCTGTCAGCTTACTAATGCTAACCTGTATCGTGCCTTCCAGATGAAGAAAAAAGGATGGCGTCTGATTGATCCCGGGTCCGCTGCAGGTTTAGACGGCTCTATGGCTAAGGCTATGCAGCGTGGAGAGAACTGGTTTGGGTATTATTGGTCGCCGACTGCTATGATAGGTAAATACAAAATGAAAAAGTTATCTTTTGGAGTGCCATTTGGGGGGAGCAAAAATTGGGATGGTTGTATTGTTAAACCGGAGCAAGAATGTGCTGATCCCAAGCCATCGGCTTGGACCAAATCAGAAGTCCACACGGTAGTTACAAAACGGTTTATGAAAAAGGGTGGCCCGGCCATAACTTATTTGAAAAAACGTGTTTTTCCAGGGGCCGTAATGAATGCCATGCTAGTGTATATGGCAAAGAACCAGGCTAGTGGAGAGGATGCAGCTATCGAGTTTCTTCAGAAACGTCCATCTGTTTGGACGCAATGGGTGTCAGCTAAAATTGTAAAACAAATCAAATCTTCTAAATTTTAAACTCTAAATTTAAGGGAAACTTTATAAACGACTCGTAAATGAGATAGAGATGGAGATTTTTGATAATTTCCCAATGATGGGTCGGCAAGACTTACGTGATCTTAAAAAATCTATCGACTCAAGTTTTCGAGAGTTTTCGAGGGCATATGGTGAAAATTTAGAAAATTTCTTTGATCCCTTATTATTATTTTTAATTTGGTTTGAAAAGTGCCTGATTAGTGCTCCCTGGGCGGTTGTCGTCTTTGGCATTGCCCTGCTCGCTTGGGTTGGTTCAAGAAGTTTGTATATTGTTGGCGCTTGCGTTGTCTCATTCCTAGCTATCGGCTACTTCGGAATGTGGGAAGACACTATGGCAACAATTGCTATCATTTCCGTTGCGACATTCCTTTGCATATTCTTTGGAATACCTATCGGTATTTGGATGGCAAAATCCGACCGTGTTCGTTCAATGTTCACCCCTTTGTTGGACGTAATGCAAACAATTCCAAGTTTTGTTTACTTAATCCCTGTGGTCATGTTGTTGGGTATAGGAAAAGTACCCGGGCTTTTGGCTGTTTGCATTTATGCCATACCACCTATTGTCAGACTTACTGACCTTGGAATTCGTCTAGTTGATAAAGAAGTGTTGGAAGCAGCCGATGCTTTTGGTGCTAGTTATTGGCAGAGACTTTGGGGAGTACAAATTCCCCTTGCATTACCAAATATTTTCGCCGGGATTAACCAGACAATTATGATGGCTCTGGCAATGGTAGTGATAGCATCGATGATTGGGGTCAAGGGGCTGGGCGTTCCGGTTCTCCGTGCAATTTCAAACCAGTATCTGGCGTTGGGTGTAATGAATGGGCTCGCAATTGTTGCATTGGCTATAATTTTTGACCGAATTTTACAAAGGTATGGTCAAAGGCTCCAACGCCATCGCCTCAAAGATATTAATGACTGAAATTAAGGTAAAAATCTCTGGCCTTTCAAAGATCTTCGGGCCTACTCCCCATTTAATGATGCCATTACTCAAGGAAGGTATCTCAAAGAAATCCTTGCTTAAGGATCACGGTCATGTCCTAGGTTTGAGTGATGTGAGCTTTTCCGTCCCTGCCCAAGATATTCAGGTCGTGATGGGCCTTTCAGGATCCGGTAAGTCTACATTGGTTCGTCACATCAATCGTTTGATTGAACCCACTACAGGTAAAATATTTGTTGATAATGTTAATGTCCTTGAGATGTCTAGAGAGCAGCTTCTATATTTTCGAAGAAACGACGCCTCTATGGTCTTTCAAAATTTTTCTCTTCTACCACACCGTAATGTGGAACAAAATGTCGCTTATGGGATTATCAATCAGGGCTATAAAGAGAACTTAGCTTATAAACAAAGCCGAGAATGGATTGATCGTGTGGGTCTGATTGGATTTGAGAAACATTTTCCCTTCCAACTTTCTGGAGGAATGCAACAGCGCGTTGGCCTTGCCCGGGCACTAGCCACGGGTGCCGAGATTTTGCTTATGGATGAAGCATTTTCTGCACTAGATCCGCTGATCCGTTCTGACATGCAGAATGTATTACTAGAGCTACAATCGGAACTTCATAAAACCATTATTTTTATAACCCATGATCTTAATGAAGCACTCAAAATTGGTGACCGGGTTGCCATTCTCCGTGATGGTCTTCTGGTCCAGGAGGGCGAACCTCAGGAAATAATATTGAACCCGGTCGATGACTATATAAAAGACTTTACATCAGAAATTGAAAGGGGAAAATTTATCAAAGTAAGTGCGGTCATGGAACCAACGGACGTCGGGAGCGAACTAAATCTTAGCTCTGATATGACATTAAATGCGGCACTCCATAAGTTTGGTATCCATGGCAAAGAAACGGCCAGTGTCATTGATGAAAACCAAAACGTTATTGGCCACGTTAAATTAAAAAAGCTAATCGATGTTCTAGTGCCGCCTGATAGTTCCAAGCGAAAAGGTGCAATCTACACCTAAGGTATCAATATTAATTTCTAATTATCTTTGAGATAAAATTTTACTCAAATTGCCTTAATACTTGATTGAGCATACCCTATAAATCTTTATTGGGGGTGATCATTATGACGCACGATTTAATCGTTCGCGGCGGTACAATAGTCGATGGTTCAGGTCTGTCGGGCATTCGAGCGGACGTTGCAATTACAAATGACAAGATTACTCAAATCGGTGCACTCAATGGAGAACTTGCTGAAAAGGAAATTGATGCCGTTGGATTGATTGTTTCTCCAGGATTTATCGATGCTCACACCCATATGGATGCCCAACTGTTCTGGGATGATATTGGCAGTAATTCCTGTTGGCATGGAGTAACTTCTGTAGTGATGGGCAATTGTGGCTTTACGCTTGCACCTTGTGCTGAAGCTAATAAGGACCTTGTGCTTAATAATTTGGAAAGAGCGGAGGATATTTCTCCTGAGGCAATGAATGCGGGCATAGATTGGTCTTGGGAGACGTTTTCCGAATATTTTGACGTTGTAGATGCATTACCAAAGGGTCTCAATTATGCGAGCTTTGTAGGGCATTCGGCCCTTCGTACTTACGCTATGGGTGGTCGTGCGATGGAAGAAGAGGCAACCCATCAGGACATGGCGGTGATGGAGAGGGAGCTTGAAAACAGCCTTCGTTCTGGTGCACTTGGTTTGTCTACTTCTCGTACATTTTCGCATCGTACACCCGCAGGTAAACCTGTTGCTAGCCGGTTAGCTGGTTGGGATGAGGTTACTAGACTTGCCAGTATAATGAAAAAGCTTGGTAATGGTATTTTTCAGCTTGCGCGTGAAAATACTATTTCAGACGAAGTTGAGCGCAGAAAGGAATTTGAATGTATTAAAGAGTTAGCGCTTGATATAGGAGTGCCGGTTACATTTGGTAACACTTGGTATCGGCCATCTCATCCTGATATATGGCGACAACAGGTTGGTATGGTTGATGAGATCGTTGCTGGTGGCGGTAGTGCTATGATGCAGGGCACAGCTAGTTGGAATTGTTCGCTTCGCTCTTTCGAAACTAAGACGCCATATGACTATTTGCCGGAATGGCGTGAATTTCGGACAAAATCTCTAGATGAACAAATAATTTATTTAAAGAACCCGGAAAGACGTAAAACATTGGTGGAAGCGGTTGAAAACCATCAACATAATCCTGACCCATCTATGCCCAACCTTTTTCAGAGACCAGTTGATTGGGATTGGGTGTTCCCGTTTAATCGTCCACTACCACCATTTTATTCAGTTTCTAAAATTGCTCATGAACGCGGAATAAAGCCCATAGAGGCGTTTATCGACCTTGCATTGGAGAATGATCTTAAGCTTTTTTTTATTCAGCCAAGCTTCAATCAAGATCAAGATGCGGTTTTGGAGATGATAAAACACCCCAACGCCGTAGTTACGTTCTCAGATGCAGGAGCCCACGTCGCTACAACGGTTAACCCCATTCATGGGCACTTGTTAGGTCACTGGGTCAGGAATGCCCAGGCAATACCCCTTGAGATAGCAATTCGGAAAATTACCCATGATATCGCAAATTTTTGGGGGCTGCCTCAACGTGGATTAATACGTGAGGGATATTTTGCCGATCTAACTATTTTTGACCCAGACCAAATTATGCCGGGCATGCCGACGTTATTACATGACTTGCCTGCAGGTGCGCCGCGTATCAAACAAAAAACCGATGGCATAAGAGCTACTATAGTAAATGGGCAACACTTTATGCAGGAAAATGAGCACACCGGGGTCTTGGCAGGTCACCTAATTAGAGGGCCTTTGGCTAAAATTTAAAAAGGGGACTGGGTCATATCGACACCTAGATTGTGGACTAGCGCATATCGTCGCGCTCTAATTGTAGACTTTTTCATATTCGGAGGGGCGCACGCGTTATTACCGATTATTCCCCTTTATGTTTACTCGATAGAAGCGAGTGACATTAAGGTTGGAATTGTAGCGGGGGTCTTTATGGGGGTAGCGGTAGTATTGCGCCCATTTACCGGATGGTTTGTCGATGTCTGCGGGCGCAAGCCCATTTTAATTTTTTCAGTGATCATATTTTCCCTTGCAGGATTGGGCCTTCCGTTTTGGCCGGCAATTGTTCCGATCATTTTTTTCCGGGCCCTTCAGGGGCTTGCTTGGAGTGCAGTGGTCACTGCGAGCACCACATTGCAAGCTGATGTTATTCCTGCCGCTCGCCGCGGCGAGGGGATGGGTTATGTGAGTAGTATAAGAAATTTATCGACTGCGATAGCGCCTGCGGCTGCTCTATTTATTGCGAGCCAAATGAATATTACAAACGCTATCTGGTTCATAGTTATAATAACGATTGTTGGCGCTACCGCGGTATTTCTAGTCAGCGAGGCCTATGAAAAACCGACATCCGTTCCGCCCTTTAAATGGGCCAGGCTTATGGAAAAAAGCGCAATTGCACCTGCTTTAGTTGCTGCTGCTATGATGTTTGTTTTTGGCGGTTTTGTTACTTTTATTCCTCTGGATGCGCAGCGTCGAAATATTGGTGATCCGGCGGTGTTTTTCATCGTATTTTCTCTAGTGCTCATGATTGTTCGGCCACTCGCAGGGAGATGGAGTGATTTAATTTCCAGTCGAGGGATTATTATAGTTCCAGGACTTCTTATGATTCTTTGTTCTGTTTTTGTCATTGCGATATTTGAGACACCGTGGACCCTTGTGTTCGCAGCTATTTTTTGGGGTGCAGGGTTTGGATGTGTTCAGCCGATTATAAGAACTTTAGTCATCGAGCGGGTATCTCCTGATCGCTGGGGTGGGGCTAATGCAACCATGTTGACATTGATGGATTTGGGTTTAGCACTCGGTCCACCGATACTTGGATATGTAGCGACCCATTGGGGTTACGCGGTAATGTATACGCTATCTTCTTTACCCATTTTGCTGTGCGTAGGAACGATGATCCTAGGTGTATTTAAACCTTGGAGAGTATAAAAATAAGCCCGGCCAATAAGAGAAATAAAACTCCTCCAAATTTTACTGCATTGACACAGTCGATCATTTATTTGACGATTAAAAAAAAGGCTAATTAACTTGGTTGATACTAATGGGAGAGAAGTCAATGCAAACAAAAATAAAACAAACTAAGGTAAGAATCACAGTCAAATTACTGAGCGCTTTCGTTTTGGCTGCTATGTTTATCAGTAGCGGTGACGCTTTAGCACGTTCCCCGGAGCTTGAAAAAGTGATCCAGGGAGCAAAGAAAGAAGGTGTCCTAAAGTTACTATGGACAGAAGGTCATATGGGCGCGGATGCGGGCATCAGCGATATGCTTAAGTCTATTAACAAGCGATATGGAACAAATATAAAACTGCAATTTACTCAGGGCAGGAGTTTTCCAGCTAACCTTGGAAGGTTGACCCAAGAACATCGTGCAAAACAAACATCGAGCACTGATGTATTTATGGGGAGTGGAAGTCACATGCTCTCGGGATTTAAAACAGGCATGTTAGAGAGGGTTGATTGGAATAAATTAATTGAACGCCCCGAGCCTAAAAAAGCAGTTGTAAAAAGGGTTAACAATGGGGGTGTTGGCGTAGCTATTGCGTCAAGAGTGGTAGGAATAGTCTACAATACGAACCTGGTAAAAGGATCCGACATTCCGTACAGCATCGAAGATGTAATGAAGCCAAAGTGGAAGGGGCAGATTGCAATTACACCCTATTTGACTGGCTTTTATCAGTTTGCAGCTCCGGATGTGTTCGGTATCAAATTCATGACTGATTACATGAAACGACTTAAACCTCAAATTGGAGGGTTCATAGGATGTAATAGCTTGGACAAGGTTGCGAGTGGACAATTTGCCATGCTTATTTTTGATTGCGGACGGGATGCGACGGTCCGTTACCAAAGACGTGGGGCCCCCTTGGGGCATGCAGTGCCGAAGGAAATTGTTAGGAATAATATCATCAACCTTGGTGTCCCATCGAATGCGGCTCACCCTAACGTTGGTAAGCTCTTCATCGCGTGGACCCATTCGAAGGAAGGGCAAACGGCACTTTGGAAGCACGGCGCGTATGACCTTGAAATTTATCCTGGTTCGAAGTCTAAATCTCTCGTTGATGCTGCACGTTCTAAAAATTCCAAAGCTATTTTCTTGAAGAGTACCGTACAGCGTACCTTTCAGCAGAAAAAAGATGGGATTAACGTGAGAAAGTTCCAGAAAAAATTGAAAAAGATCGTCCGCGGCAAACGTAAACGCGGTAAAAAATAAAAAGATTTTAGTAAGCCAGTATTTTTGAGGGGGTTAAGTTGAACTTCACGCCTTAACTCCCTCAATGCTTGTGCAAACTTCAAAAAGTCTGGAGTTTTTTCATTCTCTAGGGGATAGAGACGATTAATAACTTGTTGTTAAAGTCAGTATCAAAACCATTTCAGGGTAGTTCTCCCTTGTGGCCGGTAGCATTACTTCCGATGGTTATACTAATAGCCATCGTGGTTGTGTTTGTTTATATCAGCTTTCAGACGGGAGTTATTGGGACAGATGACGCTGAATTTTCGTATGACAATTACAAGGATCTATTCGGCGACGAGTTTGTACTGGAAGTCCTTGAAAACACTTTAATCTTTGCAATCGTAACTACCATCGTTTCTCTTTTCGTCGGTTTACCTATTGCTTGGATTACGGAGCGAACGACGATTCGTCCAAAAGCCCTTATTTACGCGATGATGACGATTGGACTCCTTGTACCTCCAGTTTTTGTCGGAATGGGTTGGACCTTTATAGCTCACGAGCGTATCGGGTTCATCAACAAGATGTTTATGGCGGCTTTCGGTCTGAATTCTGGTCCAATTAACATAGAGAACCCTGCGGGAATGGGTTTAATCGAGGGTCTCACCCTCGCGCCACTGGCATTTGTCCTGAGTGTACAGGTTTTTAGAACCATGAATCCGGCCCTTGAAGAAGCAGCCCAGACATCCGGGTTAACTTTCAAAAGAACCTTGATCAGAATTACCCTGCCGCTTGCCAGGCCGGCAATTTTGGCAGCTTTGATTTATATATTCGTTATTGGGCTGGCTACCTTTGATATTCCCGCTGTAATAGGTTTATCGAGTAATATCTATGTTTTTAGTACTTATGTCTATTCCGAAGCTTTTCCACCGGATGGATTGCCTGAGTACGGCATCCCAGCTGCCCTTGGTACGGCTATGATACTAGTGGCCCTGCTTCTCACCGTTTGGTATGTGCAGATGTTGCGGACTAGTGAGAAGTATCAGGTGGTTACAGGCAAGGGGTATAAGGCCACCCAAATATATATTGGAAAGTGGGCGACGGCCTGTTGGTCTTTTATTTGCATTTATTTTTTTATCGGACTTCTTTTGCCCATTTTGTTGGTCTGCTTCATGGCATTCCTGCCATACATTACGCCACCTTCGCTAGAGGCATTAAAAATATTTAGTCTGGTCAATTTTGAACAAATGAACTGGGAATATGTGGGGCGAGGTATTAAGAATACAGCTTTGTTAATGCTTATCGTACCTCCTGTTATTTTATTGGCTGCCTTTTGTGTCTCTTGGCTTGTCGTCCGAACTAAGACAAGGGCGCGTTATGTTCTAGAATTTGGCGCATTTCTACCACATACAGTTCCTAAAGTTGTTATGTCATTGGGGGCATTATTGCTTTCCCTTTATATCGTTAATGACTACCTGCCAATTTATGGAACCATTACACTTTTGATTGTCGTTTATGTGATTTGCTGGATACCATTCGGCACCAGAGCGCTGAACAGTTCGATGATTCAAATTCATAAAGAACTTGAAGAGGCCGCGTATACCTCAGGGCTAACCATGGTAAGGGCGATCCGAAAAATAATGTTGCCCCTCTTACGACCGACCATGCTGTCGGTTTGGATTTGGACCGGTTTACTTGTTTATAGGGAGATGACCATAGCGGTTTTCTTGATCAGTCAGGACAATGTAACTTTGCCAGCAATAGTATGGGGGCGCTGGACAATGGGATCGCCAAACGTGGCAGCGGCGATAACAGTCTTGATGATGTTGGCATTGTTGCCATTGATGGTGATTGGCTGGAGGTTTGCTCGTAAAAGCCGCTTTTAAATGATGATTTTTATAAAACAAACTTAATCATGGGAATTGAACATGACCGATAACGTTATTGTTTCCATCAAAGGTCTAGAAAAATCTTTTGATTCTGACCGTGGTGTTGTGCGGGCGGTTCAAAAGATTAACCTTGATGTTGTCGAAAATGATTTTGTCGTTCTTCTCGGTCCCAGCGGTTGTGGCAAAACGACTACATTACGTTGCGTAGCTGGGCTTGAAAGACCTAATGGTGGAAGTGTTGAGATAGCAGGTGCACTCGTTGATTCAGCCAAAAGTGGTAAATTTATTCCACCCGAACAGCGTGATATAGGAATGGTTTTTCAAAGTTATGCTGTTTGGCCACACCTAAACGTTTATGAAAATGTCGCTTTGCCTCTCACAGATGGAAGCAGGCGTATACCGAAGGACCAAGTTTCAGATCGGGTCATGGAAAGTTTGCGATTAGTACAATTAGAAGGATTAGACAGTCGACCGGTTACCGATTTAAGCGGGGGGCAACAACAACGTGTTGCTTTGGCGAGAGCAATTGTTACCAAACCGCGGGTTTTATTAATGGATGAACCTTTGAGTAATTTGGATGCACGCTTGCGAGAAGAAATGCGCATCGAATTAAAAAAAATCGCGACAACGGCTGGTGTAACGACCCTATATGTAACTCATGATCAAGGGGAAGCACTTAGTCTAGGTGATCAGATTTGTGTAATGAATGAGGGAAAAATACTACAAATGGGGCCTCCTGAAAAAGTTTATTCAAATCCACCGAACTTATTTGTAGCCGAATTCGTAGGAGAGATGAACTTTGTAAAAGGCACCGTTTCTGGGGTTGATACCGTTAAATCATCCTTAGGTGAAAGAACATTTAAGTTTGATAAGCCATATTCAATAGGAGAGAACGTTACATTGGCAATCAGACCTCAGCATATAGAAGTTAAACCCTTATCAGGTAAAACCAGTGAAAATTTTAAGGGGGTTATTTCGACTAAAACCTACCTCGGTGATTCTGTCTTATTCGAAGTTCAACTCTCCGAAATTAGAGTTATTGTGAAGGCATCAGGTGATACCTTAATTACTGAGGGACAGGACGTAGAAATTGTTTTACCGAGCCACAATTGGCATATATTCAAATAAGAGAGACCAAGATATTTTTCAACGGAAACCGAAGGTGGAACATACAACAAACGTTGATCGTCATGAACTTAGTGTTGATAAAAATGCTTTACAAAAACTTAATGGACACAAGAGTAAAGTATTTTGGTTTACTGGGTTAAGTGGAGCAGGAAAATCAACAGTAGCTAACGCGCTAGCCAGAGAGTTGTATAATATTGGACGGAGGAGCTACGTGTTAGATGGAGATAATCTTCGTCTTGGGATAAGTGCTGATCTTGGGTTTTCTGAGCAAGATC
>CAZCKO010000044.1:0-20584 GCA_964499275.1 uncultured Rhodospirillaceae bacterium
TATATGATGGCTATTTGGAAGCTGGGGCCTGCATTGGCTACCGGTAACACGGTTGTTCTCAAACCCGCCTCTGATACACCAGTTATGGCTTTGGAGCTTGCAAAGGTTTTTGATGAAGTTGGAATTCCGTCTGGTGTCGTCAATATTATTAGTGGACCAGGAGGAATAATTGGCGAAGCACTTACGACTCATCCAGATGTCGATAAAGTTGCGTTCACAGGGTCCACTGAAGTCGGACGTGAGATTATGGCGAAAGCTGCAGGGACACTCAAAAAAGTCACTCTGGAATGTGGCGGAAAAGGCGCGAATATCATCCTCAAGGACGCTGATCTCGATATAGCCATTGATGGCTCGATATGGGCCTCGTTTTATCACCAGGGACAAGTTTGTGAATCTGGTACCCGTCTCATGCTAGAGGCTAAAGGGCATGATAGCTTCGTCGAGCAAATGCTAGAAAAGCTTAACGCAATGAAAATGGGTGACCCGCTTGACCCGTCAACGCAGCTTGGGCCGGTAGTATCGCAAGGGCAAATGGAATCAGTACTTAAATACATCGAAGTTGGTAAAACAGAAGGAGCGACGCTCGCTTGCGGGGGTGCTCAAGCAACTGGTGGGGACTTGGATAGGGGTTTGTTTGTACAGCCTACCTTATTTACTGGCGTCACTAACGATATGCGCATAGCGCAGGAAGAAATTTTTGGGCCGGTTTTAGGTGTTCTAAAATATAACGATGTTGATGAAGCTGTGGAGATGGCTAATGATTCTATCTTTGGCCTTTCAGCGGGTGTCTGGAGTTCTGACATCCGAAAAGCCAAGGAAATTGCCTCGCGCCTACGCTCGGGTACAATTTGGATCAATGAATGGCATATTCTTTCCGAAAGAGCACCGTTTGGTGGTTATAAGCAGTCAGGGATAGGTCGTGAGTTTGGCAATGAAGGTCTCCACGAATACACAGAGCTCAAGACCCTTTATGTTGATGATGCAAAAACCCGAGATAACAAACCTTGGTATGATATGGTCGTGGCAAGACCAAAGTCTGACCCCTGAAATATCACGGTTGTAGGTATTAATCCTCTAAATAGTCGTAGGGTTTCGGCTTTTGTGAGTACAGAATATAAAAAGTGCGATAATTGCAATGAAAAGCACTACAACACTTATGCCCAAAGACCAGTGGATACCGATAAACCCACCACCTATTCCGACAGTAAACCCGCTGAAGGTCCGCATACCCAGACTGCCAACGTTGAATAGTCCGATAGCTCTTCCGCGTAGGTGTGGTGGTGCATGAATTTGCGCGAGCGTACGGGTCATGGCATTAAAGGCGAGGTCGACGAAGCCAGCACCAAACAACAAAATTACCGCAAGATAAAAGTTTGTTGTTATAGCAAATCCACCTATCATCAAACACCAGATAAGAGCCAGGACAAATGCGGTATTCACCTTGGCTGGTAGTAGACTTTTATATTCAAGTACGACCCCCGCTGTAAATGCCCCAGTTGCCGTGGCAGCCAGCAAGAAGCTGTAGCGAATACTTGCATCGGAGAACCCAAAATCATAAGCAAACTCGGGCATTTGGGCCTGATGTGCGTTACCGACAATCATTGCCGCCACACCGGCAAGAGCAGTCATAGAGAATACTACTGGAACCGTTGAGATTTCTTTAATGGCCGTTCTAACATCAGAAAAACTCTTTACGGCTCGCTCCCGAATTATTTCTGTCTCTTTGTCACGAAATTTTGGCCCGTAAGGCGCCTTCCATAGCCAGAAAGTGAGTGGTAAATAAATTAAGATATTTATAAATATTCATATCGCGGGTCCGAAGGCAAACATTAAGCCGCCTCCAATAGCGGGTCCCATCAAGAAGCCGAGCATGCGGGCCGATGACATCAAGCGTATCGCACTCTGCAGTTGCTGACCTCCGACCATATCATGAACCAAGAGTTGCCCCGCCGGATTCCACAACACTCCAGCCAGTCCATGGATAGTCAACAAAATAGCTGCATGCCATTTTTCAAGGCTGTCTGTGACAATAAAATAGCCCCAGCCCAGGGAGGCTATGATGAATAGAGACATACCAACCTGTATCACGCGACGCGGGTCAAAGCGGTCTGCGAGTGAGCCAGCCCAAAAAGAAAAGAACAGAAATGGTCCCCAATGGGAAATAATAGCAAACCCACCGAGCTCAGGGGATTGAAATTTTTCGTAAATGATCCAGTAACTGATGACGTGTTCGATACTATCGCCCATCATAGCGAGACAAGATCCAATAAGATAAATCCGTGCGCCCGGATGTCTGAGGGCTGCAAATGATTTTGGTCGTTCGGTGTTTTCGGTTTTTGAGTTCATTACTATTTAATGTAGAAAATGATTTTAAGATTCTGATACGTCGATTAGGTTACCATCAGGGTCTGACAACGAATAATTACCGTATGGGCACCGGTTAAGAAGGTCGAGGCGGGCTTTTCCCTCATCATTAAACCCTATAGGTCGCGGCGCAATATGCGGATTGTCATTGGTTAACTTCTCAACGCGCTCAATAAAAGACTCGAGATCAGGAACTCGAAATCCGATGTGATCCATCGCAGGCTGTTCGATTCCAGAACCATTAAAATCTGAAATCCGCCACGGTAAAATTGACATAGTGACGCGACCATCTGTGAACTTATACCCACCGTCTTCATGGAGATCGTTTTTAGGCTCTAGTTCAAATATTTCACTATAAAATGCCGCAATTTGTTCCGCTTCCCTAACACGCACGGCAAAATGGCTTATGTTAATATCCTGCTGCCAGCTTTCCATGTCATATACTTCGGATCGATTATCATGACCAACCTGTGATAGGTCGAAGTAATTACCTGCTGGGTCATGAGTGCTATAGCTTGCAAAGGGACGGCCGCTCGGCCGTTCAACGACCTCTATATTAGGGTGCCGCTCAGCTAATTTTGCACAAGTAGCTTCAAAATCTTCTACCTCTATTCCAAAATGGTCGATGCCGGCGCGCCGACCGCTACGACGTGGTATCAACGTAATTCCAACATATCCATCTCCGACCGAAATGGCGCGGCGTTCTCGGTCTGTATCTCCAGAAACGGTCATATCGAAGTATGCTCTATAGAACATACCCAGTGTCGTGTAATTGTCCGTAGTGATAGCAAGATGATTGAGCTTGGATGGCATCATATTTCTCCTGCGTTAAAGGGATAATATTGGGCCCATAGGTCCATTTCAGCAATGGTAATCTTCCTTGCTCAAATGAGCGCTGAACGGCAAACTTAGAGAGCTTAATTAAAAGGACAGGCTATCAAATGATTAACGCAGCAATTGTCGGTATAGGTAGGTGGGGGCAGTATCTGGTTAGTTCGGTACAGGGTCAGAGTAAACATATAAAGTTTACTGCTGGTGTCACCCGGACGAGATCTAAGGCTGAACTGTTTTGCAATGATCATGGAATAGATTTGCGGGAAAATTTTGAAAGTTTGCTTTCCGACCCGGCAATTGATGCGGTTGTGTTGGCAACACCCCATACTCAACATGAAAACCAGATTGTTTCAGCCGCAAAAGCCGGAAAACACATATTTACTGAAAAACCGTTTACATTAGATGTCAAAGGTGCGGAACGTTCTGTGAAGGCATGTCAGGACGCTAATGTTTTGCTCGCCTTAGGTCATAACAGGCGTTTTATGCAAAATACCGAGGCTCTAAAGGCTTTAGTCGAGAACGGTGAACTTGGAACTTTGTTGCATATTGATGGTAATCAATCATCAGATTTAAGTGTAGCAGCTGGTGCATGGCGTGATTCTCGTGAAGAGAGTCCCGCTGGTGGTATGACTTCCCTTGGTGTTCATGCACTTGACTGTATGATTCACTTAGTAGGTAAAGTCAGTGCCATCGATGCATATAGCGTACGACGGGCAATAAATTTTGACATAGATGATACTACTGCCGCGTTGCTTCGCTTTAAAAACGGTATGACGGGAACCTTAGTGACATTAGCGTCAACAGCTCGCATTTGGCATATTCGAGTTGCCGGATCTAGGGGGTGGGCGGAGTTGAAGGATAATAAGTCATTGGTCGTACACCGAACTGGTGAAGACTTAAAAGAAATTAATTTCGAAGATACTCCATATCCCCATCTTGAATCTTTGACCGGTGAATTAGAAGAGTTTGCCCTTGCTATTTCTGGAGTAGGTGAATTCAGGATTACTACCGATGAAATGATTCATAATGTTGAGGTACTATCGGGTCTAATAGCAAGCGCAGAAACAGGTAACCGGGTGATCTTTAACTAAATTGTAGTTTGTTAAAAGCTTTGGTGGAAAGCAGCTTGCAGACACCCTATCTTAAGGGTAGGAAACTTAATTATGGCGCGTGGAAACAAAAAACTTCCGACTCAGACTGGTTCAGCAGAAGTCTCTGATTTTCTAAACAAATTGGCTCTTGCACCCACAGTAAGGTCTCCCAATGGATCCGGCCGTCTATTATTTGCGATGGATGCGACAGCCAGTCGCGAACCGACTTGGGATAGAGCCTGTCATACGCAAGGTGAAATGTTCAGGGCAACGGACACTTTGGGTGGACTTGCGGTGCAGCTAGTTTTCTTCAGAGGGTTTGGTGAATGTAAAAATAGCTCTTGGCTGTCGTCGTCCGATGAACTCGTGAGGCGTATGACCTCTGTTTATTGTCGCGGAGGAAGGACACAAATTGGTAAAGTTTTTGCCCATGCAATTCGTGAGACAAAAGTTCGAAAGATTAACGCTCTTGTCTACGTTGGAGATGCGATGGAGGAGGAGGTAGATGAGCTTTGCCACAGTGCAGGAGAGTTAGGGGTATTAGGAGTCCCAATTTTTGTTTTTCAAGAAGGTAGTGATATTGTCGCTACACAAGCATTTACGCAGTTTGCGGCTCTCACCGGTGGAGCACATTGCCGTTTTGACGGCAGTTCGGCAAACCAATTAAAGGAATTACTGGCGGCTGTAGCGGTTTTTGCTGTAGGAGGTTTAAATGCTTTAGAAAATTATGGTAAAGAGGCGGGGCCGGAGGTAGCCCAGATTACCTCTCAAGTTAAGTAACGAAATAAGGCAAGGCTAAAGGACTATTCATGCCGTATCTCGTTTTAGGAATTGCTCTTATCATTGGCCTCTTCCTCATAGTACGAGGCCTTATAGGCCTTAATCCGGCTCGTGCTATAAAGGTTTTGCTGGGGGTGGTGGTACTCGCGGGGTTAGGGGCAACCATATATCTAATAGCCTCAAGAGGCTTGGGCATAGTTACATTCGTTCTGGCTTTTTTATTGCCCATGCTTCTTCGCTGGCGCGCGGCTCAGCAATTTTTTAGAAATTTGGGCGGCCCGAGCCGTGGGCAAGCGACGGGCGTCAATACGCGTTTTATTAGGATGTCTTTAGACCATGACAGTGGTGTTCTTGATGGGACTGTTTTAGAGGGGCCATTTAAAGGGCGGCGGCTAGGAGAGCTTAGTCAGGAGGAGTTACTTGATTTACTTCAACAATGTCGTGTTGAAGATGACGAGTCTGCCCAAGTGTTAGAAGCCTATTTGGATCGCGTTTTTGGTATGGGTGGGCGTACCGATAACACAGGTGGGGAATACTCCCAAAATAATTCATCAAAAAGGCAAAGTTCTGAGAGAAATAGGATGACCCGAGAGGAGGCCTATGAGATCTTGAATGTTTCTCCTGGGGCATCTTCTGATGAAATTAAGGCCGCACACCATACTTTAATGAAAAAAATCCATCCTGATCAAGGTGGTTCAAATTATCTTGCTAGTAAAATTAATCAGGCAAAAGAAATCCTAATAGGTGATTAAGAAATTATATGTTACGAGGCGTATGCTTGCATAAGGGTATGTCATTGTGGCACAAACACTCGCCTATCATAAAAAGTCTAAGTTGTTTAGTTAAAGGGTCATGTAATGGTTCAACGCGTTCGTAAGGCTGTTTTTCCAGTTGGAGGCATGGGAACTAGGTTTTTGCCAGCGACGAAAGCGATGCCCAAGGAAATGTTGCCTGTTGTCGATAAGCCTTTAATTCAATATGCAGTTGAAGAAGCAAAATCAGCTGGAATAGAGGAATTTATTTTTGTAACCGGTCGCGGTAAATCCTCAATAGAAAATCACTTTAATCATAGCATTGAACTTGCAAATATTCTTAATAAAAGAGGAAAAACATTTGAGGCCCAATTGGTTGAAGGGTCAATGCTCCAACCAGAACAAGTTGTGTACACCCGGCAACAAGAGCCACTCGGTCTAGGTCATGCAGTCTGGTGTGCCCGTGAACTAGTGGGAAACGAACCGTTTGCCGTCTTGTTAGCAGACGATTTGGTTCAGGCAGAGATACCTTGCTTAACACAAATGTTAACATCCTTTGAACGAACAGGCGGTAACATTGTTGCCGTAATGGATGTACCCAAAGAGCACACTGATAGGTATGGGATAGTTGATATGGGCGCTGAAAATGGTTCTTTAGTTGAGGTAAAGGGCCTGGTAGAAAAGCCTAAACCCGACAAAGCACCATCAACATTATCAGTAATTGGTCGCTACGTACTCCTACCAGAAGTTTTCGATTATTTAGAGAAGAAAGAAAAAGGAGCGGGAGATGAGATTCAATTAACTGATTCCATGGCAAAAATGATAGGGAAATCACCGTTTCACGGGTTAAAATTTGAAGGCCATCGTTTTGACTGTGGAGATAAAGCAGGGTTTTTTGAAGCTAATCTGGCATTTGCACTGTCTCGCGACGACTTGCGCGATGAGGTATCCTCTATCATAAAAAATTATACAAAATAGTAGGGACTAAAATTTGGATGGGTTGTTTCTGTATCCGGGGTAAAAAATTATGAAAATTGCGATGATTGGTACAGGCTATGTCGGGCTTGTATCTGGTGCATGTTTCTCGGAGTTTGGTGTAGACGTTACCTGCGTTGATAAAGACGAAGTTAAGATTGACCAACTAAATTCTTGTATTTGCCCGATTTTTGAGCCTGGGTTGGAAAATCTAGTTGCAAGCAATTTTGCTGCCGGTCGTCTTTCTTTCACTTCGGATCTTGCACGGGCTGTAAAGAGCGCGGATGCAGTTTTTATTGCCGTTGGAACTCCTAGCCGGCGTGGAGATGGGCATGCAGACCTCTCATTTGTTTATGGTGCTGCAGCGGAAGTAGCGGCAAATCTTGAGGGCTACACGGTCATAGTAACCAAATCTACCGTTCCAGTCGGAACGGGTCGTGAGGTTAAACGAATAGTCACGGAAAAACGTCCAGATGCTGACTTTGACATGGCTTCTAATCCCGAATTTTTACGTGAAGGAGACGCGATAGGTGATTTTATGCGCCCAGATCGGGTTGTTATCGGTACGGAGAACAAACGCGCAGCGGATGTGCTCAGTGAGCTCTATCGACCTTTATATTTATTGGAAACACCTATTGTTCAAACGACTTTAGAAACAGCAGAATTAATAAAGTATGCCGCTAATACTTTTCTTGCGACAAAAGTGACCTTTATTAATGAATTTGCCACTCTTTGTGAAAAAGTAGGGGCGGATGTGCAAGATATTGCACGGGGTATGGGGCTCGATGGCCGTATCGGCAACAAGTTTTTGAATGCGGGACCAGGGTATGGCGGGTCATGTTTTCCAAAAGATACGTTAGCTCTTGTTAAAACAGCGCAGGACGCAGGGGCACCAATAAAGATTGTTGAAACAGTCGTTGATATTAATCGGAGTCGTAAAATCCAAATGGCTGATAAAGTGATCACGGCATGTGATGGTACAGTTAATGGAAAAACGATAGCCGTTCTTGGTTTAACTTTTAAACCAAATACCGATGATATGCGTGACAGTCCTAGTCTGGTAATTGTGCCCGAATTACAAAAGGCGGGAGCAAAAATACAGGCATTTGATCCACAGGGTATGCAGGAAGCTAAAAAAATCCTAAATAATGTTGAATATTCTAAGGGCCCCTACGAAGCAATGGAAGGGGCAGATGCACTTGTAATTATAACGGAATGGAATGCCTTTAGAGCATTAGACCTGGAGCGTGTGAAAGGTCTTCTTAAATCTCCAATTCTTGTTGACCTCAGGAATATCTATAACCTTGTAGAAATGCAAAAAGCTGGGTTTGTATATTTCAGTGTCGGACGGAAAGATCTTTCTATAGATTCTTAAAAATGGCCAAATCGAACCTCAACAGTTCTATCCTACGGGAATATGATATTCGTGGCATCGTGAATGAAACGCTGACAATTGAAGATGCGCAAGCTATTGGGCGCTCATTTGGCACAATTATAAATAATAAAGGGGGTAAATCAGTTTGTGTCGGTTATGACGGCCGCTTTAGCTCTCCAAAATTAGAAAAAGCAGTTGTGTTGGGGTTGCAAGCTTGTGGGCTATCGGTAATTCGAATAGGGCTGGGGCCAACTCCAATGCTGTATTTTGCTGTCCATGATTTATCGGCAGATGCTGGGGTCATGGTTACAGGTTCCCACAATCCTCCAGAATATAACGGGTTTAAAATGATGCTACACCGAGCACCATTCTACGGTGAAGATATAATCCAGCTTGGTGAAATTGTGTCAGCGGGTACATATGTGGATGGTATAGGGGAAGTAGAAGAAATCTCTGTTCATGAAACATATGTTGCTCGTCTTTTAGCAGATTACCATGGACAAAAACCACTCAAAATCGCTTGGGACTCTGGTAATGGATCTGCTGGAATTGTTATGCAGGATTTGTGCTCTAAATTACCAGGCGACCACATTTTAATTAATGAAATAGTAGATGGGAGTTTTCCATCTCATCATCCCGATCCTACTGTGCCTGAATGTCTTGAACAGTTGCAGACTGTAGTGAGGTCAGAAGACTGTGACTTGGGGATTGCTTTTGATGGTGATGGGGATCGGATTGGTGCGATTGACGGGAAAGGGCATATTTTGTGGGGTGATCAGCTTATGATGCTTTTTGCGACTGATTTACTCCATGAATTTCCTGGCTCAACTATAATTGCCGATGTTAAAGCAAGTCAGGCATTATTTGACCATATTAGAGAAATGGGTGGAAATCCATTGATGTGGCGTACAGGTCATTCACTTATAAAAGCCAAAATGGCAGAAACTGGGGCTCGTTTAGCAGGAGAAATGAGTGGCCATATTTTTTTTGCTGATAAATATTTCGGTTTTGACGACGCGCTATATGCCGCGATTAGATTAATAAATTTTGTTTCACGGCGGAGCCAAACTCTTGCTGAAATAAGACTTAATCTTCCAAATTTAGTGAATACACCTGAAATTAGGTTTTCTTGCGGTAACCATGGGAAGTTTGAAGTTGTTAACCAAATATTACAAAGAATGAGGGATAGTGGGGCAGACATTAATGATATTGATGGAATTCGTGTTAAAACGGGTGATGGCTGGTGGCTTTTGCGTGCGTCTAATACCCAAGAGGTCCTCGTAGCTAGAGTCGAAGCGAATGATTTGCAAGGGTTAAATCGACTGTGTAAGGCATTAACTGACGAACTATTAAAATGTGGTATCAAAACCCCACCTTTTAATCCCAACGGTCACCTTGAGCAATAGTACTTTTCTCTCGGACAACCAGACATGGAATTTTGCGTCGTTTTAATCTGCGACAAACCTGTTTGGCTGTAAATCTTTGCATTCCAACAAGCCTTGCACGATACATACGCCTTCCCCTGTTAAGATTTTTTTTTATGTGAATCCGGGCGTGTTTCAAATCACGCATAGCTTTGAAGGCATGCGTAGCAGCCAAGTGTGCCGTTCGAAATTGGTAAAATGCTCCTACTTGAACACTCCATAAATAACCAGGTTTGCTTTTATCAAGTTCATTAATAATTTTTTTTACTGAAGTTTGGGAACGATTTGGTTTAAAACGTGATCTGACTGAGTTCTCATCCGTTGCAACAGTGAAATTATTTCTTTGATCAGTAATATCAATTTGATCAAGCATTCTAAAAACCTGCTTAAAAACCTTTATTACATGACGATCCCGTCTTTTGGCGGATTTACCACCGAAAAAAGTACCAATTAGCCTTCTTTTTTTATATTTAACCGACACCGCAATATTGTATCCTGAATCCCTTATATATCCGGTTTTTATCCCATCTGTACCCTTCAGCCGTTTTAGGAGCTTATTATGATTTTCGTAATTATTACCGCGGTAATAAAATTGTCTCGTTTTGAAAATTTTAAAATAACTTGGAAAATTCTGGCGTAGAGCGATTGAAAGTAAAGCCATATCCCGCGCAGTACTCACCTGCTTTCTATGGGGTAGGCCGGAGGCATTTTTAAATTGCGTACGTAACATTTTTAGCTGATGGGCCCGTTTAGTCATAATCTGGGCAAAATTTTCTTCTGTGCCTCCAATAGCTTCCGCTAAAACGGTCGCGATATCGTTTGCCGATTTGGTAACTAAAGCCTTAATACATTGATTAACAGTAATTTTAGTATTGCGCTTTACACCTAATTTTGATTTGGGTTGTTGGGCAGCCTTGCGTGATACTTTGAGTAGTGTTTTCCTGTGTAAATTTCCTGATTCTAAATTCTCAAACACTAAATACAGTGTCATCATTTTTGTGAGAGAAGCAGGAAAGATTTGTAAATCTGGGTTTACGGCATGAAGTATAGCGCCGCTACCTTCATCAATAATGACAGATGCATAGCGAGCTGCGTTTACAGGGTTAAACTGTAGAAAGTTGAAAATAAGCAGGCTCATAATCAGCCTGAAATACACACGGGACCCCAATTTTGATGGTTTTTGATTCGTATCATGGCGTTAAGATGATGCCTGAAATTTTAGAAATATCATAAAAATTTTAATCTAACGGCCCTTAAATGTCTATTTTGTATCAGTTAACAGAAGACTCGAAAATCTATAGTTAACCACTTGTAAACTCGACGAAATCGTAAAATTGAAAGTTATTTCTTGGAGGTTATCACGAATCAAGCGGTAGAAAGAGAGATTTAGTAAAACATTGAGGCTAGTTTCTTCTTTCAAGATAAGTAACCTATATCTAATATCATGAAACTTTTAATGGCTTTACGTTTTGATCAAGAAATTTATAAGTTTCGCACTAAATGAGTGATAAAGATAAAATTCAACCACCGGGAGGAGATGATGGCAGCAATGTTGATGTTGTCGTTAGAACCGAAGCTAAAACTCGTAAACCTTCGATGTACAAGGTTGTTATGTTGAATGATGATTATACCCCCATGGAGTTTGTCGTTTTAGTGCTAGAGCGGTTCTTCAGTAAAAGTCATGAAGAAGCCATTCAAATTATGCTTCATGTGCACCAAAAAGGTGTTGGGATTTGCGGTGTTTTTACCTACGAGGTGGCTGAAACTAAAGTTAGTCAGGTAATGGATTTGGCTCAACAACACGAACACCCGTTACAATGTACACTCGAGAAGGATTAGAAAATGTTGTCGCGCAATCTTGAACGCAGTCTACACCGAGCTTTAGCTAGCGCGAGAGAGAGACATCATGAGTTTGCAACACTAGAACATTTATTGTTTGCATTAGTTGACGACCAAGACGCGATTTCTGTTCTAAAAGCGTGTGGTTTAGAAATAGAAAAACTCAAGGAGGACTTATCCGAATATCTCGATAACGAGCTGGGAAATTTAGTTATAAACCGTGATGAGGATCCAAAACCAACTGCGAGTTTTCAGCGGGTCGTTCAGCGCGCTGCCATACATGTTCAAACCGCTGGTCGTCAAGAAGTCACCGGAGCGAATATATTGGTAGCGATGTTTTCAGAGCGAGAATCGCATGCAGTTTATTATCTACAAGAACAGGAAATGTCGCGTTTTGATGCAGTCAACTATATTTCCCATGGTATTGCTAAAGTTTCGGGGCGCTCTGAACCAAAGCCCGCGGAAGGGACCGAGGGCGATGAAGAAGACGGAAATGTAAAGAAGGGGAATGAGGCTCTTGATGCATATTGCGTCGATCTAAATCAAAAAGCTGCGGATGGGAAAATTGATCCTCTAATAGGAAGGTCAGCGGAAATAGAGCGTACCATTCAGGTTCTATGCCGCCGAACCAAGAATAACCCTCTTTATGTCGGAGATGCTGGTGTCGGAAAAACGGCATTGGCGGAAGGATTAGCACGCCGAATTGTTAAAGGTGAAGTACCGGAAGTATTGTTGGAATCAACAATTTATTCGCTTGACATGGGGGCATTGTTAGCAGGGACAAGATATCGGGGGGATTTTGAAGAACGACTTAAAGCTGTGGTTGCTGAGCTTGACGAATGTGAAGGGGCTATTCTGTTCATTGATGAAATTCACACAGTAATTGGAGCTGGTGCAACTAGCGGCGGTTCGATGGACGCCTCTAACCTTTTAAAGCCCGCACTCCAAAGTGGAACGCTACGTTGTATAGGTTCTACGACCTATAAAGAATACAGGTCCTATTTCGAGAAAGATCGGGCTTTAGTTCGCAGATTCCAAAAGATTGATGTAGTTGAACCCTCAATTAACGATGCTGTAAAAATACTACGTGGTCTGAAACCATACTATGAGAAGCATCATCGTGTTAGATATACGGCGGAAGCGATAAGAACTGCCGTAGAGTTGGCAGCTCGTCATATAAATGACAGAAAGCTGCCAGATAAGGCCATAGATGTAATTGACGAGGTTGGTGCCGCTCAGATGCTCCTCCCAGAGGCTAAAAGACGTAAAATGATTACTGTCAAAGACGTTGAAGACGTAGTTGCAAAGATTGCCCGAATACCTCCTAAAAGTGTTTCTCAAGACGATCAAGAAACTTTAAAAACCCTTGAACAGGATTTGCAGCGGGTCGTGTTTGGTCAAGATAAAGCTATTAAAGCTTTGTCCGCTGCAATCAAATTGTCTCGGGCAGGTCTACGAGAGCCAGAAAAGCCTATCGGCTCTTACTTGTTTTCTGGTCCAACGGGTGTCGGAAAGACAGAAGTTGCTCGTCAACTTGCTCTTACGATGGGTATTGAGTTGATCCGCTTTGATATGTCGGAATACATGGAACGCCACACCGTATCGCGTTTGATTGGGGCTCCACCTGGCTATGTTGGCTTTGATCAGGGTGGTTTGCTTACTGATTCCATTGATCAACACCCACATGCTGTTCTTTTGCTTGATGAAATTGAAAAGGCACATCCAGATTTATTCAATATTTTACTGCAAATTATGGACCACGGTCGGCTCACTGATCATAATGGAAAAGGCGTTGATTTTCGTAATGTTATCTTGATTATGACTACCAATGCTGGTGCTGCAGATATGGCCAAAGAAGCTATTGGCATAGGGCGGGTTAAGCGTGAGGGAGACGATGAGGAGGCTATTAAGCGTATGTTTACGCCTGAGTTCCGCAATCGGCTTGATGCAACAATAACTTTTGCGGGTTTATCTCGAGATATCGTTTCTCTAGTTGTTGATAAATTTATTATACAACTTGAGGCTCAGTTAGAAGATCGAAATGTTACAATTGAACTCGACGATGCTGCACGTCAATGGTTAGTTGATAATGGATATGATGAGCATTTTGGTGCTCGTCCTCTCTCCCGTGTCATTCAAGATAACATAAAAAAAGCGCTAGCTGATGAGCTATTATTTGGCAAGTTAAAAAAAGGTGGGGTAGTTCAGGTATCTTTAAAAGATAATAATCTTACATTTGATATTCGGACTGAAGAGCTAAAAGAGAAATCCGTGAAAAGTAAAAGAAAACAGACAAAGAAACATAATAATAGCGGTAAAAAGACCACAGAACTTGTAAAATAGGAATTTTGGTTTTACGCGACCTAATCCCTTCTAAAGGGGGAGCGCGTATCTTCTAGCGTTTCCATTTCCCATTCGGTTTCTTTTTCCTCCCGCTTTAGGAAAACTGCGACGGCCTCGCGGAAAGCTGGGTCGCGTATCCAATGGGCGCTATAGGTTTCTGAAGGGAGATACCCACGACTAATTTTATGGGGACCTTGTGCTCCCGCTTCAACTTTTTTTATTCCATTTTCAATGGCAAACTCTATGGCTCGGTAAAAACATGCTTCGAAATAGAGCATTGGGTAATTGGGCGTTCCGCCCCAGTTTCGGCCGAACAGTGTGTCGGCTCCGAGAAAATTTAGTGCTGCCCCAACATATTGATCATCATCTTTGGCCATTATCATAACGATTTTTTTCGCTAACTTCTCTTGCAGCAGCATAAAGAACTCACGGTTTAAATAGGCGTGCGACCATTTTTTTTCTATTGTAGAAAGATAAAACTGATAAAACGCTTCCATGTGTTTTGGTTTAAGGTCATCTCCACTCAAAACCTCGAATTGAACGGCTTTATTAGCTATTTTACGTTCTTTACGAATATTTTTTCGCTTTCGGGAGTTCAGCACTCCAAGAAAATCATCGAAAGAGTTGTAACCATTATTATGCCAGTGGAACTGTTGACCAAGCCGTTTTAAAAATTCCTCTCCCTCAAGTAAGTCACGTTCTTCTTTCTCACAAAATGTTATATGTAGTGAGGACACTTTATGTTGGTTCGCGAGTACTCTTAAACCTGCAATTAGTTTTTCTCGGGTTTGCTTTAGGTTTCTATCCGGGTGGACTAAAAGGCGGGGCCCAGTGACTGGAGAAAATGGCACAGAAATTTGGAGTTTGGGATAATATTTGCCACCTGCTCTTTCAAATGCATCTGCCCAACCCCAGTCGAAAACGTATTCACCGTAGGAATGGTTTTTAAGATAACAAGGTACGCTTCCGATCAGGAGACCCGAATTGTCTTCTAATAATAAATGTTGTGGTAGCCAGCCAGTTTCTCCATTTACGGAGCCACTTTGTTCTAGAATATTTAAAAAAGAATGGCCAACAAAGGGGTTGAAGGTTCCCGCACAGGAATCCCATAACTTAGGGTCAATTAGTTCAATTCGGTTGACTACCCTCAAAGTTATGGCATCTCCATTTGACATACAACCAGATTAAGGGAGTGAGTAATGGCGAGCAAGGGAAGGTAAACCGAAAACCGGAGCACGTTTATGTGCTATAAAAACAAAATTAAATTTAAACCACCTTGATTGTTGATAAGAATTATTTAACTTCAAATACTCCGTCAATCTCAACTGCTGCCCCTTGAGGTAGGGAAGCTGTGCCAATGGCAAAACGCGCATGTCTCCCGGCTTCCCCAAAGATTTCAACCATTAAATCAGAGGCTCCATTTATCACAGTGGGGGGGTCAATAAAGTTCGCGGTCGCATTAACAAATCCGCCAAGTTTTACTACACGTCTAACTCGATTAAGAGTTCCGTTACAGGCGACCTTCAGCTGTGCTATTAAATTAAGACCACAAGCTCGTGCCGCTTTTTGCCCGGTCTCCAAATTGATATCCAAACCCAATTTTCCTGCAATTATACCATCTGTTCTCATCGATACCTGCCCCGATATAAAAATCAAATTACCAGTTTGTACGAAAGGGATATAATTGGCCGATGGCGTTCTAGGTTTTGGAATTGTTATACTTAGGTCGTTCAGTCGCTCATCAATATTTATTATCATTGATTTCTCGTGATTAATGAAAAATGCTAAAAGGTTAACGCCGTTATTACTTTATCACCAGTGGCAAAGATGCGGGGGGTGAGATTCACCCCCCGCAGTTCAGGGAGACGCAACGTCAAATATGCCGTTGCTCGACAACAACATCCGGTGAGGAAGGACCGGATGCTGGACCTCATGCCGTATCCGATGCAGAACGGCACAAAGTTCTTTAACCACCCGTTTCGAATTTGTTTTGACGAGTGATTTTAATTCGGAGTTGACGAAAGTTTTGATCATCTCACATGTACTTTGAGCTAAATTTAACCATATACGGTGTATTTTTAACTGTTTCATGATTATTGTGGTGCCGCATCTTTTTAACTTTCGGTACATTCTACTTGGACTTCCTGTTGGCCAAGTTTCTAAGCTGACTGTTAATTTCTTCTAATTTTTTCTACGAATTGATACAAAACTAGTTTTGTCATCAATATCTAGTAATCAGAACCTATTAAAACTCAATATATGGTAAAATGCAACCAAATTGTTAAATTTGAAATAAAACTGTCACAATCAAATTTAATTGAATTCAGGCGTAGGCTCCCTTAAGTAAATCGTTGATGATTAGGTCTTGGGACGAAACAAGGGAATAAAGTACTTTGCCTAGTCGATAATACGTGTTTAACAATGTAAAAAGATGGTTGTTGGTTATCAGAACTAAACAAAAATGGCTCAGAATTAAATGACGATAGGAACACGTTTGTACACTTTATTAAAAGGAAAGCATGTTGGTGATGACTTTCTGGGGAATAGATATTTTGTAGATCGAAGCCCTAGGGAAGGAAAGCAGGCAAAGCGATGGGTTATTTATAGAGGTTCCAATGATGCTTCTAAAGTACCTGCTGATTGGCATGGCTGGTTACATAGACGTACCGATACAATTCCAGATAAAAGCTCTGTTAAAGTGTATGCTTGGCAACAAGAGCATCAACCAAATCAGACCGGATCCGAAAACGCCTACAAACCGCCCGGACATTTGTTGAGTTCACAAGAACGTGCAAAGGCCACGGGAGATTACGAACCGTGGCGACCATCCTAGAAAATTAAGGCGGAGAATTTTAGATGGGTAAAAATTTAGCAGAAACATTGCTTGGAGCAGCAGTATTGGTTGGCGCTGTGATATTTCTTACCTTCGCTTATTCAAAAAGCGGTTTAAAGACATTTGAGGGTTACGCTGTAATAGCTAAGTTTGACCGGATTGATGGGTTGGTAGAGGGTAGTGATGTTAAAATGAGCGGGATTAAGATTGGATCTGTTGTCGCGCAAGAACTAGATCCACAGACCTACCTTGCGAACTTGACGATGAACGTTAATAAAAGTGTTAGGCTGCCGCGGGATAGTTCTATAAGGGTAGCTTCTAATGGTCTTTTAGGAGAAAAATATCTTTCAATTACACCTGGCGGTGAAGACGAAATGATCAAACCGGGTGGTGAAATAACCCACACCCAAGGCTCTGTAGACCTTTTGTCCTTGGTTGGGCGTATGATCTTTAGCCAGACAAATGAAAAGAAAAATGTAGCTAATAAAAATAATGAAGGAAACTAATTCGGTCGTTAAACCGCAGCAAAGGTGGTTGGCCGACCGTTATGCATCCAATGCTCGGTTTGTGTCAGATATGGCTAATCCTTTGCTTGACCTGCTTGCGGCAACGGAGGGGGAGATAATCTTAGACCTTGGTTGTGGGGATGGGGTACTTACCAAATTAATTTGTGATATGGGTGCAACCGCGATTGGGGTTGATTTTAGTATTGACCAGGTAATTGCTACACGAAAATTAGGCATTCAAGCCGTCGCAATGGATGGGCATAATTTGGCGTTTAAACCTATATTTGATGCTATTTTGACAAATGCGGCATTACATTGGATGACCTCCCCGAAAGACGTAATAAGTGGCATGTGGTGTTCACTAAGACCAGGGGGGAGGTTAGTGGGAGAGATGGGGGCGGCAGGAAATATAAAGGCTATTACTCAGGCGATTTATGATGTTCTCGGTCGCCGCGAATTAGCAAATCAAGCTTCGTTTCCTTGGTACTTTCCTGATTTAAAAGAATATAAGGAGCAGCTAGAAACCCAAGGGTTTGATGTTAAATATATCGAACAATTTTCACGGCCAACTCCACTTCCAGGCAAACTGGAGAATTGGATTGATACTTTTGGTGAACACTTTTTATTTATTTTGCCAGAAGATGATCGTATTAAATTTAAGGAAGAAGTTACCGAAGTCTTACGTCCGGAACTTTATACTCCCTATAATAGATGGGTTGCTGACTATGTGAGGTTGAGGTTCTCCGCTACGAAACCGGTGTAGAAGTTATGGAGGTCAAAATTAGGCTCCAAAATTTTTGGATAATAATCCCATTTTTGACGATGTTTACTTATTCGGGGCATCTTTTGGCTTCTGGTGGTGCTATATTACAGGGCTTAGATAAAGTAACTGCCAGAATACAAAAATTTCAGGCGCCTATAAATCAATTTGTTTATTTTGGTAGCCTTCGCATACGTGTTCGTACTTGTTTTAAAAGACCTCCAGAAGAATTTCCAGAAAGCGCGGCATTCTTAGAAATTATAGATCAACGTCCAGGACAAAACCCAAAGCTTGTTTTTTCCGGTTGGATGTTTGCTTCCAGCCCTTCACTTTCTTCAATGGAGCATGCTGTCTATGACGTTTGGATTGTTGATTGTATAAATTTAAGAAGTTCGCGTTGATCAATTTCGCGTTCAAATGTTGCATTTTTATCGAGGGCAGATGATAAAATGTGCCGGTATCCACTACGATGTATTTCTACAGCACCAAACTGATGAAGGTGATTGGTTACAAATTGTGTGTCCAAAAGTGTGAATTGGCCTAACGTCAAGCGTGCAACTAGGTGGACGAGGGCCACTTTACTTGCATCCGTTACACGACTAAACATACTTTCCCCAAAAAAGGCGCTTCCTAAGGTTACCCCGTATAAACCCCCAACCAATTTCCCATCGAGCCAAGCCTCTACGCTATGTGCACGACCAATTTCAAAAAGATCGACATAGAGGTTTATGATCTCGTCATTGATCCAAGTATCTTTTCGATCGTTGGCCGGTTCTGCACATAATTTAATCACATCTTCGAAAGCCGTGTCGCATTTAACTTGAAACAAGTTTTGGCGCACCGTTCTTCTTAACCGACGAGGAATTCGAAATCGTTCTAAGGGCAATATTCCGCGTTTTTCTGGATCAATCCAGTATAAGGTAGCATCGTTGTGATGTTCGGCCATAGGGAATAAGCCAACAGCATATGCACGTAAAACAATATCGGGACTTAATACGGCCATCAGAGTAGCGTTTCAGCAAGCTTCAACGAAATCTTCAAGCCAATGGATATTATAATCACCATTTACGAAATCCGGATGTTTTATAATGTCTTGGTGCAAGGGAATGGTAGTTTCAATTCCAGTAATAACGTATTCTTCCAGCGCTCGGTGTAACCGCATAAGGCATTCATTACGCGATGACCCGTGCACGATTAGTTTAGATATCAAGCTGTCATAATGTGGAAGAACGGTATACCCGGCATATAATCCAGAATCAACGCGAACTCCAATGCCGCCAGGTGGATGATAGGTATTGATCTCACCTGGTGAAGGCATGAAATCAACTGGGCTTTCGGCATTGATCCGACATTCGATAGCGTGGCCATCAAAAGTAATATCCTTTTGAGAGAAAGAGAGGGGTGTCCCACTTGCAAGCCGTATTTGTTCTCTAACAACATCAACACCGGTCACCATTTCGGTTACTGGATGTTCGACCTGTAAACGAGTATTCATCTCAATAAAATAAAATTGTCCGCTCTCATATAAAAACTCTATGGTACCAGCGTTACGGTATTTCAGAGATGAAAGTGCATTACATGCCGTTTCACCAATACTATCCCGCACGTCAGAGTTGAGGGCAGGAGAACCAGCTTCCTCTAGGATTTTTTGGTGGCGTCTTTGCAAAGAACAGTCACGTTCACCTAGATGGACTACTTTACCTTTGCCATCACCTATCACCTGAATCTCAATGTGTCGCGGGTTTTGGAGAAATTTTTCCATGTAAACCGCTCCGTCTCCGAATGCTGCGAGAGCTTCTGTGCCCGCTTCTTTAATAGATGTTTCCAAATCAGATTGGTCATGAACAATCTTCATTCCACGCCCACCACCGCCTGCAGAAGCCTTAATTAGAACTGGATAACCAATTTTTTGTGCCATTGACTGGGTATCCTGAATATTTTCAACCGCGCTCTCAGAGCCGGGTACTACAGGGATCCCAAGCTCTTTCACCTTATTCTTAGAAGCTATTTTATCTCCCATTAATGCAATGTGATCAGCCGTTGGTCCTATAAAGCAAATACCATGTTCTTCAACTATTGCCGCAAAGCTTGCGTTTTCGGATAAAAATCCATAGCCAGGGTGAATTGCATCAGCATTGGTTACGGTTGCAGCGGTTATAATTGCAGGAATATTGAGGTAAGATTCTTTTGCCGGTGCAGGGCCAATACAAACACTTTCATCTGCAAGTCTCACATGCATTGCATCTGCATCTACTGTAGAGTGAACAGCGACAGTTTTGACCCCCATTTCTTTGCACGCTCGGTGGATTCGCAATGCTACTTCACCGCGATTTGCGATGAGAATTTTTTCGAACATGTTTTTGTCCTTACTCGATAATTACGAGGTCCTCACCAAATTCCACGGGAGATTGATCTGAGACACATATTTCTACTACACGACCTGCTTGTGGTGCCCTCACCTGATTAAAGGTTTTCATAGCTTCAATTAATAATATGGTCTGTCCTTCCGAAACCGTATCGCCCGGAGCAATAAATGGTGGAGCACCTGGTTCTGGGGATAAATAAACTACTCCAACCATTGGAGCGGTGACAGCACCGGTTCGATTGTCAGGAATAATTTCTGAATTATTATACACTTCGTTGGTGGCTGTGGGAGGAATTATCCTCGTATAACTAGTATTTTCTGGAGCTTCTCGACAAACTCTAAT
>CAZCKO010000045.1:0-20124 GCA_964499275.1 uncultured Rhodospirillaceae bacterium
TCTTTATTTCATTGCTGACGGGTGGAGTTTAACCCCAACATTCTTAAATGCATCCGGAGCTCTCTTCGGGCCATAGCCGGCCCACACCGACTTAATTCTTTCTTTTGATTTAGAAGAATTTAATAGTTTAACAACTGAACTAATTACTTTTTTATAGGAATCTTTAGACACTTTTTTCGGAGCTTTGTTCCGAACTATTAAAAGAATTTGTTTTCCTTTAAGGGTTCCCAATGACATCAAGCCCCTTAATTTTTTAATTTGCTTAGCTTTTGCCTTAGATAAATCTTTGGCTGTAACCATACCAAAATTTATAGATTTTTTCTTTTTAGTAACCCGTTTGATATTATCCTTTCCACCCTTAGTACCATAATTATAAACCTTAAACCCCTTGCCATTAAGAGCAGATGCAATAGAAATTGCATTGCCAGCAGCAAATAAATCCCCTTTGATATCACCGCTACCAATAACCAGCTCGACATCTGCCGCGACAGAGTTTTGTGGGTGCGCAATGAAACTAATTACAAGCAATGCACCGAAAATTACCAATCTTTGAAAAAATTTTTGTTTCATAGTTTTGCTCTCTTATATTTTGTGCTTTTAGGTTCGGATCACTTGTAACCTAACATTTTTCGAGTTGCCTGAACGAGATCGTCAGGGGCCCCTATTATATTTTCAACAACCTTTTGAACGTATTCGCCAGTCTCTGGGCCTAGAAGCATGTTGTGACGTTTAGCTTCGGCAAGAAAGGATTTATCCTTAACAGTTTTATCAAAGGCGATACGTAGCATTTTTATCCGGTCTTTTGGAGTTCCTGGTGGGGTAGAAAATGCACGCCCTACGGCAGCATAGCCTGCTATAAAGCTCATTATACGTTTTAATTCCGGAGTTTTTGCCAACTCTATAATGGTTGGGACATTAGGCAAATCTGGATGCCGTGTCGGTGCTGTAAGAGCAACAGGAACTACCCACTTTTTTTCAATCCAATCGCCGAGTCGGGCTTTCCAACTATTCCAAGCCCCAGGCTGGTAATTACATTCCCCTTGTTGCATAGCAAGGTTTTGCCGCCTCGATCCTTGGTATCCGGTCAAGATCTTTAATTTAAGACCCGATGCCACTGATAAAGCTTTAGCATTAATATACCCTTGGGCTGCTTTACCCGCTGTGCAGGCTATGACTGTCCCGGGTTTTTTCCCTTGCAACACACTTAGATCTCGAGAGGGAAGGGATTTAAAAAACATGTGAGCCGCATCCATGCTCACCAAACGACCAATATAGTTAAATTTTGAGGCATCGTAGCGGTAGCCCTTCTTTCCACTATTTAAACGCTGAAATAGTGAAGCAGTCTGAGATAGTAATGCAATGTGAGTTCCACCCTTAGGAGCAACCGAATTAAAATAATTCGCCCCTTTTAAGCCTCCGGCTCCAGGCATAAATTGCAAAACAATAGGCGGGTTATCCGGTATGTATTGTTTTATGTGTTTTGCTAATTTGCTGGAATAAAGGTGGTACCCACCACCCGGACCAAAGGGAATAATAATTGTTATTACCTTATTTTTATAAAATCCCGCCGATACCGGCTGAATACTGGAGACAGTAATACAACCCACGAATGATATAGCCACTAGAATAGCTTTAAATATATTTAGATTCATCGTCTTCTCCCCTGAACAAAGTCAAGTTATCTCGGTTTTTATAAGATAATTTTATAGAAATTTATTTCAACGACACTACAAAGCTAAGTTTATGAATATTAGTCTATTTATAAAATAAATTATTGTTATACATGGTATTAATTTTATGAATTATAAACACTAGCGGAGACGCAAAAATCCTTTGTAATCCGTCCAAATCATTAATTCGTCGATAAAATATTGTACGATCCAAGCCCAACGTACCACCCTTTAAACTTTGCCACAGGCATTTAGTTAACCTTTTGTTCGTCGAACTAACCATCCTAAACAATTTTATTTTTTAAAGCCGCGTTCAAAGGATCTTAACTTATCTGAAATCTCAACCCAGCCCTGCTTACTATCAGTATATATATTCCACTCAGGTTTTATAGTATCTGGTTTATCCAAAGTACCGCCCATAATTACTCGAAAGTCCGGTCTCACATCATATTGTACCATGAATGGTGAACCACAATTAGCACAAAAACTGCGCCTGACTAATTGGCCACTATCTCCCAGACGCTGATAAATCCGAACAGTTCCCCCAGAAACGGCTATCGAATCTTTTAAAAAAATCAGAAGGGTTGCAAATGCTGAACCGGTATTTAATTGACAGTCTCGACAATGGCATGCTCCTGTCATAAGCGGATAGTCTTTACATACATACCGGACTTTCCTACAAAGACACCCTCCACAGCCAAACTCTTTCATTTTCGTTCCTTTGAATTATATTTGATCTAACCCAATTAATTTAAGTGATACACTGAGTGCGTCAAATTTATCCATCCGGTAGACAACCGAATAGCTGTAAATCATAATCTCTTATGTCTTAAGGAGAGTTGATATGTCCCTAACCACGCAAGATGTCCTGGACGGAATAACAAAAATACACAAAGAAATTCCTATGTATGGCCACCCACTTTGGGTTGCAATGGTTGAAGGGACCTGGAATTTTGAACAGTCCCAGTATGTATGCAAACAACACGGAGGTATACCACTCCATAACCATAATTATCATGGGAACCTATACCGCATTTGCCCCGATCCGGCCTGGCGAGAGATGATTGCTGAAGTTGCCTATGAGGAAGCAACCGGTCGTTTAATGTCAGACGGAGTCTCTCATCACCAATTATATCTTAATTATGCGAAAGGTATGGGTTTAGAACCCAATGAGATGTATGAACCGCCATATTGTGCCGGGGTAATTGCCTTTCAGGCATATTTCACCACAATTTGTAGCAAAAGTTTTTTGGAGGGCGTCGCGGCTCATATGTTAGCAGGAGAAGCAGCCATCCCAGGCCTTTACATTAAAATTGCACGAAAATTACAGGAACAATTTGGTCTTTCGGACGAAGCGGTTGCCTACTGGGTAATACACGACAGTGCTGATGAAGAACATTCAGATGTCGGAGTAAAACTACTAGATCAATATGCAAAAACGGAAGAGGAACGAAAGTTAGTTCTAAAGATCGTTCGTCAAATGCTTGAAATACAACAATTAATGTATGATGATATTTACAAGCACACCCAAAAAATTTGAGAAATCTTACCGAACTACAATTCCTACGTAACTACAGCGACCGCCTCAATTTCGATCTCAAATTCGGGCCATGCTAGCGCAGAGACCTCACAAATAACACTGGCTGGGCCAAATATTGGAAAATAATCTTCCCTAATATCGGCGATGTCATTGAAAGCACGAATATCCGTCACATAAACCGTGACCTTAACGATATCCTCCAATTCGGCCCCGCTATCCGCGAGAATGTCTTTAATATTTTCTAAGACCTGAATGGCTTGAGCTCTTAAATCGCCTTCTCCAACTAAATCACCATCTTTATCCAAGGATACCTGCCCGGAAATCCATAGCAACGGCCCCGCCTCACTCCGAACCGCATTGGAATAATATGGCTTCAAGGGCTTTGCCACTACAGAAGGGTTCAAAGCCTTTTTACGCTGATTTGCCATCTTCTAGTTACCTTTCTTCAACTCAATTGCATTCCAAACATTATTTGACGTAAATGGTAGTTCCACGTGTCGAACACCCAGATGCCACAATGCATCAACAATTGCGTTACCAATAGCCGCGGGAGGTCCAATTGTTCCGGTTTCGCTTCCTCCCTTGACGCCAAGAACGTTACTTGGACAGGGAATATCTTCAATAAACGCCAGCGATAAGTTGCTGGGCATATCAAGAGCTCTAGGCATCGCGTAATCCATGAATGAACCGACTATTAATTGGCCATCATCTTTTTCTGAATAAACAACCTGCTCCATGAGCGCCTGTCCTATTCCCTGGGCCAGCCCCCCATGCACCTGCCCCTCTACAATCATTGGATTAATAATTCGCCCACAGTCATCAGCGGTAAAATAATCACGTATTGTCGTTGAACCGGTATCCTCGTCAACTATTACAACGACCAGATGCATCGCTTGGGGATCATTAGTATCTGAAGGCTCATAAAATACAGTTTCATCTAAACCAGGCGACACCGATCCATCTTGAGGCAAATTAGAGGCATGATAGGAAATGTCAGCCAATTCTTCAAAAGTGATACTGTGATCGGTCCCTTCAACTTTAAAGATACCATCGTCAAATTTTATGTCTGTTTCTGAACATTCCATGATATGTGCTGCTAACTTACCTGCTTTGTCGCGAAGTTTTTCTGCAGCCAGAACAATGGCTGGTCCACCTACTGATGCAGATCGGGAGCCCCAAGTTCCATTTCCAAAGGGAACTCTATCAGTATCCCCCTGAACCAATTCTATATCATCTATACTAAGTCCCAGAACATCCGCAGCGATTTGACAAAAAGCGGTATGGTGACCTTGTCCATGCGAGTGGCTACCAGAATATATGGTTACTTTTCCATCACTGTGCATTCTAACATTAGCGCTTTCATACCCTCCGTGCAGTCCGCCTTTAGAAGCCAAATTCCTGCTGGATCCAGTTCCTGATTTATCAAGAAAACATGCTAAGCCTATGCCCATTAACACGCCTTTTTCTCGAAGCTCCATTTGCTCATTACGAAGGGAGGGATAATCAGCAATCGATAATAACTGGTCAAATAATCTCGGTGGATCCCCGCTGTCGTAAATACGTCCCACTTTAGTTTGAAAAGGAAATTCTTTTGCCGAAATCAGATTTCTTCGGCGAATTTCAGTAACATCCATACCGAGCTCCCGTGCCCCATTTTCTATCAAACGTTCATTGACATACGTGGCCTCAGGGCGGCCAGAACCACGATAAGCGTCCACAGGAAGAGTATTCGTGTATGCGCCCCTTACCTGCATGTCCAAGGCACCGGACTTATAAAGACCGGTAATGGTTTGCGGGTAGGAATTACCCGGTATGCTGGGTGCAAACTGACTCAGGTAACCACCGAGGGCAGCAATCGTATCCACCTCCATACCGGTGATTCTTCCCTCATCATCAAATGCCATTCGAGCTTTTGTGTGATGATCTCTTGCTTGAGAATCTGAAAGAAACGACTCCTGTCGGGTCGCAGTCCATTTCACAGGCCTTCCTATTTTTTTTGAAGCCCAGGTAACAATCGCACCTTCCGTTAAATGTATCTTTAATCCAAAGCCACCACCAACATCGGGTGATACAACCCGAATATGATGCTCGGGTTCATAGAGTATAAATTTAGCCAACCAGCGCCTAAAGTAATGTGGAATTTGGCTGGTACACCAAAGGGTGTAGGACTGAGAAATTTCTTCATAATCGGCTAAAAATGAACGTGGTTCCATTGGGTTGCCTGCAACCCGATTGCTCACCAACGTCATAGCGGTAACATGATGTGCGCGCTCAAATGCTATTTTGGTCGCTGACCGATCACCTTTTTCAATTTCGAATACTAAATTACTACCAATTTCGGGATGAATGATTGGTGCATCATTTTCAAGACTTTGTTTTACATTGGTTACTGATTTTAATGGTTTGTATTTAATATTTACTGCTTCCGCGCCGTCCAATGCCTGGTTTTTTGTTTCTCCTACAACACAAGCCAAAACTTCTCCCACATGGGAGACCCTATTTTCCGCAAATACCGGTCTTAATTTTTCGTTCATGGGGCGCCCATCGCTAAATGGCATCGGATGAACACATACAAGTTGTCCTAGGTTGTCCTGATGCCAATCAGTAGCCGTGAAAGTGTCGATTACACCACCAACTGACTTGGCAGGAGTAGTATCGACACTCTCCAAAATAGCGTTGGAATGAGTACTTCGAACGAAAGCCATGTAAGTCATGTCGGGAAGCGCAATATCGTCTGTGAATAGCCCCTTCCCTCGAAGAAAGCGAGTATCTTCCTTTCTGAGTATCGATTTTCCGAAATACATTATTATTTCACCTCTTAATGACCTAATTTATGATCATTTAAAATCTGAACCCATTCTTGGAAATGAGAAAAAAATGGGACAAAATGTCCCTCGCTTATTTCAATACAATAAGTATGATATATATTAATAAGTTAAACCATCCAGAGCATACAAAGAAGCTCACTAAATTCGGAAAAAAGAATGCCAGGTAAGAAAAGTTCGGTGCAGCGAAAATCTAAGGCTCGGAGTACTAAAAAAACATTCACCCTTCAAGAAGCAAAAATTAATGTTGAAATAAGAGGCACAGGAAAACCTCTTCTTCTTCTCCATAGCGAGGACCGGTATGAGAGGAATGCCCCTTTTATTGAGGAACTCTCATCAAAATTCAGGATTATCATGCCATGTATGCCAGGATATGACGGATCTACTCTGCCTGACTCCATCCGAACAATCGAAGATGTATCATATTTGTATTTGGACCTTATGGACGCCATGAGGCTCAAAGATATTTCGGTAATTGGTTTTTCTGTTGGAGGTTGGTTAGCCTGCGAAATTGCCACTAAAAACGATTCCCGTTTAAAAAATCTAATTTTAGTTGATCCAGTCGGTATTAAAAACCGCGGTCCCTACGACCGGGATATCGAAGACATTTATTTTAATACGTTTGAGCGAGTAAAAAAATTTAAATTTTATAATGCCAAAAAAGACCCCCGAATTCTCAAGGAGATGACTGACGCTGAAGCGATGGATGAAGCGATGGCTAGGGAATCTACCGCTAGACTTTGTTGGGATCCCTACTTTCACAACCCCAGCCTCCGGTATAGATTGAATAGAATAAAAACCAAGACCCTTTTGATTTGGGGAGCAAATGACGGATTAGTGAAAACTTCTTATGGCCGTGCTTACGCTAAAAAAATCCCCGGAGCCAAGTTTGTTTCAATTCCTAAGGCAGGGCATTTTCCCCATGTGGAACAGCCAGAAGAATTCATGAAACTGGTTCGTTCTTTTATTCGTTAAACCATGGTAAGCAGACTGAATTAGAGGAATATAATAAATGGAATTTTATCACTTTACGGAATTCGCTTGGCCCTTCTTACCTCCGGATGATGAGTTTACCTCTATGCGGGTAAATTTACCCAGCGCAGTCTATGACCCTGAAGTTGGTGCCGACTGGTATAACATGTGCTTAGATCAGCATCTTCTGGCTGATGACCTTGGTTTGAATTGTATGATCAACGAACATCACCAAACAGCAACGTGTCTTAATTCTGCCGCCCCCCTTTCAGTAGCTATTGCCGCACGGCTAACCAATAATGCTCGGCTTTGTATCCTTGGAAACCCATCCGCAAATCTTCGGGATCCGATCAGAAATGCTGAAGAAATGGCGATGATAGACAACCTATCATATGGACGCCTGGAATGTGGTTTTGTTCGCGGAGTTCCTTACGAACTCTTCAGCTCTAATTGTAATCCCACGGAAACAAGTCAGCGCCTTTGGGAGTCTATTTCTCTGATGCAAAAGGCATGGACAACACATGACGGACCATTCAATTATGAAGGACGGTGGGTCCATAAACGGCAAGTTAACGTATGGCCACGCCCATACCAAGAGCCACATATGCCTATTTGGATGACTGGGGGATCCGACGTTAATCATGCCACCCGATCTGTCGAAAATGGTTTTACATTCACTATGTTTTTGACGCCCACGGAAGGAATGAAAAAAATGTTTACGGGCGTCCGTGAAAATCTAAAAAAGAAGGGTTTACCAAAACCAGCAGATGATCTTTTCGCGTTCATGCCTTTGGTCGCGGTAGGTGAAACAGAAGAAGAGGCCCTAAAATTTATTAAGCAAGTTTTCTGGTATGTCACGAACAATAAGACGGAACCTCAATTTCGTGCTCCACCCGGCTACGTTGAAACTGAACTCTATGCTAACTTTTTATCCGGAAAATTTTCCGGTGGAAGGACTGATGCAATTAGGACCAAAGGAATGGACTACTTCCGTGAGAATGGTGTCGCTGTTTACGGGACACCTGATCAGGTCGTCAAACAACTCAAGAAAATGTATAAAGATATAGGGGGATTTGGAAATCTAATTGCCATGATGCACTCCGGGGACATGCCTCTCCAAGATGTTTCAAAAAGCATGAAGCTTTTTGCAAAAGAAGTCGTTCCTCAGCTTAAAGATTTGGGAACAGTCAGTTCTAAAGTTGGCATACTCAAAGACCGGGGCACCCCAATTCCAGCAAAACGATTTAACGGAAGAACCGAGGCTCTTGAAGCCGCCCGCTCCAAGTCAGGTGTTAAGGTTCGAAGTCCTAGAAGACAAAAGAAACTAGCGGCAGCATAAAACTAACGCGGAGACATAAAATGCCAATCCAAGGTATCAGAAGTCGTTACATCAATGTTGACGGAATAAAGACTCACTACCTAGAGGGAGGAAATGGACCTACAGTCGTTTTTATGCACTCAGGTGAGTTTGGGGGATGCTCAGAGCTATCATGGGAATTTAATCTCACCGCTTTTGCAAAACATTTTCGTGTTATAGCGCCAGACGGCTTGGGATTTGGACGGACAGATAAAGTATTTGACTTTGGAGGAGGACGGGATCGTTTCTTTAAACACCTAATTCGCTTTTTTCAAATTTTGGACATCACAGAAGCCGACTTCGTGGGCAATTCAATGGGCGGCAGTAACTTAGCTCGAATAGCTGCAAACCCACCAACTATTTTTCCAATGCGCTCCATGGTGTTAGCCTCCGGTGGCGGATTTGCACCAGCTACAGATGCCCGACAACAACTTCTTGATTATGATGGATCACCAAAAGCAATGAGAGCGTTACTGGATGGTCTGTTCTATAACAAAAAAAAATGGGTCGATAATCCATCCTATATTCGAAAGAGGCAGAAACTTGCCACCCTGCCCGGCGCTTGGGAATGTGCTGCGGCGGTTCGATTTAAACGCCCGACGATAAAAAGTTCCGGCAGTCAATTTGGGAATCCTGATGCCACCCGTTATGAAAATATCTCAATACCAACATTGATGATTGCGGGCAAGCAAGATCAGCTGCGGGAATCCGGGTATGCGCCAAAACTTTCAAAACGTATCAAGGGATCCAAAGTTTCTGTCTATGACAAGGCCGCCCACTGCCCACACATTGAGCATGCAACTCGGTTCAACCGTGAGGCCATCGCCTTTCTTAAAGGTGTCCATAAAAAGTTGAATGTAAAAAGGTAAGGGGCTTTATGGCTCAAGAAAGTCATAGGCCCAAAAACGTTAGGAAAATTCCCAATCCTATTCTAATTGAAGCAATTAGAGGGAACACACCAGAAAGCATCTACAGGGGATCCTTCTCTGTGGTCGATGCACACGGTAAAGTGATTATGGCAGCCGGTGACACAGATGCCCCGGTTTTTCCAAGATCAGGAATTAAACCGATTCAAGCTTTGGCACTCTGTGAAACCGGTGCTGCCAAGGCTTTTGGTCTAGGACACGCCAACATAGCGCTAGCATGCTCTAGCCATAATGGCGAACCAACACATACAGAGATCATCGAAAATTGGTTGACTAAAATCGGTTGCAACCATAACGATTTAGTGTGTGGGCCTTCACTTCCTTGGGCGGAAGAGGCTAGAAAGACACTCTTCAAATCAGAAAGAGAATGCACCACCCTTCATGACAACTGTTCAGGGAAACACGCTGGGTTTTTAACCGTAGCAAAACACCTGGGACACCCCATTTTGGGATATAATAGAATGGACCACCCGGTCCAGCAGAGAATCATCGGCATCATAGAACAAATGACTGGAATGGATCTTTTCGACGCCCCTAAAGCCATGGATGGATGCGGAATACCAACCTTAGGAATTCCACTTGGTAATATTAGCCTCGCCATGGCGAGATTGGGGAATCCCCATGATCAACCAGAAGAACGTCAAGCTGCTTGCAAACGGGTAGTAACGGCAATGACCATGGAGCCTTTTCTTGTTGCTGGAAAGGGACGGTTCTGCACGAGGGTAATGGAGGCACTCGGACAATCTTGTATCGTTAAAATGGGAGCCCAAGGCGTTTATTGCGGAACTCTTACTGATCGAGGTCTAGGGATAGCAATTAAAATTGATGACGGATCTGGATTAGCGGCTGAGGCCGTAATGATGAGATTGCTTCACAAACTCAATATACTAACTGAACAAGCACTCGGCCGTTTATTAAACTTGTTAGAACCACCAATCTTCTCTCGATCTAGAGAAGTAGTCGGGGTTATCAAACCTGCCCACCCCGCACTCCGGTAATCCCGTCCTAGAAATTTCCATGATTCATTATTAATTTACCGAATAAATTTAAGTTAATCCCCTTGCACAACTGGATTTGACAATTCACCAATCCCTTCAACTGTTATCCGGACGCAGTCACCAGGCTTTAAAAAAATTCCGCGGGGACGACCAACCCCAGAGGGTGTTCCTGTCGAGAAAACATCACCAGGTAAAAGGTTAAAACGGCGGCTAACCCATTCAATTTGTTCTGCGATATCAAAGATCAAGTCTGAGATTAATTCGTTCTGCATCTCCTCGTCATTAACCCATAGTTTCATTCTACATTTATAAGGATCAGTAAGCTGATCAGCTGGGGTTATCCAGGGTCCCAAGGGCGCAGCAGTATCAAAATTTTTATGTCCAAACCAATCCACACCAAACCGAGGCCAATCTTCTCTCTTCCCTTGGTCTCGTGCTGATAAATCATTCATTATTGTGTAACCAGCAACATGCCCAAATGCCTGCTCTACTGGAATATTTTTACCCGCTTTACCAATAACCACCGCAAATTCTGCTTCCCAATCAACCATATCAGATAATGCTGGTAGTCTTATTTCCTCTCCTGGTCCAATTACACAATGGGGCCCATTTTTTAGGAAAAAATAAGGATTAGTTACAGATTTATCAGGATATGTTTTTTTGTCTGCAGACATCTCCATGGCGTGTTTTTTATAGTTTGCTCCGGCGCAATATATTGCAGGGGGATACAAAAGTGGGGCTAAAAGCTTAACATCAGATAACGGCATGGTGTTTCCAGCGGTATTGGCCAGTTCATGAAGTTCAGAACAAGCCGCACTCCAATTATTCATTATCTCGATATTAGTCTTAGCCCAAGACGCACCGCCCGTTGCAATTCCCAAATCTAAAATTTGATCGTCACCAATTAAAATTGCAGGTTTTACTTCACCCATAGGACCGGCATAGTTCAAAAGTTTAAAGTCTGCCATAAGATTTCAACCTTTTCTTTCTACAATCTGTTTAAAATTATAACCCTTTCTGACAAAATTGTTGCATTAAGTTACGGGAGTCTCAACAATTCATAGGAATTTAATAAGGAGAAAAAAATGTCTAATGTATCACTGGAACAAGCTTCAATCATAATCGACGCCGCACTAAAAAAAGGTCGAGAAATGGAACTGAAGCCTCTGACCTTTGCAGTTCTAGATTCTGGTGGTCATTTAGTTGCCTTTAAAAAAGAAGACAAATCTTCACTCTTAAGAGGTGATATTGCTTCAGGTAAAGCCTGGGGAGCGTTAGGAATGGGGTCCTCTACACGTATTCTTGGTGAACGTGCGACTGGTAATCCTAGTTTTTTTGGTGCCTTATCTGATTTGAGTGGTGGAAAAATCCTTACTAGCCCCGGAGGCGTACTAATTTTAAATGACTTAGGTGATGTTATCGGTGCCGTCGGAGCAAGTGGAGACAGTGGTGCAAATGATGAAGCATGTGTCATTGCGGGTATAGAAATCGCTGGGTTAAAAGCAGCTCCGTAAATCTAAACAAACAACCATGCCGTCGTTTAACAAAATTCCTGACAATCTTATAAACCTTGACCTCTCATCTTTTTCAAAAGAAGACGTCGAATGTATTAAAGACCTAGGAAGAAAACAGCGTCTTTGTTCTCGTTGGTTTCGGTACGAGCGTTCCAGTCAACCTGGCTTAGACCAATTTGTCATTTACTCTGGAGCCCGTGGCCGAACCCCATATGCATCATATCGAATTGAAAGGCACCCAGACGCCCATTACACCCTATCCAGTCATCGGACTTCGAAAAACATAGCGAGTGGGCGAACAATTCAGAGTGTAATAGACCATCTTCCTGATGATTTTTTTTATTCTATTTAAACCAAGATCAACGCATGGAGCATAAAATGGCTGGTGTCACCTCTTTTAATTTAATGGGATGGGTTGAACAAAATAGGCATTTACTAAGGCCCCCAGTTCTTAACCAAACAATTTTTGCCGAGGACGATTTTATCGTTCAAATTGTAGGAGGACCAAATATTCGTACGGATTACCATGATGATCCGTATGAAGAATTTTTTTATCAACTCAAAGGAGACATGGTTCTAAAAGTTATAGAGGATGGAGAGCTGCGTGACAAACCTATTAGTGAAGGTAACGTTATGTTAATACCTCCGCATATGCCTCATTCCCCTCAAAGACCCGACCCCGAAAGTATCGGAATGGTTGTGGAAAAAATTCGACCGCCAGGAGTACTAGATGCCTTTGAATGGTATTGCGAAAATTGCGCAAATAAACTTTGGCGTAGAGAGGTAAGAGTAGACGACATTGTGACAGACCTTCCCCCGGTGTTTGAAGAGTATTACGGGGATATCGCAAATGGCAGTTGCACCAAGTGCGGGTACCCCCACCCTAAAAAACTTAAAGCTAGTTAATTTTTACCCCTTTCTACAATTCTTTGGGGAGAGGCATGGATCCCATAGGTTTTCATCGGCTTGTCTTCAGCAACCGAAAACCAATGTTTGATATTTGGAGGAAAGATCATTGTCATGCCAGCCTGAATTATTTGCGCCTCGCCCTCACCTTCAATCCATGCCTTGCCGTGACCCTCCAAAACAATGACAATTTCCATATAAGGATGCCAGTGGACACCCGTATCAAAACCTGGAGGTGATGTTTGAAGGCCTAATCTTACCGGTGTCGAACCCTCCCTATCGCCAACGAGCGTACGATAAGTTGCATTGTCATGTAGGGGGATGTCCTCTACCTCCATATTTTTGATAATTGGCAACGATCAATTCCTAATGTTAACGAATAGGCTGGATTTTAGTCGCATTGCGTTTTCTTAGAGTATCCATGGCACGATCAAGGCCCGCCAGGGTCATCGGAAACATACGACCATCAATTAACTTGTAGATTAGCTGAGTTGACATTGTTTGCGGCCACCTTTCCGGTTTTTCAGGATTAAGCCAGACTATATCAGAAAATTGATCCACCAGACGACGGAACCATACCGCACCCGATTCATCATTCCAATGTTCAACAGACCCACCCAGCTCGGTAACCTCATAGGGACTCATTGTTGCATCACCTACAAAAATTACTTTGTAGTCCGAACTATAAGTATTTAAAACATCCCAGGTAGAAATAAATTCATTCCGACCCCGTCGATTATCACGCCAAACTCTTTCATATAAGAAATTATGGAAATAAAAATATTCAAGGTGTTTAAACTCGTTTTTGGCCGCCGAAAAGAGCTCTTCACTTACTTTGACATGAGGGTCCATAGTTCCCCCAACATCTATAAACATCAGCACCTTCACCCTATTTCGTCGTTCCGGCCTCATTTTGACATCCAGCAGACCTCCATTTCTTGCTGTTGAAGAAATGGTAGAATTTAGGTCAAACTCATCCTCTGCGCCCTCACGTGCAAACTTTCTAAGACGTCGCAAAGCAATTTTTATATTCCTGGTCCCTATTTCAACTTCACCAGTTAAATTCCTGAACTTCCTTTTTTTCCATACTTTGGTAGCGCTACCGCCGCCACCCTCGCCGCCAATGCGAATTCCGGCCGGATTTTTTCCGGAATGACCAAATGGAGAAGTGCCCCCTGTTCCAATCCACTTGCTTCCTCCTGAATGCGCCTTGTCCTGTTCTTCCAGACGTTTTTGTAACTCCTCCATGAGTTCATCAAACCCAAGTTTCTCTATGTTTTCCAGATTTTCTTCACTAAAAACCCGTTCCGCGATAGATCTAAGCCAAGAGCTTGGGATAGAGTCTTCAAAAAAAGCAGCGCTCTTGCTTTCTAAACCACGAAAGTAATTTCCAAACACCTGATCGAAGCGATCATAGTTGCGTTCATCTTTTACCAGAGCAGAGCGTGCCAAATAATAGAAATCATCAACACTTTCACCGCAGACACCCTGTTCCATGGCTTCAAGCAGCATGAGAAATTCACGAATAGTTACAGGAATTTTTATATTTCGTAGCTCGTAAAAAAAATCAACGAACATATCTTACTTTAGCTCACGACGGTCGACGGGACATAAAAGCAAGGCGTTCAAACATATGAACATCCTGTTCGTTTTTAAGCAATGCACCGTAAAGTTTCGGAATAGCTTTGCCCGAGTCAATTTTGATTGTTTCGGGATCTATATCCTCAATAAGGAGAAGCTTAATCCAGTCCAAGAGCTCTGACGTTGAAGGCTTCTTTTTTATTCCATTAACATCTCTAATAGAATAAAAAACCTCAAGTGCCTCCTTGAGTAAATTATTTTTGATATCCGGGAAATGAACGTTAATTATTTTCTCCATCGTCTCATTCTTGGGAAATTGAATGTAATGAAAGAAGCAACGACGCAAAAATGCATCCGGCAACTCTTTCTCGTTATTTGACGTAATAATAATCAACGGTCTTTGTTTTGCCTTAATAGTCTGTTGAGTTTCGTATACAAAAAATTCCATACGATCGAGCTCTTGTAATAAATCATTTGGAAACTCAATGTCTGCCTTATCTATCTCATCTATTAATACGACTGCTTGATCATGACTTTCAAAAGCATGCCATAGAGGGCCTTTTTCAATGTAATTCCCAATTTCGTCCACTCCCTTTTCGCCTAACTGGGAATCTCGCAACCTAGACACCGCATCATATTCATAAAGTCCGTTTACGGCTTTGGTAGTAGATTTGATGTGCCATTCTATTAGGGGCATCCCAAGAACTTTCGCGACTTCAATAGCGAGCAGCGTTTTACCAGTCCCTGGTTCACCCTTTATAAGAAGGGGACGTTCAAGGTTAATGGCAGCATTTACCGCCATATTTAAATCATCTGTGGTGACATAGGTGTCAGTGCCGGCAAACTTCATTGATCCTACTTTTATAATCTAATTTTACGGTTGGCCTTACTTATATATAATCAAACGCGGAAACTAGATTACCGGTCAACGGTAATCAAGCCCGCGTGAACAACGAAAAACATTTGATAGGAAAAATTTATGGCTATAGCTGTCACACTACATCTTCTCTCTGCCGTAATTTGGGTGGGCGGAATGTTTTTTGCCGTTTATGTCTTGCGGTTAGCTGCCGGCCCAATGGAGCCTCCTGACCGCATAAGGTTGTGGGACCGGAGCTTTAAGAAGTTTTTTCCGTGGGTCTGGTTTGCGGTTATCCTTCTTATTGCCACCGGATACTATATAGCCTTCGTTGGTTATTCTGGGTTTAAAAACCTTCCGGTCTTATATCACGTAATGCACGGGATTGGCTGGCTAATGGCCCTCCTATATTTTCACCTTTGGTTTGCCCCATACGCGCGTTTCAAAAAAGCCGTAAATGATGACAATATTCCGGTCGCAGGCGAAAACCTTAACCAAATCAGAATTATCGTTACTGCCAACCTGTGGTTGGGTTTGATTAATATCGTACTTGGGGCAACGGGGCGCTTTTTTAATTGACTTTTATAGAGTGATTTAAAAAGCCTCAATAATTACCACTATTGGAGAATAAATTGGCTCTTCTAATAAATAATGATATTCAAGAACGGGTCCTTAATATGAAAGACGCTGTGGACGCCATCGAGGATGTTCTCAAACAATACGCGCAGGGTCTGGCTTGTTTTCAACCACGAACAGATCTCTGGTCGCCTACCGCCGTTGACGGAGACTATTATCGTTGGGGTTCTCTTTTAGGAGCAATGTATGACCCCCCTACTCTCGCCTTCCGCTTTAAATCCGACATTTTGTCTTGGACTGAATACGATGGAGCTGTAACCGAGGAATGGCACAACATGGAGCCCGGAAAATATTGTGGGTTTGTTATTCTTATAGACATGAGAAATGGAGAAATAATCGCCTTAATGAATGACGGTATGATTCAACATGCCCGAGTCGGCGCCACCGCCGCTGTTGGTGCAAAGTATTTATCAAAACAAAATTCAAAGATTTTGGGTGTTGTGGGGTCAGGGGGTATGGCCGATGCCTATACCGAAGCTATTTGTACAGTGCGTAATATCGAAGAAATAAGAGTTTGGAGCCCTACCAAGGCGAATCGTGAACACTTTGCAGACAAAATGACCAAAAAACTAGGCGTGCCGGTTCATATTGTAGAAGATAACCAGGCTGTCGCCGATAATGCCGATATTGTTGCTCTGTGTACTGACTCTAGAAAGCCAGTCTACACCCAAGAAATGCTAAATTCACAAAATTCAGGAGCCTTGTTCATTCGTTGCCGTATCGATGAGATAGACGAGCCGGTTTTTACTTCGGTGGATAAAATTATCGGAATGTCACAGGGGTCCTACGACGACCTCAATATAGGCTCTGAACAGGAGAGATCTCGACGCCCTTCGGGTAAGGCCTACTTGCGACGTTATCAAACGAATGACTGGCCAATATTGGCGAGTGTCATAAACGGCGATACCCAGGGTCGAGAGAATGATGACGAAAGTATCTTTTTTGACAATAATTCTGCTGGCTTGCAATTTGCCGCTGTCGGTCGGGTGATATATGAAAGTGCCAAGAAAAAGAAACTAGGTATGCACATCCCAATGGAGTGGTTCCATCAGGATATCCGAAATTAAATCATCATAACCGATCTAATTTTGGTCACCGTTTTACAAAATCAGACATGAGGCAACTCCTTCATGGGCTCGAATTCCACCCCTACGGCCATTTTTTCGTCCTGACACCGTTCACAGCAATGAAACCAAAACCAATACTCTATGTTGTCGGCCTCTGGTTCTTTTTGATGGTAGGTTTGTCTCGGCAGGTAGGTAGCGCAGGAGAATCACAAAATGATACCTATTGAGACAGTAGCAATTGTTTTAGTAGCATCCGTAGCGCTAGCCTTTGCGCCGGGTCCTGACAACATTTTTGTTTTAACCCAATCAGCATTACACGGACGAAAAGCAGGCTTTATCGTTACTATCGGTCTATGTACTGGATTGCTAGTACATACCGCAGCTGTTTCATTAGGTGTGGCAGCCATCTTTCAAACATCTGAGTTGGCTTTTAACATGTTGAAAATTGCGGGCGCGATGTATTTGCTTTATCTCGCTTGGCACGCATTCAAGGCAGATGCCACAAAAATTCGTGAGCCTGCCGAACTGCCAATGGATTTTCGTAAGTTTTACTATCAAGGTGTGATAATGAATATCACTAATCCCAAAGTAGCCATATTTTTCTTGGCATTTCTCCCTCAGTTTGCCGATTCAACCATAGGATCAATAACAATCCAGATGATGGTTTTTGGCGGGATGTTCATGATTGCAACACTATTGATTTTTGGGTCTATCGCTTGGTCAGCGGGATTTCTAAGAGAATTGCTGAAAGGATCTGAGAAAACCCAAGTAATTATGAATCGGATCGCAGGAACAGTATTCACGGGCCTAGCGCTCAGACTTGCAATAAGTGAGCGTTAGTACGTTGAATGTGCCACCATCCAAACGAGCGAGCGACGAAGAAGCTTTGCTGAACACCCGGTTTAATTAAAAATATTAGTAGTAAAGTTAATATGATTAATAAACGGATACGACTAATATGCAATGCTATCCGTAGGTTAGATAGTCTTTTTCACATCTCTTGAAATGACTGACCTAGATTTCTATTCCGATATTGTTGGCTTCCGCGATATCACAGGCTAACTTAGCCAACCCCATAAAACCGACACCCTGATCAGAATTTTGTTTAAAAAGTGTAATCTGTTCGCTTGAGGTTCTCCCCTCAGCTTTTCCCGTTAAAACCTCACCGAGTTCAACAATATCTTCCCATCTGGCAAATCCCTGCTCTATTGGCTCGCACAAATCCCCGTGCTCCTCCACGATTGATTGTTCTCTAATATTTACCAGTATCTTATCAGCACGACGAACCACCTCATCGTCAATTTCTCGACGAGTCTTAGATAACTTCGCTTGCTGCATTACTCCCTTGGTCGAATTAACAATTGAAGTAACGTGTTGTCCGTCTGACAGCCACTCACCGTACAAAGCCGGAACATTGGTATTGGTCGCACAGCAGATTAAATCGGCTCCATAGACTGCCTGCTCAGCTTCCTCAACAGCTCTCATCTCCAAATCACAGTGTCCATTCATAACTTCTATGAACTTGTTTCGATTTTCCAAGGAACGACTATAAACCCGCACTTCTTCAATGGGTCGAATTTTAGCCATAGCGATCAAGTGTCGGCGCGCCTGAAGCCCGGTACCCAGTAATCCCAAAACCTTAGAGTCTTTCCGAGCAATTAAATCCGTCCCAACGGCACTCGTTATAGAGGTTTCCGTACCAAAGCATTCTTCAAAACTATCAAATGAATACAGTGGCAGAGACCCAACTATAATTCCCCTTAATTCCGCTGTTTCGGAATTATAGGCTACATACACTCGGCGCCCTGCTCCGTTATATTGTTGAGCATCGCCTTTAAAGGTAAACCTTTCAGCATGAATGAACATTCCGGAAACTTTTAATGAAGGACAGCCTCCAGGGTGAACAGTAATGCGACGATCTTCATGTTGGATACGCGTTTTAGGAGCACTGAAAGAAGGACAATTTCCCTGATCAGTAAATCCGTTCCTGACAGCGTTAATTGCGTCATCTAGGGAAATAAGTCCTGCAAGATCTCGGGAATCAATCAACAGTGCCATGATTAGTTCTTAATTTTGTACGCTTAATTATTTTGGATTAGACTAAAAACTCGGATATTTTATCGGCAACTGTTTGGGACGATTCTAAGATTACCGCATGTCCACACCCGTCAATAATATTGATAGAAGAATTTACAAAACCTGCCTGATATGCTTCCGCGTGGCTTAAAGGAACGAATTGATCATCTTTTCCCCATATCACTGAGGTGTCGCCTTTAAATCTATGCAACCGTTCGATCAATTTTTGATCGTAAAAGTAGGGCGGTTTAAAACCAAAACGGGCTATACAACGAAATGTTTTATACCTCAGCATCCCCTGTGGTTTACCGGTCAACTGATCTGGGATCCATTGATTTGCCAGTTCACTATTGCCATCCCCAAATAGCATGTGCCGAACATCATCTATTGTGCCGTTAAGAGGCTGGACAGCCATGAACAAATCACCAATCTGCTCTCCGGAAACAAACAATCCCGGGGCACCAACCAAAACGAGCCTATTTACTCTTTCTGGATTGTGCACGGCTAATTCTGCTGCCAGCCATCCACCAACGCAATTTCCCACGATATCGATTTTTTCTAGCCCGAGTTCATCCATTACTTCAAGAGTATGAAATCTCAAATCATCTATACTCTCCAGGCTGTTATCTTCATCAGACCCTACACATCCAGGCATGGCCGGAGCTATTATTCTATAATTGTCTTCCAGCGCCTTCACAAAATCGTTTTTCTCTTCACTCAGCCCATGCATATCCGCAATGCCGTGAAGATAGAGGACCGGCGTACCTATTCCTGCTTCATAAACCTGAACCTTGCGTTCCTGGACGTTTAAATCGCGAAGGCTCATTCCGCGGCCTCCATTTCTTCAAGCATTGGAAAATCTTTTGCAAACAATTCTGAAGAATCCCGTCGCATCGCCGGCATTACTTGCTCTGCAAATAATTTCATTGACTTACGAGCCAACTCATCTTTCATGTTGCCGAACTGAAACTGGATCAATAAATTCCCGACTTTGGCATCCTCTACAAATTCCCAGAGTTTTTTTCGCACTGTCTCTGGGCTACCCACCATAATAGAATTTTTACTTTCGAGGTCTTCCCAGTCCTTTGCATCGCCGAGAAGATCCCCTCCGGCTGCAGCCCTCGAGGCATCTAGAAATGCCTCCCAGGAGCGAAGTGATTGCGACGGTACCCCTGGCCCAAAGGTCATCGAGCGCCCCTC